>JBGTSH010000016.1:0-62861 GCA_041940405.1 Polyangiaceae bacterium
CTTCGTCTTCGCCGGCGAACGCATCGCCGGCGACCATTGCTGCGAACAGCGAGAGCGAGATTCCCAGAAGTAGGCGCATGGCCGCGCTGGATTGCAGCCACCGTGCCCGCGATCGCAACTCGAATTCCCGGGCGATCGTGAGCTCCGTCAATCGACCGTGCGCGAAGTGCTTCGCGGCGGGTGCGTGCGTTTCGCGCGCGATCGAGCCGATCGCGATGCTCACGCGTTAAACCCAACCATCCCCCGCGATCGTGCGAGCGCCGGCCGCGAAGTCCTCCCACCAGTCGGCGTGAATCTCGGGCTTGTCGTTCCGGCTCGCGCCTTCGACGATCGCCTCGAAGTAGCGGGCCATCAAGCGAACGAACGTCGGCTCGCTCAGTCGGATGGTCTCGATCGGATCGAACATCTGGACACCGTCGAACGGGGTTTCGTCCGGATCGAGATCGCTCGGGAAGCGGAAGCCGCTGTATTCATAGACGCGGCCATGACGCAGCGACACCCCCGGTAGGATGAAGCGGGCGAAGCTCTGCCACCAGCGTCTGGTCAAGAGATCGCGGATCAACCTGAGCTCGGTGGGGCAATCGACCACCCGCGGGCCGCTGAAATTGGCCGACTCCTCCCAGACGATCTCGAGGGCATCGACGCTCGGATCCGGAACCAACGGGCTCATGGCTTCCCCATGTTCGTCGAGACCAACGCAACGTGCCATAGCCCCCTTCCAGCACGTCCGCCGGTCGGTGGCGGGCGGCGTCGAGCCCTCCACCTTCGAACGCATAGCGCATCGGCCCCGTAGCGCGCGCAGAGGCCGCTAAAGCTTGGGGCCCAAGCGGCCGTTTCTGCGTAGAGGCCTTGGGCATGAGTGTGCGCAGTCTTCTCCGCGTCATCGACATCGATCGCCTGATCCCTACGCGCCTGCGTGAGGGGGACCAAGAGACGCTCAGGAAGGCGCGGATCGCGATCTACTTCGCCCTTGCGCTCCTGGCGCAGTGCGCCGTCTACATTCCTACCTATGCCTACGAAGGGTTCCCCGCGCTCTCCGTGTTCATCTCGATGGGCGCGCTGCTGCTTTGCTTCCTGCCGCTCACGCTCCGGCTGAGAAATTCGCTCGCCTGGACCGGCCTGTACATCAGCGCGCTCGTCTTCGGAGTCCTCGCGTCGACCGCCTACTACACGGGCGGTGTCCACTCCACGTCGCTGTGGTGGATGTGCATGGTCCCGATCGCGGCGATGCTCGTTTCGGGCAAGCGGCTCGCGGTGGCCATGGGGGCTCTTCACGTGGCAATCGTCGTCGCGTTCTACGCCGCGGATCGCGCAGGAGAGCCTTGGCCGGTCGGCCTGGAGCCCGCGAGACGTCCGGACATCTTGCTCCAGGACATCCCGCTGCTCATGGTCACGCTCGTCGCGCTCGCGTGGATCTTCGAGCGGGCCAAGGAGCGAGCGATGAGCGCCCTCGCGGGCCACAACCAGGAGCTCCGCCTCATCCTCGACAACGTCGGACAGGGGTTCTTGTGTTGCGATGACAAGGGTGCGCTCATCGGCCGCCGATCGGCCATCACCGAGGTCTGGTTCGGCCAGCCCGGAATGGACGAACGGTTATGGAGCTACCTCGGGCGCTCCGACGGGTCCTTCCGCGAACGGCTCGAAGTCGGATGGTCGGCGCTGACCGACGGCGTCCTTCCGATCGAGCTCTGCCTCAATCAGCTGCCGAGTCGTTTCGCTTCCGGCGACCACACCTTCCATGTGGAGTACAGACCGCTGATGGCGGGCGAATCACTGTCGCAAGTCGTCGTCGTAGTGACCGAGATCACAGCCGTGGTCGAAGGTGAGCGTGCCGAAACCGAGCAGCGCGAGCTTGCGACCGCGCTCGATCACGCCGTCCGCGATCGGACGGGCTTCCTGCAGTTCATCAAGGAGGGGGTGAAGCTCGCACGGCAGCTCGACATGACGAATCCAGCGCTGAAACGGGTGCTCCACACGCTCAAAGCCAACTGCGGCTTCTACGGCGTCCGTAGCGTCGCGAGCATGTGCCACGAGCTCGAGGGCGAGCTCGACCAGGGGCGGCTCGTCCCGTCGTCCCTCGACGCACTCGAGCGGCTGTGGAGTGAGTTCTGCGATCGTGTGGGGCGCGTCCTCGAGACGCGCGCCGGAACGATTGAAATCAGCATTGACGATTACTCCGCGCTGCGAGCCGCAGTGCGAACCGCGGCGAGCCACGCTGCGCTCGATCGGATGGTCGCGGAGCTGCGGTACGACTCCATGAAGACTGCGCTCGGCCGCGCGGCCGAGCATGCTCGTTCCCTCGCTCGGCGTCTGGAGCGCGGCGAGGTCCTCGTCGAGGTCGAAGCCGTCGATGTGCGACTCGACCCACAGCGCTGGAAGTCCTTCTGGTCTTCGTTCGTGCACGCGATTCGCAACGCCGTCGATCATGGGCTCGAGGATCCGGAGGACCGCTTGGCCGCCGGCAAGGCCCCCCAAGGGCGCGTCCGCCTGGCGGCAGCGTTCGAGGGCACCGAGCTCGTCATCAGCATCCAAGACGACGGCCGTGGAGTCGACTGGCACCGGGTCGCCGAGCGCGCGCGCGCCGCGAACCTCGCACACACGAGCCTCGCGGAGCTCGAAGAGGCTCTCTTCTCCGACGGCTTTTCGACCCGCACGGAAGCAACCGACGTCTCGGGTCGTGGAATCGGTCTGGGGGCCCTACGCGCAGCGGTGTCCGAGCTGGGCGGCCACATCCAGTTGAGATCGCGGTCCGGTGAGGGCACGACCGTCCTGTGTCGATTTCCGTCGGAATCGCGCTGGTCGCGCCCTCCAGCGAGGAATGCGGCCTGAAGAAGTCGGCGCTCGATCGAAAAGAGCGTCATCACGGCCCATCACCCTCTCCTCTCGTGAGGATTGTCATGGTGCCTGGGGTGAAGAAGCAGCAGCGACTGAGTGCCGGGACACCCAGGGAGCATTCGAGAGAGCCGCGATCGCCCGGCGTCCGCCTTGGGGCGGAGTGGCACGGCCATTGCTCTGGCGTGGCGACGGAGGTTCTTCGCATGCTCATCTTTCGAACCGTGGGGGCCGTCTCGTTGTTGCTCTCGGTTGGTTGCGCTGACGACGGCGCGGCGACCCAAGGCGGAGGCGGTGGCGGCAGTGGCCAAACGCGTGCGGAGGCGTTCGTCACGGCGTATTGCGAGACGCGACTCGGCTGCCGCGGCGCGGAGGCGCTCGAGTCTTTCTACGGCCGAGGGACGTTCGACGCGTGCTTCGAAGCCGAAAAGGGGTTCGTCGTGGATTCGGGCAAGGTCTCCGAGGCGAGCGCCGACGAGGCGCTGGCGAAGTGCGCGCCGTCCGGCGAGGTGTGTCTCGTGCAGGCCTGTTTGGATTGCGCGCGCGACGTGCCCAACGACATCGACAGATGCGTTGCCGACGCGGGGAGCTGGGTAGAAGACATCTGCGGTGCCGGCGGCGGCGACTCGTGCCCAGGGCAAGGCATGCAGTATCCGTGAGCCTCAGAGCCGCCACGGCCCAATCGACTGCGCTACGCCAGCGCTTCGGGCGTGCGCGCGGGGCGCCGCGAATCGTTCCTCAGCGCCGCCGGCTTCGGGAGGATCAGGTCGACATCGGTCCCGACGCCGGGGATCGACTGAATGGCGACCCTGCCGCCGACAGCCTCCACTGCGGCTCGGACCGCTGCCATGCCGACGCCGCGCCCCGAGACCTCGGTCACCTCCGTCGCTGTCGAGACTCCGTCGATGAACGCGAGCTCGCACCGCGCGTAGGGGCTCAGCGCCGCAGCTTCCTGGGCGCTGATGGCCCCTCGCTCGACCGCCTTGGCGACGAGGGCTCTGGTGTCGATTCCGCGCCCGTCGTCGCTGACGCGAATGGTCCAGTCTCCGTCCGTCTCCGAGACCACGATGCGGACGAGCGCGCGCTCAGGCTTGACGCCACGCTCGTCGACGGGCTCGACGCCGTGCGCGACCGCATTGCGCAGGAGGTGGCAGAGGTTATTTACGACAGGCTTGAGCAGGTAGCTGTCGACTACCGTCTCGCCGCCGACGACCTCGAAGCCAACGGCCTTGCCGAACCGCTGGGCCGTGTTCGACACGAACGACTCGACGGGGCCGAGCACGTGATCGATCGGCTTGAGGACGACGCGGGCCGTCCACCGGGCGATGTCGGCGGGCTCGGGCCTCGTCGCGCTCATCTTCATGAGGCCGTTGAGGTGGGTCTCGGTCACCGGGAACGTGGTCTCCACCTCGTCGTACCGAAAGTCGAGCACCTTGCCATGGCGGTCGACGAACTGGCGAAGCGCGTGCTCGACCGCCGCGACGTCGTCGGCGCCGACGGAGCGCAGGCTCTCGGCCTGGTGGCAGACCCTGACGACGTCCTCGAGATCGTATGCCCCGGCGTTGCCTTTGACGGTGTGGAGCGCGCGCCTCACGAAGACGTCGTCGCCCGCCTCCGAAGCATCCATCGCCGCTCGAAGGAGCTCGCGTGCATCGCCTACGCAGGTTCGGAATGTCTCTCGCTGCCCGACAATCCGCACGAGCCTCTTGTTCTCGCGGGCGTCGCGCTCTGCCTCGAGCTGCTTGCTCACGTCCGTAATGCTCAGGAACACGGCCTCGGGCGTACCCACCACGCTCCTCAGCGGGCGCCATTCGACATGCAGCGTGGTCTTGCCGATCGTATAGACGACAGGAATCTGCTCGAGGCATACGGTGTCCGGCAAGACATCCTCGAAGAACTGTTCGAACCCGAGCGCCACGAGCTCCATGAGGGCTGTGTCGGTCATCCTCAGCAGCTGCTCGATCGGCGCCCCGGCGACGTGGGTGGTGCCGAGCAATCGAGCGCAGCTCGCGGTGTAACCGGAGCGGACGATCCGGTCCGGACCGACGATCAAGAACCCGCTCATCACGTTGTCGAGGATGACACTGATGTCACGCGTCCGCGCGGCGACCTCTCGTTCGAGCTCCTCGCTATGGCGTTTGAGCTCGGCTGCGCGCATCTCGGTGAGCTCACGCTTGCGTCGCGCGTCTTCTTGGCGGCGCTCGGCCCGACGGAGCTGGCGTTGGAACGACGTGGCGTCGCCGGCATAGAGCGCGAGGACCCTTCTCTTGAGGACTTCTACCGTCTTTTCGGCCGACTCCGCTCTCTGCTTCCAATCGGTGTCCATGCTCGTGCTCTCCTCACGAATGAATCGCCAACGCGACGAGCGTCTGGTTGATGTGGAGTCCCCCGAGCTGCTCTCCATACGTGTCGAAGCCAATGGAGCAGCGACTCGCACGCTTCAGCGTCATGCCGAGCTGGTCTCGGCAGTCGGTCTTCTTCGCCTCCAGCGCACGCAGGATGCAGTTGAAGGTGATCATGAAGTCGGCCGGGGCTCGGACGAGGTCGGCGAGGTCGGCCTCGAGCGACGTGGCCATCGGCTTGTGGTCGCCGATCGACAAGACCATGCCCTCCTCGACGGCGCAGTAGAAGACCATCGAGTCGTCGGGCTCGATCCGCTGTACCGATCGAACGTAGATCTGCCCCTGAACCTCGAAGACGATCGGGTTCATGAAGGTGACCTCATCCGTCAGCTCCGAGCGCGGGAGGCCGAGGGCCCGTGCATAGGCAACCGCGGCGGGTAGACCGTCGAGCTCGTAGACGCGGCGCCGTGCCGGGTCGACGCTGGTCACGACCAGGTGCCGCGGGGTCGCGGTGAAATGCTGGTGCTTGATGACGCTGAAGCGACGCTCCGTCGCGCCGAACACCACGACCGCGGCGTTCGATGCCGCCTTCCCGTTGAGGAATACCTTCGTCTTCGAGAAAGCGAGGTCGTCGCCGGCCGAGCCACCCACCACGGAGATGCCTTCGAGCGCGTCCGCAAGCGTCGCCGAGACGGCCTCCTCGCGCATCGAGAGCCCGTCGATCAGCACGATCGCGAAGTGATGACGGGGGTCGAAGCCGTCGGCCTCGATACCCGCGGCCTCGGCGAACGAGCTCGCGGCGGCGCGCGCCCGCCCTTCGTCGAAGGTGCCGAGGTCCTCGATGCAAGCGGCCGTCCACTTCACGCCCGAGTCGGCGAGGGCACAGAGCGTCACCGAGCCGGACAACGGATCGCCGTCGAGCTGCTCCCCCGTCGTCGAGCAGCCGACCGTCACGGCCGTCGGCCAACGCTCGGCGAGGGCTGCCGCTACGTCGTCCGCATTCTGCTTCGACGAGCAGAAGACGAACGCGACTTCCGGCGCGGCACCCTCCCAGCCCGCCGTCAGCTCCGCGACAGCCAGCTTTGCATCGACGTGCTGAGACGTTGCTCGGTGACTCCTCATGGGCTCCTTGGGACAACCGGCGAGTCGGGCCCCGACCAGCGACCTAAAGCGGACCGACAGCACGATGGACGACGACCGGCACGCCCAGCTGGTCGACCACTACGCTCGTCGCGTCGCTCGATGAAGGCAGCACGAAGCCTCTGGCTACGTCCGAAGCAGCGAACGGCGAGACGAGGCCGGCCGCGACCGAGTCCGTCCACGAGGTCACCGTATACGCGCCGGGACCGGCGGCGACGATCGACAGCCCAGGGAGCAGGCCGGCGCCATCGAGAAGCGACTCGAGCGCGTCTTGCTTTCCCGACGTCGAGACGACGACGACGACTCCGCCCTCTGCGAAGAAGCCGTCGAGCGCTTGGCCGAGCGCCGCGCCGGCGGACGGGCTGGCGGCGACGAGCTCCGCCGCCGAGCTGGTCAGGAGGAGCACGTCCGCGGCTCCGGCGGAGAGAATCGCAGGGACGTCGTCGGCCCCCTTTCGGAGGATCTCGACCGATCGGCCGCGCGACTCGACCTCGGCCTCCGTCAAGTCCTCGAGCGACACGACGCTCGCGTGCGATGCGTCGCGGTACGTGACGACGTGAACGGGATCGGCGGGATGAACGAGCACGGCGCTCCCGACGACGTGGAGCCCCCACGTTCCCGCCGGCGAGGCGTTGGACTCGAGGCCGACCGCGATCACGTGGCCTGCAGACGATCCGACGCATGCGCCTTCTTCGCAGATGCCGGAGGGGCAGACGATCCCGCAGCCGCCACAGTGATTCGGATCGGTCGAGACGTCGACACAGCTGCCGAAGCATTCGACCAGGGCGCCGCACTCCAGCCCGCCACCGCCGCCTGCGCCTCCGCCTCCTGTTGCGAGAGGGCCGCCGGTCGTGGCGCCATCGCCGCCGCCGTCTGGTGCACTCGCGCCTTCGCCGTCGGGACCGGAGTCATCGACGACGACGCATTTGTCATCTTGTTGCTGGTAGCCGGAGAGGCACTTGCCCCCCGTGAGCAACGCGTCGCACCCGAGGAGCGAGAGGCACGCTGCAAAGAGAACCGCGGCTCTCATTTCGAAACCTCCGCCCGCTCGAGGATCTCGAGCTCGACGCGTCGATTCTCGGCATGGGCCCGTTCGCTCCGCCCCTTCGCCAGCGGCTTGCTCTCGCCCCATGCGTCGACGGTCAGCCTGGCGGGCTCGATCCCCTCGCGGACGAGGAGGTCGCGGACCACGCGTGCGCGGGCCTCGGACAGCTTCAGGTTGAAGTCTTCCGCGCCGCGGTCGTCGGCGTGACCGCCGATGTGGATGACCGCGTACTCGGGGTGCTGGGCGAGGAACGCCGCCAGGTTGGAGACGACCGATCGGCTACCGGGATTGATGTCGGACGTGCCGCTCGAGAAGTGAATGCGCTCGTCGAGGACGATGAATCGCCCGGCGACGTGCAAGTCTTCGGTATCCGGGCAGCCATCGTCGTCCAGGATGCCGTTGATCGTCTCCGGCTCGTCGGGGCAGGCGTCGACGATGCTGATGACGCCGTCGTGATCGCGATCCGGAGGCGGCGCCGCCTCGGGCGACGTCACCTTCTCGACGGCGACGTCCTGCGCTTCGGCGGCGCTCGAGGACCGGCGCGTCGCAGGGAGCAACGTCCCGTGCAGCCCGAACATCGCGATCCGTGCGTCCTCTGGCCGAAGGCTCGAAGCGTCCGGCTCGATCACCTGAACGAAGCCTACGAACGGCCCGGCGGCCAGGACGTCGCTGAGCGCATCCCAACCGAGCGAGGCTTTGATCGCCGGCCTGATGGCGCCGCCCGTAATGGCCGCGCCCACGTCGCCGGCGATCCAGAAACCGTCCAAATCGAGCACGCTCCGTCGCTCGGCGAGCGTCGCCAGCGGGCGAACCCGCGGGCCGGCCGTTACCAGCGCCGCACCCCCCATCGCGGTGGGCGCGACGCCTTCGGGATCGGAGCCGGTGCCGTCACTCAAGATGACTGCGCCGACCGAGAGCTCGAGTCCGACGACTTCGTGGAGGACGAGCTCGGGAGAGACCGTGCCGGTGCCGCCCCAGCCGAACTGTTCGGACTTGGCGTCGCCGACCGGAGTCGCGGCCGCAACGTCGGCGTGGAGCGAGAACCCGGGCTCGGCGAGCGCAGGACTCGCCCAGAGAAGGCCGAGGAGAACGGGGGCGGCAGCGCGCTGCATGTCGGGCCTACTGAAGATCGAAGTGGAGCGTGTAGGGACCGTACGAGTAGAACTGGTCGTTCAGCCCGTCGACGAAGAGGTAGTAGGTCTGCCCCGCGACGACCGAGAACGACGTCGTGGTGATGCCGGTGCCGAGATCGATCTCGGCGCACGCAACCTCGGTCCCGGTGTCGCAAGTCGCCTCGCGGACGTAGAGGAACGAGTACCAACACTCGGGCTCGGTGAAGGTCGTGCACACGGGGTTGCCCAGGGCGTCTAGGCCGGTCGAAATCGTCAGCGTTCCGCTGACGTCGGGGCTGAACGCGAAGACCTCGTCTTTGCCGTTCACCTCTCCTGCGTAGGCGCAGCTGCCGATGCTGTCGTGGCTCGCGCCGGCGTTGGTGAACCACACGCCCTCATCGGGAAGCACGGTCAGGCCAGCCGCGAGCGGGAACGGCGCTTCGACGGTCGCGCACGACTCGGCGGCGTCCGCGCCGACGTCCTGGCAGGTGTCGGAGCACGTGTCGTCGGGATCGTCGAGACCGAGGTCGCACTCTTCGCCCGCGTTCACGATGAGGTCGCCGCAGAACGGCGCATCGCACTGCAGCCTGAGCGAGTAGTCGCCGGTCGTCCCGTCCGCGCCTTCGACGACGAGCCAGAAGCCGCCTTCGTTCTCCGACGAAGCGAACCATTCGTCGTCCGAGCCGACGTCGAAGCACTGATCGCCGCCGACGTCTGCGTCGCATTGTCCGCGGCGGAGGCCGAGGATGGCGTCGAGGCCGGCCGAATCCGCCAACGAGACTGTCAGCGTGCAAGGCGTCATGATCTCGACGTGATAGACGGCGTCGGACGCAGGCGTGGACGAACACCACACGGTCTGGTCATCGGCGAGGCTCGTGGTCGAGCCTTGGATCGTGATGTCGTCGCCCGCGGACAGTTGAATCGTTTCGCCGGGGCAGGTCTCGCTGGCCGGCGGACCCATGCTGCCGCCGGCTCCACCGGCGCCGCCGGTGCCCGCGATCACGCCGCCACCCGCTCCGCCGCCGCCCGTCGGCACTTCGCCGTCCGTGGGCGTCGTTCCCGTCGAAGCGCCGGTGCTGCTCGGATCCTCGTTCGAGTCCGTCTCGTCGCCCTGCTCCGCGCTCTCTTCGGCGCCTGGCACGATCTCCACGTCCGAACATCCGGCGGCGAAAACGACAGCCGGAAGTAACGCACTCCACCACACGCCTGCCCCACTCTGCCTCATGACCTTTGCTCCTTCGTCGTTACAGCCCGGCGTCCGGGCCAACGTTCAGTTTGGTTTCAGCGACAGCTCGTTTGCCGTCGAGCTCTACACACGCCGGCGCATGACCGGCGACGCACGCCTTCGCAAAGAGCTCGAGCGTCCACGCGTTTGGCGCTGCCCCGGGGGCCGCGTCGAGCAGCGCGAGCTCGTAGCAAGCTTCGCCGCGCTGGCGCGCGCACGCTCGGTCGAGCAATGCGCGCGCTACCCGACGTTCAGGCGATCCACGCCGGCTACCGTGCGCCAGGTGCTTGCCCAACTCTTCACAACCCGTGACCTCGCCGCTGTTGCAGGCCGAGAGCAACCGCGCTCTCGCCGTCACGTGATCGCTAACGGCCACCTTGCCCGAGAGCTGAAGACGAGAAAGGTTCACGCACGCGCGTTTGTTGTCGTCGGCGCAAGCAGAGGAATACAGACGCGCCGCCCGGTCGAGGTCGCGCGGGACGCCCTGTCCCGTCTCGGCGAGGACGCCGAGCGCGCTGCAGCTCGCTGCTTCGCCTGCGGCGCACGCGGGCTCGAGCTCGCTCGCGGCGCGCGCCGTCAGCGCGGTGTCAGGATGTCGGCGAAGCGCATCCTCGACGCACCCTTGTGAGTCGTACTCGCCGGTTGCAAACTCGAAGCGGCTCGTCTCGAAGAGACGCGGAGCACAACCGAGGAGCGACGTGAACGAGATGGAGATGAGGATGCAGCGCGCGACCATGGGCTAGGTCGCGCCAAAGCAAGACCCTCGCCATCAAGATCGAATGCCGTGCTTCTTCATCAATCGGTAGGCTGTCGTCCTTCCGATTCCGAGCTTGCGGACGGCTTCGGACACGTTGCCGTCGCTGTCGGCCAGCGCCTGCTCGAGCGCCTGGCGCTCGGCCGCGTTCATCGAGCCACCCCGAGGCGCGCGCTCCGAGCTCACCTCGACGGGCGCTGGCTGATCGCGAACGCGCTCCGGCAGGTCTCCGGCGGTGATGACGCCGCCCCGGCACATGACCAGCGCTCGCTGGACGGTGTTCTCGAGCTCACGGACATTTCCCGGCCATGAGTAGGCGCGGATGACGCGCTCGGCCGAGCGATCGAAGGTGACGCTGGCGCCGCCGCGAGCGGCAAAGCTGCGTGCGAGGAGCATGACGTCGTCACCCCGGCCGCGGAGAGGCGGGAGCTCGAGCTCGAAGACGGCGAGCCTGAAGTAGAGGTCCGATCGAAAGCGGCCTTGCGCCACTTCTTGCGCCAAGTCTCGGTTCGTCGCGGCGATGAGCCGAAAGTCGGAGTGGATCTCCTGATTGCCGCCGACACGGTGGAAGGTTCGCTCTTGGATGACGCGTAAGAGCTTGGCCTGCATGGCGAGCCCGAGCTCGCCGACCTCATCGAGGAAGATGGTTCCCTTGTCGGCGAGCTCGAACCGCCCTTTGCGCATGGCGACCGCGCTCGTGAACGCGCCCTTCTCGTGGCCGAAGAACTCGGCTTCCTGCAACGTCTCCGGGATGGCGGCGCAGCTGAACGCGACGAAGGGGCCGCCGGCGCGTGCGCTCGCGTCGTGGATCGCTCGAGAAGCGAGCTCCTTGCCCGTCCCGGTCTCACCTCGGACCAGCACGGTGACATCGGTCGCGGCGACCCGATCGATCTGACGATACACCGCCTCGAGCGCTGCCGAATTCCCCAACATCGCACGCGGCGGCGTAGGGGGAACGATGCTCTGCGGCGCCGACCGCACTTCGATCGCGTTCCTGAGCGTCTTCAGGAGCCTCGCCGTGTCGTAAGGTTTCGTGATGTAGTCGTAGGCGCCGCGCCGCATGGCCTCGACGACGCTCTCGACCGATGACACGCCGGTCAGCATCACAACCGGCAGCTGCGGTACACTGCGCAGTATCCGCTCGAGCGCCTGCAGACCCGACATCCCCGGCAGCTCCACGTCGAGGCACACGGCGTCGGGCGGGTCGTTCAACACCGCTTCGAGGCCCTCTTCGCCCGACTCGACCGCCCTGACGAGATAACCTTCGCGCCGCAGGAGCCTTTCGAGGGCGCTGCGCAACGCCGGCTCGTCTTCCACGACAAGAATCGTCTGCGACGCCATTCCGGCCGGATATTACCGTCTCCGGCGCGCGGGTACATGCCGGCGGAGTGTTCCGGCATGGGCGCGGACTGTTCCGAGGACTGTTCCGAATCGGAACGGAGCCCCATCCTCGGGCGGCTGGACGCGATGGCACACGAGGTGCCTTTAGCCTCGGTTCTATCGAGACGTCGATCGGGGACGGGAAATATGAACGCACAAAGCTCAGCTACACGGGTATTGCTCGTCGACGACAGCACGCAGGTCGCCAAGGCTCTCGCGAGGCAGCTCACGCGCGCGGGTTTCGTCGCCGAGACCTACAGCGACGCGCGTACTGCGCTCTCTCGGATCGCACGAGGAGACATCCGCGTAGTCGTCTCGGACATCTCGATGCCCGAGATGGATGGCATCGAGCTGCTCAAGCAGATTCGCGAGCGCGATCAGGATCTCCCGGTCGTCTTGATGACCGCGAACCCAAACCTTTCCAGCGCCACCGGCGCCGTCGATTTCGGGGCGTTCAGATACTTGACCAAGCCGGTCGGGGGAGAGGATTTGATCTCCACCGTCCGTCGCGCCGCCCGGCTACACGACCTGGCGATCGCACGGCGCGACGCACTTGCAGAACAAGCCGCACAACAATCGCGCCCGCCGGAGCGAGAGAGCCTCGAGGCCTGCTTCCAACGTGCCGTAGACGCGCTCTGGATGGCGTATCAACCGATCGTCCGCGCCGACGGTGGCGGCATCTTCGGCTACGAGGCGCTCCTCCGGAGCGACGAGGCGGCCTTGCCGCACCCGGGAGCCATCCTCGACGCCGCCGCACGGCTCGACGCCTTGCCTGCGCTCGGCCGGGCCGTTCGCGCGCGCGTCGCCAGCGACATGCTCGGCTCGGACCCCGCGTGGCGCTTCTTCGTGAACCTTCACCCCAGCGACCTCTCGGACGTCGAGCTGCAGGGGAGTGCGTGTCCTCTCGATGCGTCCGCCTCGCGCGTCGTCCTGGAAGTGACCGAGCGGGCGGCGCTCGAAACGGTGCACGACGTCAAGAGCAAGATCGCCCGGCTCCGGCAGCGCGGCTACGCAGTCGCCGTCGACGACCTCGGAGCGGGCTACGCAGGCCTCTCGAGCTTCGTCCACCTCGAGCCCGAGCTCGTGAAGCTCGACATGGCGCTCGTCCGCGACGCTCACAAGTCCGGGGTGAAGACGCGGCTCATCCGATCGATCGCCACCGTGTGCAAGGACCTCGGCGTGACCGTCGTGGCCGAGGGCGTCGAGACGGTCGAAGAGCGTGACGTGCTGATCGAGTGCGGGTGCGATCTCCTCCAGGGCTTCTACTTCGGAAAGCCCTCGCGAGGTTTCGTCCCTCCTCGTTGGTGATCGGGAGACGTGAAGTGGACCTCAACCGACGCGACGACGCGAGACGCCACGAGGACGTGATGCGGATGGCGACGCAGAGCTCAACCAAGACGCAGCGGTCGCTCGCGATCGTCTCGACGCCGGAGAGAGACCAGCATTGCACTACGCTCAGCGCCGAGATCGACGTAATCTCCGCCTTCAGCGACGCGCTGGCACAGGGACGCGACGTCGAGCGCGCGCTCGAAGACGTGCTCGCTCGATGCGTCCATCACGCGGACGTCGCACGCGCGGCGATCTGCGTTCGGGCGAGCTGGCGTGCAGGCGATCCGAGCTCGGGGTTCCTCGTTCTGGCGAGCCGCGGTTTCACCAACATCCCGCAGGCGCTCACCACGCTGGCGGCCGATCGCGAGGCGCTGCGGCGAGCGACCGAGGATCGAACGATCGGGACGACGTCGGCGGACGTCATGCTGATCCCGCTCGTCAGCGTCGACGACGTCATCGGCGTGCTCATGATCGACACGCCCCAACGTGCACGCTCCAGTGGCCTCGTTCAGGGCATCGCCCGACAAGTGAGCGCTGCTCTGGCGCTCGCGCGCAGGTTCGAGCGCGTCGAGGCTTCGGAGCGCCGCGCCAAGACGCTCATGGAGCACGCGGACGAGGCGATCGTCGTCGTCTCGATGGGCGGAACGATCCTGGAGACGAATCACGCCGCGGAGCGCCTCTTCGGCGCGAGCGCATCGGGGATCGTCGGTCGCCCGTACGCCGATTTCGTTCGCGACATCCCGACGTCCGGCAGCATGGTAGCGCTCCGTCCCGCGACCGACGGCGCCTCGGCCGGCATGATGCAGATCACCCGACCCAACGGGTCGACCGCGACGGTCGAGTGCACGGTGGGCCTCATCGACGTAGGCGACGAATGCGCCTACGTCACGTTCCTGAAGGACGTGTCGGAGCGCAACGCGCTCGCCGAGCGGCTCAAAGGCGCCCAGAAGCTCGAAGCGATCGGCCGCCTGTCCGGCGGGGTCGCGCACGACTTCAACAACCTGTTATCCGTCGTGATCAGCTACGCCGACCTCCTCCTCGCCGACTTCGCCGACAACGAAGAGGTCCGCCTGGATCTCCTGGAGATTCGCAAGGCCGGGACGCGCGCCGCCGACCTCGCCCGACAGATCCTCGTCTTCGGACGCGACGAGGCCCCCGAGCGCCAGATGATCTCGCTCAACGACGTCGTCGGGTCCGTCGAGAAGCTCTTGCGCCGCTTGATCGGCGCCGACATCGAGCTGACGACATCGGCTGCACCCGACCTCGGCAGCGTCTACGCCGACGCGACGCACATCCACCAGATCTTGATGAACCTCGTGATCAACGCGAGGGACGCGATGCCCGACGGCGGCCGGCTGCGCATCAGCACCGGCAACATCGACGTCATGCCCGGTCACGAGGACCCCGAGATCGGGCTGCCCGCCGGCCGTTACGTGCGGCTCACCGTCGTCGACAGCGGCATCGGAATGAACGCGGCCACCATCGAGAAGATCTTCCAGCCGTTCTTCACGACCAAGTCGCCGGATCGCGGGACGGGTCTCGGCCTCGCCACGGTGAAGGCGATCGTCGAGCAAGCGGGCGGCAAGATCCGAGTCACGAGCCAGCCCGGAAAGGGCGCGCGCTTTCACATCTACCTGCCGCGCGTCGACGTCCCCAGCGTTCGGCGTCGCAACTCGTCCACGATGCCTACGGCCGTCTCCGGCGGGCACGAGACCGTGCTCGTCGTCGAAGACGAGCCGCAGGTCCGAGAGGTGCTCGTCGATATCCTCGAACGCGCCGGATACAACGTCGTCGAAGCGGCGAACGGCGGCGAGGCGCTCCTCGTCGCCGAAGAGGAGCGAGGCCCGATCCACCTCTTGCTGAGCGATCTGGTGATGCCTCGCCTCAATGGCGACAAACTTGCAGACAGGCTGCGAGCGATGCGCCCGGAGATGAAGGTGCTCTTCATGTCCGGGTACGTCGATGGCCGCATCCCTTGGAGGGAGCGGATAAGCGAAGGCGGGAGGATCCTGCCCAAGCCGGTTACGCCCGCGGCGCTCGTGGCGCGCGTGCGAGAGGTCCTGGGCCCCGAGCTCAGGCAACAAGGAGGTGCGTCATGACGCGTGCGCCGGAGACGATGCTGGGCCAGCTGCCCGTGATGGATGAAAGAATCCGACTGAGACGCGAGATGGCCCGCGGGGGCATGGGCGTCGTGTACGAGGGGCGGCACGCATTCCTCGAACGCCCCATCGCAGTGAAGCTCGTGCGCGACGGTCTCACCCGAGCACAGCTCGAGGCCGGCAAGGCTCGGCTCGCGCGCGAAGGGAGGCTGCTCTCGCGCCTCGATCATCCGAACGTCGTCCGCGTCTTCGACGCAGGCTCCCTCGAGCACGAAGGACCGTACCTCGTGCTCGAGAAGCTCGAAGGCCGCACGCTCGACGGGCTCATCGCGGTCCGCGGTTCGTTGGGGCTCGACAAGACGCTCGCCTTCGCGCCGGAGCTCGCGTTCGCGCTCGACTACGTCCACCGCCGCGGCATCGTGCATCGCGACGTCAAGCCGGAGAACGTGTTCGTGATCGGCGGAAAGCTCGAGGACGGCGCGGTGAAGCTGATCGACTTCGGCATCGCCGCCGCGATCGACGAGGCCGCGACGACCGAGCCGCCGATCACGCTCTACGGCGAAATGCTGGGCACGCTGGACTACGCCGCGCCGGAGCAGCTCCGGCAGGTCACGGTGCCTACGCCCCGCAGCGACCAGTTCTCCTTCGCGGCGCTCATCTACGAATGTCTCACCGGCGCGCCGCCGCGGTGGCACGACCCTGCAGCCGCGAACACCGAGATCCTCGGCTCACGACTTCCCGAGCCGATGCGAGCACCCATCCTCCGCGCGCTTCAACCCAAGCCCGAGGATCGCTATCCCCACATGTCCGATCTCGCCGCCGAGCTCGCGTCCCTGCGAGAAAAGGAGAAGGCTCCGAGCCTGGGGAGCGCCGAGCCGGCGGGGCTGACGCGCCGCAGGCACGTGAGAGCCCCGTACATCACTCCGCTCCGAATCCTCCGTACGAACGGCACGAACGTGGACGGGCGCAGCCAGGACATCAGCGAGGGCGGTCTCTTGGCCATCGTTCCCGCGCTGCTCGATCCCGAGGAGCGCGTCGAGGTCCGCTTCGCGCTCCCCACGTCGGGACGGATGGTGCGCGTCCCGGCGGTCGTCCGCTGGGTCAAGTCGTCTCGCGACCGATCCGCGATCGGCCTCGGCTTCGACATCGAAGCGCGCGACGCCGCGGCGGACGTGAGCCGCTACGTCGACCTCATGGGGAGCGACATCGCGGCCGAGTAGCGCGTCACTCGGTCAGCGTGAAGAAGAAGGTAGCCCCCGCCCCGGGCGAGGACTCGGCCCAAATGCGGCCGCCGTGCCGGCCGACGATCTTCGCGACCGTCGCCAGCCCGATGCCGGTCCCTTCGAACTCGCTCGTCGCGTGCATGCGCTGGAACGCCGTGAACAACCGCTCGGCATACTGCATGTCGAACCCGGCGCCGTTGTCGCTCACGTAGAACGTGCCGTCGCCCGTCGAGCCGATCTCGATGCGCGGCGCTCCGACCTTGCTGGTGAACTTCCACGCGTTGCCGATGAGGTTCACGAGAACGATCCTCAAGAGGCGCTGATCACCGCGCGCGGTCAGCCCGGAAGCGATGTCCACTTCCACCCGCCGCTCCGGATCCGACTGGCGCAGATCGCCGACGACCGAAGCCGCCATCGCCGACAGATCCGTGTCCGCCATCGTCGGTGTCGCGCGTGCGACCTTCGCGAGGTCGAGGAGCGCGTCGATCAAGACGCCCATCTTTTGTGCGCCGCTCGTGATCCGGTCGAGGTAATGGCGGCTTTGATCGTCGAGCACGTCATTCGATTCCTGGCCGAGGAGCCGAGCGAACCCCTGTATGGCCCGCAGAGGGGCGCGCAGATCGTGCGACACCGAATAGCTGAAGGCGTCGAGATCCTGATACGCGCGAAGGAGCTTGGCCGACCAACCGGCGCGAAGCTTCGCCATCGCGAGGTGCGTTCGCACCCTGGCGAGCAGCTCGCGCGAGGAGAACGGCTTGGCCCGATAGTCGTCGGCGCCCGCGTCGAGGCCCTCGATCGCAGCCTCTTCTCCTGCGCGCGCGGAGAGGAGGATCAGCGGGATCGATTCGGTCTTCGAATCCGCCCGCAACCGCTTGAGGAGCTCGAAGCCGTCGAGCCGGGGCATCATCACGTCGCTCACGACGATCTCGGGCGGACGGTCGGCGATGATCTCGAGCGCTTCGAGGCCGTCGGAGGCCGTTTGGACGGTGTAGCCGTCCGACAGCAAGGTCGCCATGTAGCGCCGCAGATCCGAGTTGTCGTCGACGACGAGGACCAGCGGCTTGGTCCGCGCGGCGTCATCCGCGCCCGTCGTGGCGTCGAGCTCCTGTGGGTCCGCGACGGATTGCGGCGCCTCCGGTGCATGGGGCACCACGGCGCCTCGAGAGCGACGGCGAGCCGTCATGCTGACGGCCTCCTTCGCGAGGTGCGCGAAGCCCTTGGGGATGCGAACGCGGAAGGTGCTCCCCACGCCTAGGGCGCTCATGGCATCGACCTCACCACCGTGGAGGAGCACGAGATCTCGCACGAGCGACAGACCGATCCCCGTCCCTTCCCGGGACCGCCCCGACGTACCCGCTGCTCGGTAGAAGCGGTCGAAGACCTTCGGCAGCTCGGCCGGTGCGATGCCGACGCCGGTGTCGGCGACCTCGAGCACGAAGCCCGAGCCCTCCTCGAAGAGGCGGACCGTAACCTCGCCCGCGAGCGTGTATTTGAGCGCGTTCGAGACGAGGTTCGCGACGATCTTCTCCCACGACTCGCGGTCGACCCAGGCCTGCTCCTCGACCGACGAGCAATCGGTGCCAAGCCGGATGCCGGCGCGCTCCGCCGCGGAGTCGAACATTCCCACGACCTCGGCGGTGAGCGCGCCGAGGTTGGTGGGCTCGAAGGTCGCGTTGAACCGCCCGGCCTCGAGCCGCGAGAAGTCGAGGAGCGCGTTGACGAGCTTCAGCAGCCGAACCGCGTTCTCGTGCGCGGCCGAGACGCGCGAGCGCTGCTTCGGGGCGAGCGTCTCCACCTGATCGGCGAGCGCGTCAGCCAGTGGGCCGAGCATCAGCGTGAGCGGGGTGCGAAGCTCGTGGCTCACGTTGCTGAAGAAGACGGTCTGCGCGGCGCTCGCGGTAGCGAGCTTCGCATTGGCATCACGCAGGTTGCCGAGCGCGGCGGAGAGCTCGCGCGAGCGCGCGATGACCTCGCGCTGCATCTCCGCGTTGCGGTCCCGAAGCTCCTCCCCCAGATCGGAAGCCTTGGCGAGCTCGGTCACGTCCTCGACGCGGTGGAAGATGTAGAGAACCTCGCCCGACGGGGATAAAACCGGGAGGTTCTTCGGGCTCCAGTATTTGACCTCGAAGGTGCCGTCCTCCTTCCGAATGTCGTACTTCTGAACCGCCATCGTGTCCGCCTCTCGCGTCGCGATGACGCGCTCGAGAGACGCCCGGAGGTTCGCGCTGCCCGTCGCCCCTCGATCGTCGGGGTTGTCCGGGAACAGCTCGAAGAGTCCCTTTCCGATCGTCTGCTCGAGCGTCGTGTGGGTCGCCGCGAGCCTGGCGCGCGTCGCCGCGACCATCGTGAACCTCGGAGCGTCGGGCAGGAGCACCAAGAGGATCTCGGGCGACTCCTCGAAGAGGACTCGAAAGTCGAGCGCGGGAAGATCAGCGGACAAGGGTCGACCCCACCATGGCTTTCACGTTCGGCCTGCCGGAAGGAACCGTGCAACGACGCTCCGCAGGGTCTCCGCCTCGAACGGCTTCTCGAGCCGGGGGTTCGGCACTCGCTCGAGAAACGCGCGTGCGTTCGACGAGAACGCGCCGCCCGTCATGAGGACGACGCGATCGACCATCGCCGGCGCGACCGTCTTCAGCTCCTCGTAGAAATCGATGCCTCCCATCTCGGGCATCATCATGTCGCAGAGGATCACGTCGAACGGAGCGCCGCTGCGGAGCAGCTCGAGCCCCTCGGTCGCACGCTGACAGCACGTCACGTCGTGCTTCGAGAGCAGCCTCTTCAGCGCTCGCGCGATCATCGGCTCGTCGTCGATCACCAAGACCCTGCCGGGACGATCGGACTTGGTGGGCTCGGCCGAGGTCGGTACGGGCGTCGCGACGGGGGCCGTGCGTTTCGCGGTGGGCAATCGAACCCGCACGGTCGTGCTGACCCCCGGCGTGCTCTCCACCTCTATCGAGCCGCCGGCCTCGGTCACGATGCGGTGGCAGATCGTGAGCCCCAGCCCGGTCCCTACACCGAGGGGCTTGGTCGTGAAGAAGGGATCGAAGATCTTCGCCTGGACCTCGGGCGGCATGCCCATGCCCGTGTCGCGAACTTCGATGAGGACGTCCGGGCCTCGTTCCTCGATCGTGACGACGATCTCGTTCGCGTCGGCCCGACCTTCGGGCATGGCCTGCGCGGCGTTGATGAGCAGGTTGAGAAACACCTGTGCGATGCGCGACGCGTTCGCTTCTGCTCGCGGCGACCCCGCGTAGCGGCGGACGAGGCGGGCGCGGTGCCTGATCTCGTTGCGGGCCAGCCGCGCCGCGGAATCCATCACCGCGACCACGTCGACGGGCCCGGTGCGCTCTTCGTGCGTGCGGAAGAACATCCGCAGATCGCTGGCGATCACCTTCACGCGCTCGGCCGCCTCACGGATCTCCTGTAAGAGTGTCGTGGTCTCCAGATCCGAGTCGTCGGTCCGTTGGCCGAGCAGATCCAAGTTCGCGAGGAGCGAAGCGAGCGGGTTGTTGATCTCGTGCGCGACGCCCGCCGCCATCGTGCCCACCGCCGCCATCTTCTCGGCGATGACCAGCTGCTCCTGCATCTTGCTGCGAGATGCGCGCCCCGCCGCCTCCCGGATCTCGCGCTCTACCGCCGGGACGAGCCGCGAGAGGTTGTCCTTGAGCAGGTAGTCGTGGACGCCGGCGCGCATCGCTTCGACGGCCACGTCCTCACCGATCGTCCCTGAGACGATGATGAATGGGACGTCGATTCCCTTGTCCCGGATGAGCCGGAACGCCTCGTGAGCGCTGAAGCCGGGTAGGTTGAAGTCCGAGATGACGAGGTCGAACCTCCGGCGAGCCAGTGCCTCTGCCACGCCGGCGGCGGTCTGAACACGGTCCGCCTCGACGCAAAAACCGGTCGCGAGTTGGGCCAGAAGAAGCCCGGCGTCATCCTCGGAGTCTTCGATCAGCAGCACACGCAGCGCACGCACCCCACGTTCCTCCCCATCAACCTGTCCTCGCCGCCCAGTCGACCTCCGGAAACGGGGCCGAGGGTCGGGCGAAGAAGTATCCCTGCATCAACGAGCACCCGAGGGCAGCGAGCGCGTCGCGCTCGGCGACGGTCTCGACACCCTCGGTGACGACGCGGTTGCCCAGATCGCGACAGAGCCCGACCATCGACGCGACCATGCGCTGCCGCACGGCGGACTGGTGAATGTTGCGAACCAGCGACATGTCGAGCTTCACGAGATCGGGCTCGAGCAGAGCGAAGCTCGACAAGCCGGCGTAGCCGGCGCCCAAATCGTCGACTGCGATCCGGTAGCCGAGCTGCCGCAAGCTGGAGACGCGCATCTGAAGATCGGGGATCTCGCTCACGGTCGCGCGCTCGGTGATCTCGAGCACGACGCGGTTCGCGAACCGCGCCAGCGGCCCGATCGGGTCGAAGAGCTTGTCGTCGAGGAGATCGCTCGAGTGGAGGTTCACGAAGAGGAGAATGTCCTCTGCGAGCGCGGGAAGCGCCTCGGCCGCAAGCGCTCGGATGCGTCGTCCGAGCATGTCGGTACGGGCCACCGACTCCGCGAGCTCGATGACGCGGAGCGGACTCTGAAAGCCGTCGACACGGCACCGAAGCAGCGCCTCGAAGCCGAAAGTTCGCTGCGCCGCGAAATCCACGATCGGCTGGAAGACCAAGTACGTCTCACGGAGCACGCGCTCGAAGAGCGCCGTCTGTCCGCGCGCCTCGAAGCTCGGCGGCGGCTCGCTCTGCACCAGGTTCGTCGCCTCACGGCGGGCTCTTGCCAAGCGCCCCATCGCGACAGCGCGCCGGACATGGTCGAGCAGCTCTGCCTGCTCGATGGGCTTCGGCAAGTAGCTGACCGCACCGATGCCGTATGCCTCGGCGGCGCCGTCGAAGTTCGGCGAGCCGGTGATCGCGATGACCGACGCGTCCGCCCGGCGAAGGCGCAGGTATCGGGCGAGCTGCAGCCCCGACATCTGCGGCAGGTGCACGTCGATCACCATCGCGTCGACGTCGGTCTCCTCAGCCGTGACGAGCGCCTCGACCGGCGTCGCGCAGCGCAGAACCTCGAACCCCCCACTGGTGATGATCCGGCCGAGCACCGACGCGACCTGGTCGTCGTCATCGACGAGCAGGATCAGGGGACGAGGTTCTTCGACCAAACTGGGCTGACTCACCAGCGCTCCTTCGGCAGGCGTGGCAGTTCGCCCGGAAGGTGCGAACCGGCGGAATTTCCACGCACTCTGTCGTCGTACAGAACGACGGCAGGTCAGGAGTGTTAAGTTTGCTGGCAAGTTGCCAGCTTTCTGGTCGCTCGCCCAAAAACGACAAGAGCCCACCGCGCTGGCGCGGCGGGCTCCTGCTTCGAGGGGCAGCGGATCGCTGCTATTGCAGGTTGAAGTGCAGCGTGTAGGGTCCGGCCCCTAGCATCATGTCGTCGAGGCCATCGACGAACAGGTAGTACGTCTGACCGGCCGTGACCGCGATGTTGTTGAGCTGGTGCACGCCGGTGTTGACGTCGATGAAGCTGCAGCCGAGCTCGGTCCCGTTCTCGCAGTCGCCCGAGCGGACGTACATGAACGAGAACCAGCACTCGGGCTCATCGAAGTTGATGCAAACCGGGTTGCCCATGAGGTCGAGCGCGGTCGCGATCGAGAGCGTACCGGTGACCGCGGGCGTAAAGGCGAAGACCTGATCTCGCGCACCCATGCCGCTGGCGCCGCAGCTGCCGGCGTACTGGCCCGGAGAGCCTGCGTTGTTGAACCACGGATCCATCTCGGGGAGCACGGTGAGTCCGGCGGGAATCGGGATCGGCGCGCCCATGATTCCAGCGCACGTATCGGCGGCCATCGCACCTTCTGCCGTGCACTCGTCGCTGCAGGTGTCGTCGGGAATGCCCTGGCCGAGATCGCACTCTTCACCCGGGTTGACGACGAGGTCGCCGCAGGTCGGGACGCCACACTCGATTTCGACGCTGAAGTCACCGCTCGCCCCGTCGTTGCCGTCGACGACGAGCGTAACGGTACCCGCATCCTGGTGCTGCACCATCGCGGGGCCGTTCGAGCACAACGTTTCCTTGTCGCGCACGTCGCACTCTTGGAACCGCAGGCTCACGATCGGATTGAAGCCGCCCATGCCCGTGCCCTGAACCGAGAGCGAGCAAGCCCCGGGGAGCTCGACCTCGTACACCACGTCGGGCGACGAGCCGGTTCCGCAGAACGTCGTGAAGTCGTCCGCAGCGTCGGCCGTGCTGCCGGTGATGGTGATCGAGTTGCCCGGCGTGATGGTCACGTTCTGGCCGGGACAGGAGTCGTTGTCGCCGCCCCCCAAACCGGTCGAGCTGGACGATTGGTTCGTCGTCTGCGTCGTGCTGCCGTTCGTCGTCGAGCTGGTCGCGCCCGTGGTCACGGTCGTGGTCGTGGTCGACCCACCGGTACCGCCGCCGCCCACGGGCGAATCATCGCCGCAAGCGCCGGCGAACATGGCCGGACCGAGAACACCGACAGCCCAAAGCAAGCTTTTCGTACGCATCCGAGCCTCCCTCGCAACGCGAGCCAGACGCTTCGTGGCGCGTCGCACCACGAGCATTCAAACAGTTCGTTTCCCTAGCATAGCCCGGCTTCACGCCCCAAGGGGGGAGCGCGAACCGTGCTCCAAGCGGAGCACCGCGAAGCTCGATGGGACGACCGCCTCGTCATGGGCGACCAAGAGAACCGGACGCTCCTTCGCCACCTCCTCGAGCCAGGTGCGCAGGCGCTCTCGAGCTGCCGTGTCCAGCCCCACCTCCGGCTCGTCGAGCATGACGAGATCCGCCGGCCGGCCGAGGGTTCGAGCGATGAAGAACCGCTGGGCCTCGCCACCCGAGAGCGTGCCGATGGGGGTCTCGAGGGGTGAACTGTCCGATCGCTGCGCGAGAAGCGCGGCGAGGCCGGCTCGCTCGAGCGCCGGTGCTATCCAGGGCTCGTCAGGGGCAATCCCGGCGAGCCGGAGGTGGAACTCGAGGGACTCGGCGCGATCGATGTACGGCCGCTGGGGCAGGTAGGCGACGCGATCGCTGGCGAGGGGGCCGCGTACCTCGTCTCCGCCGATGGTCACTTTGCCGGCATCGGGGACGAGCAGGCCGAGCACGAGACGGATCGCGGTGCTCTTTCCTGTTCCGTTCGCCCCGAGGATCGCCAGCCCTCCTTCATCCAGGCGAAACGAGAGGTCCCGCGGCGCGACCTGCCCACCCGGATGCTCGACTGTCGCGTGCTCGACCGCGAGCGCTCGGATGCTCGGCGGATCGCTGGAGCCCCTCGGCTTCGATGCCCCGGAAGGCACCAGCGCCGCGACCGCGTCCAGATAGGGACGCGCCTGCCGCGCAGACTCGATCGCACGGATCAGCGTGAGGAGCGAGGTGAGCAGCGCCGCCGCGATCACGCCGAGGTCGAAGAGCCGCCCCGAAGCTCCGAGCGCGTCGACTGCGGACCGCGGCACCAACGCGGCAACACCGGCGAGGACCGCCGGAACCGCAGCGTGGAGCGCGCCGTACCGCAGCGCCTCGCGCTCGGCTTCCGCCTGACGGCTCACCAGCTCTTCGAGCCCCGTCACGAACGCAGCCTCGCTTCCGGTCGCGCGGAGCTCTGCGGCAGCGCCGATCAGGGCCTGAAAATCGCGAGCGACAGGTCCGATCGTCGCAAAGCCGCGGAGCTGCGCCCGTCGCTGACGGCGCAGCGCGGGAAGCAGGACGGCCAGCACGACGAGGCTCGAGAGCGCCCCCACCCCCAGCCACACGAGCGACACGCGCGTGACCAGGAGGCCGATGAGACCGAGCACGACCAGGATGGCGGCGACGACGTCCGGCACGGTGCTGGCCCGAAAGAGCGAGACCTCGCGAACCGAGTCGAAGATCAACGTCGAGCCCGCCTGATCCTCGCGAAGCGTCTCGAGCGCGCGCACGTCTTTCGCACGAAGCGAATCGAGGACGCTCGACCATGCCGCCCGGGTCTCGCGATCCATCACGCTGCCGCGGATTGCGTACCGCGCAGCGGTCGCGAGGGTCGCCCCGATCGCGACCACGGACGCGGCGCGCGGATCCTCGACCAGGAAGAGAAGCGCGACCACCAGACCGAGCCTGGCACCGGCATCGAGAAGGATCTGAAGGACGCGCAAGGGGTTGTGGTGACGGTCGGACAGGTGCGACGTTGAACCGGCCGGCGCTTCATGCAACGTATCGGCGTGCTCGCCAACACGTACCTGCGACGTGTTCGGAAGCTGGCCGAGCTTTCCCCGACCGAATCGGGGTTCCTCGCCGCAGCTTGGGTGCTCGCACGTCCGGTGACGTTCGGTCTTTCGCGGCTGGGCTTTCCGCGCGTGGCCCGCTGGCTCGGTCAGGTGCCTTCGCTGCATGCCCCGGCGCGCATCGGCGTCGCCCGGGGCGAGGTCCTGGTTCGTTGGGCCTTCCAGGCGGCGGCGTTCGACACCACGAGCACCTGTCTGCCGCGCGCGGTCGTGCAGTACCTGCTCCACCAGACCTTCGGCCCCGAGCCTCGGCTGGTCGTCGGCGTCGCACGAAGCAACGACGCGCCGCCGCCTCCAGGCCTCGACTGGGCGCTCGACGCACATGCGTGGATCGAGGAGCGCGGCGGCCCTCCGCGTGAGCCGTCGTTCGCTCCGATCCTCACGCTGTCGCGCTCCGAGGGCGTGGTGCGCGCCGATAGCCCATGAGCGGAATCTGCGTGAGCCTGACAGGGCCCGGCGGCACGGCGCGGCCCGACGTCATCGCCCGGATGCTCGCTCGGATCGAGCACCGTGCTCGCGATGGAAGCGCCCGCTTCGCTCCCGGGCCCTTCGCCGCCGGCTACGCGCGGACGCGCGCGAAGGGCGCCGTCGAAGAGCCGTTCACCGACGGCGCCGGACGAGTCTGCATCATCGACGGGTGGATCGCGGCGCGGAGCGAGCTCGCGGCGGCGGTCGAAAAGCCCGAGACCGCGTCGGATCCCGAGCTCTTGCTCGCGCTCGTGGTGCGGCACGGCATCGCCGGGCTCACGCGACTGCGCGGGGAGATCGCGTTCGTCGTCTGGGATCCCGCGATCGAGCGCCTGATCGCGGGACGCGACACCATGGGCGTCAAGCCGCTCTTCTACACGGAGCAGGGCGACGAGCTCCGCATCGCGTCCGAGCCCGCCGCGCTCGTTCTGCCGAACGAGCCCAAGCGCTCGGTGAGCGCGCGAGCGATCGCGATGGCCCTCGCCGAAGAGGTCGCAACGCCCGCCGAGACCTGGATCGAGGATGTGCACGCCCTGCTGCCTGGCCACGCGCTCGTGTGGGAGCGCGGGCAGAGGCGCATCGAGCCGTTCCGACCGCTCTCCACCGCCCGGCGCCACGTCGAGCTCGATGCGGAGGGCGCCGACCGCGCCCTCGAAGCAGCCCTTCGCGCCGCGACGCGCGACTGCCTCGCCGCGGATGCGCCAGCGTGCATCTTCGTCTCGGGCGGTCTCGATTCAACGACGGTAGCTGCGCTCGCGGTCGCCGAGGCGCGGGAGCACGGCCTGCCCGAGCCGCTCCTCGTCACCTGGAGGTATCCCGGGATGTCGTGCGACGAGGGGCAGTACAGCGCGCAGCTGGGCGAGCATCTCGGGGTCGAAATCGCTTCGGTCGACGTACCCGACTCGCCCGAAGCTTACGAGCCGTCCGGGCCGCTCGACCTCATGCACGAGGCTTCGTTCGCGCCGCTCGTCTCGAGCGTGCCGCTCCTGCGGAAGCATGACATCCGCGTCATGATATCCGGCATCGGCGCCGACGAGCTGTTCATCACGACAGGCTTCGAGGTCGACGCCGCGCTCGCACGAGGCGACGTTCGCCGAGCCGCCGCCTTCGCGGGTCTCTCACCCTCGTCGCCGGCGCGCGGGGCCCGGCGGATCGCGGCCGCGATCGCTCGCCGGATCATCACGAGCGGCGTGCGCGAAGCGATCTGGGGGCGCCGCTGGACCGAGCGCACCGATGCTCCCGTGTGGCTCTCGCCTTGGGGGCGCGCCCTGGTCCACGACGGGAGAGCGGCCAAGCGCGAGTTCCTCCGTCCGTGGAACGATGCGCTCGCCCAGGAGTACCTCGCGAACGAGATCGTGACCGGCTGGCAGGGGCCCCGCATGCTCGAGCAGCTCGACATCTCGTCGCACGCGGTCGGCGGGATGGCCCGGTTTCCGTACCTCGATGCGCGCGTCGTCAACCTCTTCACGAGCCTGGACCCGGCTCTTCGCTATGACCCCGAGTGGCAGAAGGTCCTGCTCCGGCGGATCGCCGCCCGGTACCTCCCTGCGAGCATCGCCTGGCGCAGGGACAAGACGGTCTTCGAGGAGTTCTATCGTCACGCGGTGTTCGCCATCGAGCCGACGGCACGTCGCCTCTTCGAGACCAGCCAGCTCGAGCGGCTGGGCGTCGCCGAGCCAGGCAGCCTGCTCCAGCTCTACGACCGCGGCCGATCGGCCGAGGGATTTCAGAGGCTGGGCCGGCAGATCTGCGGCGCTCTGGCCGCCGAGGTGTGGCTCCGAAAGTGGGCGCCCCACTGCGCCCACGGCCAGGGTTTCGGATTCTGAATGGACCCGCTCCCGGCGGCATCGTATGGTTGGCCATTCCGGCGGTCCCCCTCCGAGAGCACGCATGAAGCCTGAACGCCCCTTTACTTCCCCCGAAGCTGCCGTCGCGGAGCCGGAGACTCAGATCGCGCGCCGGCCCTACACGGCACCGGTCTTGACCACCTTTGGCAGCGTCGAGGATTTCACGCGGGGACAGGGCACTTCGGGCTCCGACGGTCGGTCTGGGCGGGTGAAGTTCTAGGCGTTCGGCGCCGGCGCATCCGGCATCGGATCCGCGTTACGGCATCTTCGAGGGGTTCGTGAGCGCCCTCCTGGAGCATGTGCTCAACGTCGAGGTGCGGCGGGCCTCCTTGGCGCGGACAGACGATCGGGCCGGCCCGCCCGTCCACGTCCAGCCCAGCGCCGACGGCACGGCCGACGTAGCCATCTTCCGGACGCCGGAAGGATACCGGATGGCCTGCTTCGGCTGCATCGACGTGGATGTCGACGCGACCGGTCGCTCGGTCACCGTCGATGCTCGCTCGCCGGCGACCGACCTCGATGTCGCCGATCTGCTCACGAGCATCGTGTTTCCGCTCGTCGGCCAGCTCCAGGGTAGGCCGGCCATCCACGGAAGCTGCGTCGCAATCGACGGGCACGCCGTCGCCTTCGCAGGCGCCACCGGCGCCGGCAAATCGACGCTCGCCGCGCTCCTCGGCGATCGCGGGGGCCGGCTGGTCGCGGACGACACCCTGCTCCTTCGCCTCGAAGATGACAATGTCGTCATCGATCCCACGGCCTCGACGGTCAGGCTTCGCGAGGCCGAGAAGCTGGGCATCGAGCCGGGAAGGGGTGAGCGCCGGGCCAACGGCAAGCTCGCCGTCGCCTATCCCAACGTCCAAGAGCCCCTGCGTCTCGAGCACCTGTTCGTGTTGGAGACCTCTCCTGACGCCATCACCGTGGAGCGCGCACGTCCGCGCGACGCGGCGATCGAGCTCGCTCACTACCTCTTCCGCATCGACCCGCGTGACGCCGCGCTCCTCCGCGCCGAGCTGCCCTTCCTTTCGGCGCTCGCCCAGCGGCTACCCGTCTCGCGGCTCCGCTATCCGCGCGAGGTGAGCGCCGCCGACGGCGTCCTCGACGCCATTCGCCGGAGCCTCGCAACGTGAGCGAGCTTCTCGTACGCGCCAACGAGCTCGAGATCCAGGTCGACTCGGCAGGCCAAACCTGGATCCGCCACCGAGGCTCGAGGATCGGCGTCGGCAGCCACGGGCTCTCGCTTCTCGCGGCCTTCTCCAAGCCGCGCACCGTGCACGAGGTCATCGACGAGCTCGCCGTCGGCGGCGTGCGCGACTTCGTCGACCTCACGTCGACCGTCGCGAGATTGCGCGACGCGGGCATCCTCGTCGCTGAAGGTGACGCGACGTTCGCGGCCGAGCCGACCGGTTGGGACGCTTCTCCGATCCACGTCCGCATGCTGCATGACACCGCGCGGACCAACGCCTTCATCCGCGCGATCGAAGCCACGGTAAAACCCGACGACGTCGTCCTCGACATCGGAACGGGCACCGGCGTGCTCGCCGCGGCGGCAGCACGAGCCGGCGCGCGCAAGGTCTACGCCGTCGAAGCGTCGAAGATCGCAGATCTCGCGCGAGCCTCTCTCGAGAAGAACGGGCTCTCGGATCGCGTCGAAGTGCTTCGCGGATGGTCGACCCAGCTGGCGCTGCCCGAGCGCGCGACCGTGCTCGTGACCGAGACCGTCGGCGCCGAGCCTCTCTCCGAACGCATCGTCGACACCGTCCACGATGCCTGGAGCCGCCATCTCACGGAGAGCGCACGGGTGATCCCCGCTCGCGTGCGCGTCATGGCGACGCTCGCGAGCATGCCCGCCGAGCTTCGCGATCGAAACGTCTTCACCGACGCGAACGTCGCCGACTTCAAGCGCCGCTACGGCCTCGACTTCGACACCTTCCGCGAGGCGCAGGACGCGAGCACGCTCCGGATGATGCTCACCCGCGACGAGGCGCGGTCGCTCACGCCGCTCTCGGCCTCGTTCGTCCTCGCCGACGTCGATCTGGGCTCGAAGCCCGCCCTCGTCTTCAGAAACGAGGTCGAGGCCGAAGCCACGTCGAACGGCACCGCCGACATCGTTCTCGTCCACTTCGAGCTCGATCTCTCACCCGGCTGCAGCCTCGACGGTCACCCGCAGCGCGTCGATGAAGCCCACTCGTGGGACTTCGTCGCGTGGCTGCCGGCTCGACGACCCACCGTGACCGCGGGCGCCCGCGTCCGCGTCGCCTACGACTACGCTGCCGGCGACGGCAGGGTCAGCCTGCCGTCGGACTGATCGAGCAGAGTCGCTTCTCCACGAGCGCGTTCACGAACTCGCCGAGGTCCTTCTCGATCGTCGCCTCGTCGACCTCGAACTCGGCCGTGATGCCCTCGACGATCTCTCGCACCGTGGCTCCTTTGACGATGCGCTCCCAGACCTTCGAAGCGACCTCATTCATGCCGAAGTACATGCCCGTGTCGAGCTGAAGCAGCACCGCCTCACCGTCGAGGACGCGCGAGAGCACTTCAGGTGGGCAGCTGAGCCGGTCGGTGGGTGCGAGGCCCATGGGAGGGAGAACTAAATCGCGGAGCGCGATTTGGCTACAGGCTACAGACTTCAGGCTTCAGGAAAGACCGGATTCCATCCTGAAGCCTGGAGCCTGACACCTGAAGCCTTCTTGAGACTGCTACGTTTCGTGCGGTGCCCGAAACATTCGAGCCGAACGCACAAGACCTGACCACGCTCTGTGCGTCGTGTGGTGCATGCTGCAACGGCACGATCTTCGGGCTCGGGCGGCTGGTGCCCGGTGAAGCGGACGCGCTCGAAAGCAGACTCACCGTCCAGCGAGGCGGAAGCCTGTTCGTCCTCCCCTGCCCTTCGTACCGCCCCGAGTCGGGCTGCGGGGTCTACGCAGAGCGGCCGGCGGCGTGTCGCGCCTACCGCTGCAAGCTTCATCGCGACCTCGGCGAGGGCCGCGTCACGCTCGACGATGCGCTGGAGCGCGTCCGCCGGATTCGAGATCTCGCTGCTGCCGTCAGCTTTCGCCTCCCTGCCGGTCCTCACCACCTCTGGCATCGCATCGAACGGTCGGCGGGCGCGACGGCCCGCGAGATCGCGGAAAAGGATCCGCAGCTCGCCCTGGATGTTGCCGAGCTCGCGCTGCGACTGCAGAGAGACCTGGGCGTGGGCGAAGAAGAGCGAGGGCACGAGATGCGCGACGATCCCCAAACCCGCTGAGCGGCGCGGTTGCCCCGCCGAATGCATGGTGTTACCTTGGTAGCACCCTCATGAAGGCAACGACGACGTTGAAGCTCCCCGCAAAGCTCAAGGCGCGCATCGCGAAGATCGCGAAGAAGACGAGCAGGACGCCTCACGCTTTCATGATCGAGGCGCTCGAGCGTCAGGCCTCGCGAGAGGAACGGTTCGAGGCCTTCGTGGCCGAGGCGCTCGCGTCCGATCGCGCGATAGAAGATGGCGATGAGGTCTATGCCGCGGACGACGTGCACGCCTGGCTCGAGCGGCTGGCGACCTCGAGCGACGCCCCGCGTCCGAAGCCATGGCGCGGGTAGTCTACTCGCGAAACGCGCTCGCGAATCTCGAGCGCGCGTTCGGGAGCCTCTACGAGCGAAACTCCGAGGCAGCCTTGGACGCTGTCGAGGCGATTCGTAGCGCGGTCTCGATGCTGGAGCACCACCCGCTGATAGGCCGGATGGTCGCGGGCGAGCTGCGGGAGCTCATTATCTCGTACGGCCGGACCGGATACGTCGCGCTCTACCGCTTCGTACCAAGCCGGGACCAGGTTCGCGTCCTTGCGATCCGACACCAGCGCGAGCTCGACTATCCGTAGTCGTGATCCGCCGCCCAGGGCCGCGCATCCAAGCCCCTGCTAGGCTCGCCATGTTGGCTTCCGCGGCGCCCCCCACGATTCCCGGCCTGATCTATGCCCGTGATGGCGCGTGGGTCCGGTGGGTCCCTGCGCGCGGTGAAGCGTCGATGACCGTAGAGGAGCTCGTGGGCCGGTCCGCCGCCATGCCGGAGCTCGTCGCCCCTCCTCCGCCGGACCGAGATCTCGTCCTCGGCGCTCAGTTCGCCGTGGTGGACGATGGTGCTTCGCTCCGCGCCTACAGCCCGATCGACGAAGCGATGCTCGAGGTGCCTCCGGCGCTGCTCCCGCACCTCCTCTCGTTCGAGAAGCCGAAGCGGGCCGACGACGGCGTCGCAGCCTGGGCATTCGCCAAGGGCTTCCTCGTCGTCCATGAGACGCCGAAGGTCGTGATCAGCGCGCCGCGCGAACCGACGAAGGCCCCCACGGCGATCCCCAAGCTCGAGCCCGTAGCCCAAGACGGCCGTCTCCCGGTCTACCTCTGCGCCGGGCCCAATCCGTCCTACTTCCCTCTCGCCCTCGGCATGATCCGAACGTACGCCGAGCGCTTCGAAGGCGGGCGGCTGATGGAGCACCTTCGCTTTGTCCCGTTCGTCACCGGCGGAACGCGCGCCGTCGCCACCGCGTTCATGCTCCACGGCCCGGGCGTCTTCTTGATGTCCGACTACATGTGGACGATCGAGGACAACCTCGCCGCCTCCAAGGTCATCAAGACCCTGTCGGCGAAGAACGTCACCGTGCACGGTGGCCCCAGCGCACCGAAGCACCCCGAGGCGAGCGAGGCGTTCCTTCGCGAACATCATGACATCGACGTCATCGTCCGAGGCGAAGGCGAGCGCACCGCCATCGCGCTCTTGGAAGCCCTCGCGGACGCGCACGCACGCCGTGAGAGCCTCCTCTCCCGAGAGGTGCTCGAGCCGGTCGCCGGGATCGTCTTCGCGCTCGGCCACGCCGACGGCCGAAAGGTCCACCGCACCGCTGATCGCCCCCGGATCGAGGCCCTCGACGAGCTCCCGTCGCCGTACCTCTCGGGAACCTTCGACCCGATCGCGAGCGGCATGGTGGCCGGCACGATCGAGACCAACCGCGGCTGCCCGTACGGTTGCACGTTCTGCGACTGGGGCTCCGCCACCCTCCAGAAGATCCGCAAGTTCGACTTCGATCGCGTCAAGGCAGAGGTCGACTGGCTCGCCGAGCACGAGATCCCCATCCTCTGGATCGCCGACGCCAACTTCGGGATCCTCGACCGCGACGTCGAGCTCGCAGAGCACATCGCGCGCGTTCACGAGAAGACGGGCTTTCCTCGTGAGGTCGTCGTCAACTACGCCAAGAACGCGACCCTGCGCGTCGCCGAGATCGTCCGCACCCTCACCCGCGCGGGCCTCACGACCCAAGGCATCATCTCGATCCAGACGCGCGACGCGCCGACCCTGCTCGCCGTCCGCCGCAGCAACATCAAGACCAAGCGCTACGAAGAGCTCTCCACCGTCTTCCGCGAAGAAGGCCTACCGCTCACCATCGAGCTCATGCTCGGCCTCCCCGGCTCGACCGTCGCCTCGCTCAAGGCCGACCTCCAGCACTACTTCGACGAGGACACGCCCGTTCGCGTCTACGACACGGTGGTCCTTCCCAACAGCCCCATGGCCGAGCCCGAGTACATGCGCGAGCACGCCATCGAGATCGACGAGCGCGGCTACATCCTCGCCACCAGCAGCTACACCCGCGACGACCTCACCAGGATGGACAGGATCGCGCGCCTCTATCGCACCGCCGTCGACTGCTCCGCGCTCCGCCTCGTCCTCAAGTACCTCCAGTGGGACCACCGCGTGCCCGCCCTCGACTTCCTCGACGCCATCGTTGAAGCGATCTCGAGTGATCCGCGAAGGGTCCCGCACCTCACCTTCTTGCTCGACGGCTTCCGAGCCCACGGCCGCATGCGCGGCGGGTGGGGCCCCTTGTTCGCGGAGATCGAACGCTTCGCCCACGAGCGCTTCGCCGTCGGTCCGAGCGATGCGTTCTCTGCCGTCTTGCGTGCGAATGAGCGCATCCTCCCGGAAGAAGGCCGCATCCTTCCCAGGACCTACCGCCTCGCGCACGACGTCGTCGCGTACTTCCACGACCGCGGCCGTCGCCCGCTCGCCTCGTACGGCCCCGGCGAGCTCACCGTCAGCGATCCTGACAACATCGTCACGCGCCTACGGCTCGAGGCGCGGCCGGCGGAGTTCATCCAGCACTTCTGGGAGCTGGAGAGCCCGCTGGCGAGGGTGAGGGCGAAGGCGCATTTTGTGGTCGCGCGGCCGAAAGCGCCCGCACCCCTCGGACCATCGCCGGCTTGAGGCGACGGGCCCGCTCGATTACCGGTTAGAAGCTTGAGGAAAGAACGCCATCCCGTCTCCATCGCGGTCGTCGGTCTCGGCCGATGGGGCCTCAACTACGTCCGCGAGCTGCAGGAGCACGAGGGCGTGCGGCTCGCAGCCCTGGTCGACACCGATCCGGATGCCCGCGGCCGGGCCTCGGCCCTCGCGCCCGGCGCCTCGATCCATGCGTCCCTCGAAGAGATCGATCCGAGCATCGAAGGGATCGTGATCGCTACGCCGAGCGTCTCGCACGCGGACCTCGCGATCCGGGCGCTCGCGCTCGATGCCTTTGTCTTGGTAGAGAAGCCGCTCGCCACCTCACGCACCGACGCGCAGCGCGTCGCGAACGCAGCCGCCGGCAGGCTGCTCGTTGGTCACCTGACGGTTCATCACGCTGTCTCTCGTTGGCTCGAGCAGATCGTCAGCTCAGGCGCCATCGGCGAGATCGTATCGGTGACCGCGAAGCGCTCGAGCACGGGTGCGGCGCGCTCCACAGAGCCGGCCATCTGGGCGCTCGGCCCTCACGATGTCAGCAGCGCCGTCAGGCTCATCCGCTCACCCGCAGTGAGGGTCCGCGGCAGGTCGGCCGACTCGGCCCAACAGGGCGCCGCGCTCGACGTCGTCTTCCAGAACGGCGCCGCCGCACACCTCGCGTTCGCAAGGACCGGCAGCACCGAGCGCACGCTCGAAGTGCGCGGAACCTCGGGCGCCGCTCGCGTCGACGAGGCCGCAGGCCGCGCATGGCTCGAGCTCGACGGCGCATGGGTCGAGCAGCCGTTGCCTTCTGGTCCCTCGCCGCTCACGGCGCAGATCGCTCACTTCGTCGACTGCGTCCGCGGCGAAGCATCGCCGCGCAGCGATGCCGACGAGGGACTCGCCGTCGTCGAAATCCTTGCAGCCGCCCATGCCTCGGCGACCTCTGGTGAAGCGTGGGTCGTCGAGCTGCGAGCTCCCATGCAGCGATCTCGTTCGCCGGAGAACGTCGTGCTGCCGTGACCCCGGAGACGTTCCTCCGCTGGCTCTTCGCGATCGAGCGCCCGCCCGCAATCGATGACTGGGCCGAGCTCGAGAGGTGGCTCGAGGTGTTGCAGGTGGGGCCGCTCGCGTACGCCACCGTTCGAAAGCGCGGCGATGAGGCGCAGATGCCGGCGCCGATGCTGGACCGGTTGAAGCAACGCTACCTTCACCAGAGCGCGCTCTCACTCGAGCTCCTCAGCGCCACCGACGAGCTCAAGCGGCGTTTCGCCGCCGAGGGCGTTTCCTACCGACTGCTCAAGGGTGGCGCCCTCTTCGATGCGGGGATCTACGACGACCCCGGTGTTCGCTACACGCAGGACATCGATCTCTTGATCGATCCCCGCGACGCCAAGAAGGCCGGTGCCGTGCTCGAGTCGCTCGGCTATGTGACCAGCGGGATCGGCGGCGCGCCGAAGCACTTGCCGCCGTACTACCGCGGGCGAGTCGCGGTCGAGCTCCACGAGTGGGCCTACTGGGATGCGCGCGGGAAGAAGGTGGGGTTGGCGGAGCTCGAGGGTGAGTCGCTGCTCGGACCGACGGTGGTGCATCTGGTGCACCACCTCTGCTTCACCTCACCGTTCGAACCGTGGTTGCTGGTGCGGACGCTTCAGGATCTGCGCGAGCTCGGGAGCAAGGGCACCCTGTCCGATGCTTCGACCTCCACGGCGATCGCGTCGGCCGCAACCGGGCGGGCGCTGTTGGATCTGCGTGACCTCCTGGCAACGTTGCAGACCGGGCGGCCGCTCTCCGACCGTGACGCAGCGCTACTCCGAAACGCCGGCTCGTTCGGAACGCGCGATCCCCATCGCGCGACGTTGCGTTACTACGTCGAGGTGTTCCGCCAGGCACCGAGCTGGTACGTCAGCGACATGGTCCGCGCGACGCTCGTCCCGAACCGCACGACGCTGGCGGCGATCTACGGCATCGACGAGCGGTCGCTATGGCTCGGTGCGTGGTACTTGCTCCGGCCTTTCCATCTCGGGGTCCGGGGCGTGCAGGCGCTCCTGCGGCGTCGCCGACAGCAATGAGCGAGCCCGCTGCGCAAGGAAGGACAACCGCGAAACCACGCGGCGGGCGCGCGTTCCTGATCGACAACGTCGTCGTGTTCGGGGCGCAGCTCATCAACAAGCTTCGCGGGATTCTGCTTCTTCCTCTGCTCGTGAAGGGGTTGGGGACAGCGGCGTTCGGTGTTTGGTCTCAGAGCTTGGCATTCGCGACTTTCGCCACGGGGGTGCTCGGACTCAACATCCACCAGTCACTCGTCCGCTTCATGGCCGACGAGAAGACGAAGAACGGAGCAACCTATGCGACGTTGCTCGGTGCCTCGACGGTAATCAGCGCCGCCGGCTGCGCGCTCTTGTTCTTGGCCACGCCCGAGACCGGCGTCACGCTGCTGGTCGGGGAGAACGACCGAACCCTGTTCGCGTTGGCGCTCGCCCTCGTCGTCACGACGACCGTGCGGCTTCTGAATCTCAACTTGTACCGCGCAACCGACCGCCTCGTGGCGCGCAGCGCGATCGACCTGACGAGCTCGTTTATCGAACTCGGTGTGATCGTGGCGGTCGTCGCATTTGGGGGAACCCTGCACCACGCGCTCGGGGCGTCGGTCGCGACCTCGATGGTCACCGCGACCGCGACCTCGTTGCACGGGGTGCGGTTGACCTGGCCGCTCGGCTACGACCGCGCCGTGCTGAGCGAGGCGTTGCGCTACGGCGCCTTTCTCGTCCCGGCATCGATGGGGATCCTTCTCTTGGATCGCGGCGACCGGTTTGTCATCTCCGACGCGCTCGGCCCGGAAGCAGTCGGAATCTATCAATCCCACTACACCCTCGGCGGGGCTGTTTCGCTGATCCTCGCCCCGATTCAGACGACCCTGATACCGAAGGTCGTAGCGCTCTGGGCGAACGACAAGGCGGGCGCGCGAAAATACATCGAGGCTTCGCACCGCATCCTCGCGCTCGGCTCGTTCATTCTCGTCGGTATCCTCGCCGCGCTCGCAGAGCCATTGCTTCACATTCTCGCGAATCCCCAGATCGCCGGTGGCAGCTCTCTCAACGTCCTTCTCATCGGGACGGGAGCTACGCTCTGGGGCCTATCCGTCGTGGCGCAGATGTCCCTCTTCGCGGCGAAACAGACATCAATCATCGGCGGAGCCACGTTCGCCGCTGCGCTGTTGAACCTTGGATTGAACTTCGTTTTGGTACCTCGCTACGGGATCACCGCTGCTGCGGCCGCCACGGCGATCACATACGCAATCACGCTCGTCGTGTTTGCCGTCACAGGTCGACTGGTGCTGCCCGTGAGCTGGCATGTTTCGTCCCTGTTGCGCGCCGCCTTGGCGGCTGCCGTAGTCGGGGTGGTCGCTTGGTGGTCCGCTCCACGGAGCGCCGTTGGCCTCGCGTTGGTCGGCGGCATCGCTGTCATTGTCTATGGCGCACTGCTCGTTGTCCTGCGCGCCGTGCCGCCTGAAGAGCAACGCGCCATCTTTGCGAAAGTACGCGCACGATGGCCGGTGCGCCGATGATCCGGAGCGGAGCGTCTTGGCTGTATTACTCTTCTTGGCTAGCGTACCCAAACCGCGAGGAAGCACATGATCCAGCTACTGGAAAGAGCCTTCAACAAGGCCATTCGCCCGCTCGGCTACAAGCTGATCGACACGCGGCAACACACGCTGCAAGTGGACGCTCGCGACGCGGTCACGAGCGACTACGTTCTCCACTCGTACGTGAAGTCTGACGGCTCCTTCGACTACGAGCGCTACCGCTCGGTCCAGGAAGAGGGCAACAAGCGAAAGCTGGGCAATGTCTGGGTGCGTGAGGAGAACATCGAATTCTTGGCGAAGTACCTTCGTCGTGAGCTCCCCTCTCTCGGCTTCGGGCTCTGCCATGGAACCCGCCGCGGTCGAGAGCAGGAGTGGTTCAAGAGGTACCTTCCCGCTGGCGTGAAAGTAGTCGGGACCGAGATCTCGGAAACGGCGACACAGTTCCCCGACACGATTCAGTGGGACTTTCACGAAGTCAAACCGGAGTGGGTCGGCGCCGTCGACTTCATCTACTCCAATTCGTTCGACCATTCTTACGACCCCGAGAAGTGTCTGAACGCATGGATGAGCACACTTCGTTCGGGGGGCCTGTGCATCCTTGAGCATACAGATCTTCACGCTCCCAAAGGCGCGAGCGAATTGGACCCGTTTGGCGCACACCTGGTCCAGATGCCGTTCTTGGTCCTCAAATGGGGCGCCGGACGCTACAGCGTTCGGGAGATTCTGACAGCCCCTTCAAAGGGCACAGGGGTCGAGTACGTGGCGTTTCTCGTCATCCAGAAACACGACGTTCGGGACGAACGTCAGCCGGCTGGCTCCGGAATCTCGCATCGATAGCCAGGAAAGAAGCCCGGCGCCGGCGACCACCCCGGGCAGCTGCGCCGGCCTTCTGCGACGTGCGCCTCCAGCAAAGCCGAGTAGCGAGCCTCATCGATGATTCGGGTGCCAACGAAATACGGAACCAGCCCATTGGGCGCAAAGGCGCGCTTGTACTTGAAGATGCCGTCATCGGGTGCGTAGCCGCCACCGAGAACGAACCGCTGCTTTCCTTTGCCGCGTGACCAGCGGAACACCTCGACCTTCAGAAGGTCGTTGGGCCGAAGGTCGAAAGCCGCCTCCTCCGTCCCCCCGAGGTACGAATAGGTATTGTCGGCGGAAACGAGCACAAGCTCCGTCGATACGACACGCCCTTCGTGGAGAGCATGAAAGAACGCGAACTGCCCCGGCAGCTCGCGCACGATCGTTTCGAAGAACGACTGCGGGAAGTAGAAGCTCGCTTTCGCCTCACGACGGTCCATCGTCGTCTTGTAGATGCGAAGAAAATCCTCGAGCCGGGCTCCGGTTTCGTCGACCTCGATCGTCACGCCGCTCCGCTGCGCCTTGTTGACGTTCTTGCGGACCTTGTGCTCGAACTCTTTCCACATTGCCTCGTCGGGCGTATCGAGCTCGCGAACGACATTGGTCAGCTTCTGCTCGACGTTGCCGGGATAGGCCAATCGCTGCTGCCCGAAGAGGGAGAGGCGTGCGAACTCGGCTACGACGCCCCGCTCACGACACACGCTCTCGAAGGCAGCCCAAAACTCGGCAGCGGCAACGCCCTCACCAATCGTGAAGGCGCCGGCATAGCCATAGGCGCTGGTGATATCCCAGCTCGAAGGAGCAGCAGCGGCCAGGTGGGGTGCATCGATAGGCCGGAGAACGAACGGATAGAGGACCGCCCCCGACGGCGACTCTGCGAACACGGCCATCGGCTCGTCGCGCTCGCCCGCGAACAGACGGACGTAGGAGGGATGCGCGTAGACCTCGCGCCCCGGCCACTCGCGATGCACCGCTGACCAATTTTCGAAGTCGCCAGCGTCTCGCGCGTTCCAGACTTGGACGTTCATCATGCTGGGCGGGTGAACCGGTCGAGAGTCGACACCATTCGCTCGAGCGCGGCGGGCTCGGCCTCTTGGTGCACCGGGAGGTTCATGACGCACTTCGCAAGCGCGTGAGATTCGGGGAACTCGTCCTTCGCAATAGCATCTACCATCGTGTGATAGAGGCTCACGACGCCGAAGCCGGCCTCGGTCATTTGCTCGTAGAGCTTGTCGCGCGAAACAGTCCGAATCAGGACAGGGAACGTCTGTGGGACCACGCCGGTCGGCAGCGACCACAGCGGGTCGACTCGACCTCGCAGGGGCTCGAGCAACTCGCGCAGCCTTGTCGCGTTCTCGCGCCGTCGAGACGCAAGCAAGGTCAGGTCGAAGCTCGAGAACGAAGCCGACGCGTCCTCGGCCGCTATTCCTGCGCAGCTCGCTTGCCCGCCGGGATTGATCAACAGGCCGCCACCCGTCTCCAAAGGCAGCATCTTGTGGAGCGAGAAGAGCGCGGCATCCCCGAGCCGCCCAGTGAGCCCGCCGACGAGATCGGTCAACATCGAGTGAGCTTCGTCCTCGAGAACGAGCACGCCGTGCTTCTGCCCGAGCTCGACGATGCGCTCATACGCGGGATCCGGATAGCCGAAATAGTGGATGACGAGGAGCACGCCGGGACGATGGCGCTCGAGCTTCCGCTCGAGATCCTCGAGATCGATCTCTAGGCGATCGCTGACGCGGCAGAACGCGTACGGGAGCTCGAGCTCGCGAACCGGATCGAAGACGCCAGAGCCTTCGCGCGGTGACCACCCGATGTACGCCGGCAGCAAGACCGGAGCGGACGTCGGTACGCAGTTCCTGGCTAGGTAGGCACGGAACGCGGCGCGGGCCGTCGGAAAGCCCAGGAACCTTCGTTCGAACGGCGCGGCGTTCCGGGCGACCTTGGGGATCTCGATCATGGGCGAGAGTCTTTCGCGCGCAGCTTCGCTCGGACCGAGGCTAGCTCGCCCGTGAGGCGACGGGTGAGCGCAAGCGGTCGCGCCCCCCTTACTTCAATGCCATCAGGAAGCAGCGCGAGGAGATCTCGCCGCGCGTCGAGCCGGCGGAGCGCTGCAAGGAGCGCTGCGTCGTCGAGGGCTGCCCGCACGGTCACCCGAAACCACCGCTCGCCGAGCATACCGACCGTGTAGCTGCCGCGTCCTGTAGTCGCCGTGAACATCGAGAAGCCGAGGTTGCGCTGACAGAGCGCCGCCTGGGGAAGCCCGGCGAGCGCTGCGTAGTCGGTGGGATCTTCCGCACCCAACGAGCGGACGTGCCAGCGGGTGCGTGCATCTTCTGTAAGCCCCAGTCCCTCGTACCACCGAGCGGCGGCAACGTTGTCTTCCAAGACATCGAGCGACAACGACGTTTGGCCCGGACGAGCGAGAACCTCGATGGCGTGACCCAGCAGCTGCGAGCCGAGGCGCGCTTGGCGCACGCTGGGGTCTACGGCGACGTAGTTGAGAAAGAGCCGATCGAGGAGGCTCCTCATCTCGATCATCCCGCACACGGTGCCGCCGAGCTCCGCCACGAAGTAGCCCGTGTCACCGCCCTTTTCGTGCGCCTCGATCTGGGCGGCGACGTAGCGAGCGGCGCCCGAGCAGCCGTAGATGAATGCTTCGAGCAACGAGGGCTCGAAACCCTTTCGGACGAGCTCGACCATCGCAGCCGCATCCTCGGGCCGAGCCGAGCGCAGCGTCGCGTCAGGCATCCGCGTCACGCTGCGCCGCCTTCGCCGCGGCAGCCCTGGCGATCCGTTCTTCGTCGAAGTTCAGCATCGCCGAACGTGGGTCCACGACGATGCCATCCCGCTTCAGGACCAGACGAACGGTCGAGAGCAGGATCTCGAGATCGAGCCTGAAGCTCCGGTGCTCGACGTACCAAACATCGAGCCCGATCCTTCGATCCCACGAGACCTCATTTCGACCGTGGATTTGCGCCCACCCCGTGATCCCCGGCTTCACTGAATGGCGCAGTCGCTCGCGCTCGGTGAAGTGCGGCAGATAGCGAACGAGCAATGGCCGCGGTCCGACGAGCGAGAGATCGCCCCGCAGCACGTTGAACAGCTCGGGTAGCTCGTCCAGGCTGGTCTTGCGGAGAAAGGCGCCGAGCTTCGTGATTCGGTCACCGTCGGGGAGCAGCTCGCCGTCGGGACCGCGCGCATCGGACATCGTGCGGAACTTGTACATCTTGAAGAGCCGCTCGCCTTGGCCCGGGCGGTCGTGGGAAAAGACGACCGGCCGCCCCATGTTGACCGCGACCATGCCGGCGACGACCAGCATCGGCAGCGAGAGGCCTACCAGCGCGCCGCCCGCCAAGGTGACATCGAGCGCACGCTTGAGCGCGTCGTAGCCCTTCCCTGGAAGCCGGCGCTGGAGCGCCAAGTACTCCTGATGGAGCGCCCGCCACATCACCTCTTGCTTGAACGAGGTGAGCACGCGCGCTCGCCCGGCGTCGCCGTGGGTCCGGCGCAGCCCCGCGTCGAGCACATAACGCTCGATCGCGTGCGCCAGCGCGTCCGCGTCGCGCGGCGGAACGACGGAGCCGGTCACCCCGTCCACGACCGAGTCGACGCACCCCGTGGCGCTCGTGGTCACGACCGGCTTTCGCATCGCCGCAGCCTCGAGCGGTACGTTCGGAAACCCTTCGCGGTAGCTCGGAAGCACGACGACATCCATCGCCGCGTAAAACGGCGCCGTGTTCCAATCGAAGCCGAGGAAGTGAACGCGCGGATGCTCGCGCAGGAAGCGCGCGGTCTCTTCGGGGATCGCGTCGCGTTCTTCGAGCGCGCCGGCAACGATGAGGTGGACGTCGCGCCCGCGCTCCAGGAGCGCCTCGAGCGCAGCGACGAGCTCGATGACACCCTTGTCACGGACGAGCCGGCCGAGGAAACCAATGGCGACGGCGCCCTCCGGAATGCCGAGCTGCTCACGCAAGCGCTCGCGCGTCCCGGGCTCGAGGTGCCCGGGATCGAACTTGCCAGTCGCATCGACGCCGTTCCCGCTTCCTTCGGCGAGCACGGTGATCTTGTCGGCTGAGCAGAGCCGCTCCGAAAGCGCTTCGGCTCGGAGCGATGGGCTGACGCAGATCACGCGATGTGCGGCAGCGCACGCGATTCGCTCGGTCCACCGGAGCAGCGTGCGCTTCGCCCCCGTCGCGGTCGAAAGGGGTAGCCCGCGCATGTGGTACACGCGCAGAGGGGTGCCGGCGATCAAGCCCGCGAGCGTCCCCAAGAGGCCGCCCTTGGGCGTGTGGGCGTGCACGATCGTTGGACGCCTGCTCCGAAGCAGGCGGACGAGGCGGTAGAGCGCGTGCAGGTCCTCGAGCGGCGTGATCTTCCGCGCCATCGGGACCTCGAGCGCTTCGATGCCCTGCTGTTGCGCGAAGTCGTCGAGATACGGGCCGGGCGAGGACGCCGCGAGCACCTCGACGCCACGCTCCTTCATGTACCCGATCTGGCCTTTCAAGAAGCCCAGAGACTCCGGGATTGTCGTTACATGAAGGATGCGCATGCGGATCCGCGGTCTTGGATGCGGTCGGTTCGCCGTGTGTTCAGCCTTCTAGCAGATCGGCGACCGCGCGCTGAGCCTGCGCGAGGCCGGCGGACCTGTGCTAACGAAGCACCGTGACGCGCGACGCTGGCCCGGGACTGATCTACGTGATCTTCCAGTCCTCGAGCCTCGCGAACGGGGGCCTGGAGAGCGCCACCCAGCTCCTCGCGCGGCTACCGTTCGCACCAATCGTCGTGACCCATCGCGAGTCCGAATACACCGAACGGTGGAGGAAGCTGGGCGCCACCGTCCACGTTTGGCCCGCCGACACGAGCGCTCGGCCAGAAGCAATCCATCGCGTCGCGCGAGCGCCGTCCGTCGTAGCCTTCAACCTGAAGCTCGCGGCGCTCGTGCATCGGCACCGCGCACCGGTCGTTCAATGCAACGACATCTCTGCGCTGTGGCATGCGGCGCCGGGCGCCAAGCTCGGGGGCGCGCGCGTCGTGTTCAACGTCCGCGACATCTTTCCGGAGGATCGCTCCTACGGACCGCGATGGCGGGCGGCGCATCACCTCGCCGATGAGGTCGTTTGCCTGTCAGAGGACATGCGACGAACCGTGCTCGCTCGTTTCCCGCCGATGCTGGACCGCGGCGTTCCGACCGCGCGGGTGAGCGTCATCTACAGCGTCGTCGATCTCGATCGGATGCAGGTTCTCGGAGCGCAGGAACGATCTCGAGCGCGCTCCGAGCTCGGCCTCAGCGACGGCCGGTTCGAGATCGCCTACGTCGGCACCGTCTGCGACAAGAAGGATCAGCTGGGGTTCATCACCCACGCCCTGCCCGCCCTCGTGGCGCGCGTGCCGAACGCCCGCGTGACCTTCGTCGGCGACTTCCACCCCGAGCGCGACGCCTACGCGGCGAGCTGCGCGGCGGAAGTCACACGGCTGGGTCTCGAGGAGCAGGCTCGCTTCATCGGGTACGCGAAGAAGCCGGAGCTGTACTACCAGGCAGCGGACGTCGTCTGCCTGGCGAGCAAGTACGAAGGCCTCCCGCGCGCGATGATCGAAAGCATGGCGTGCGGCACCCCAGTCGTTGCGTTCGACGTCACGAGCGCGCGAGAATTTCTCGAGGCGCACGGCTGCGGCATTGTCGCTTCGCGGGGCGACTGGAAAGGGCTGGTCGATGGGCTCGCGACGTGTGCGTCGGATCGACCGGCGCGAGAGGCGATGGGACACAGGGGACGGCGCACCGCAGAGCAGCACTTCTCGTCCGCTGCCGCGGTTTCCGCGTACCTCGATCGCTACCGCAAGCTTCAGGCTTCGTGATAAAGCCCGCCCATGGCTGTAGGGATCAAAGAGCTGGGGCGACGGGTTCTCGCGAGCCGAACGCGCCGTTCGCTGCGTTTTGATCTGCTTCGGCTCCGCGCTCGACTCGGGCAACGCAAGAACCTGATCCCGGCCTCTCGGATGCTGCACCTCGGGTGCGGCCTCCGTCGGGTCGAGGGCTTCCTCAACGTCGACGTCACCGGAAGCGAGCACGACATCGACCTCGCCGGGGGCGAGCTGCCTTGGGCCGACGCGAGCTTCGACGTGGTCGTTTCTCAACAGGTCATCGAGCACCTCGAAGTCGAGGCCGAGCTCATGCCCCTGCTCCGGGAGCTGGCTCGTGTCCTTATCCCCGGCGGCGAGGCATGGCTCGCCTGCCCCGACATGGAGAGCATCTGTCGCTCCTACCTCCAGGACGGGGGCCGCGCGCTCCTGGCAGACCGGAAGAAGCGTTGGCCGGACTTCACGTTGCGCCTGCCGCCCCAACACATGGTGAACGTGCTCTTTCACCAGGCCGGCGAGCACATCAACCTCTTCGATTTCGAGCTGTTGAGCTGGCTTCTGCGGGACGCGGGGTTCGCCGAGGTGAAGCGCGTCGCAGAAAGCGACTTGCTCGCGCGGTTCCCGGCGTTCCCCGGTCGTGACGACGACGAGTTCTCGCTCTACGTGAAGGCGACGAGGTAAGCGTCGGTGCGCGCTCCACGCGCGCTCAGTTTTGGTACAGCCGACCGGCCGGATCAGGACACTGCTTCGTCACGCGCCGCCGCGCTCCAACCGTTGGCGGCGCCCCGACGCCGTGAGAGACTTTCCGGATGCGAACGGGGAAGCTCTGGCGTCTCGTACCTGCCTGCCTTGTCGGTCTTTTGGCGTGCGCTGACGACGACGATCCGCCGGTCGATCCGCCGCCGCCCGAGACCCAGTGCTTCGTTGAAGTAAGCCTCCCCGACTTCCAGGACACCGACGTCGACGTCGTCTCGGAGATCCGTCTCAAGTTTTCGGTGCCGATCGAGGCCTCGACTCCAACCGCGGCGGCGTTCGAGCTAACGCATCTGGATCGGCAAACCCCACTCGCAGTCGACGTTGCGCTGGATCCTGACGGCCAGACGATCGTCCTGACGCCGCAGGCGAGCCTGGCGTTCTTCGCCGACTACGCGGTCGACGGCTCCGGCGTGGTCGCAGCCGACGGGACGGCCTGCCAAGACCCTGCAGTCGTCTTCTCGACGAGAGACCCCGCACCGGTCCAGAGGCCGCTGCGCCCCGCAGCGATCAGCGGGTTCGTGGTCATCGGTGATACCGGGATCGCGTCGAGCCCCTCGTACCGCGGCCTTCAGATCTACGACCTGTCATCGCCGACCGAACCCGTGCTGGTCAGCGAGGTTCTGACAGAACAAGGCCCCTCGGCGTTGCGGGCATCTACAGATGGCAGCTACGTGTACGCGACCGCCGGACGTCAGGGGGTGCTCATCTTCGACACGTCCGACCCGACGTCGCCGCTCCTCGTCGGTGTCGCGGGCACGCCGGGCGAAGCGTCCGAAGCGATCCCATTCGATCGAGATTCCAAACGGTACCTCGCGATCGCGGACGGCACCGGCGGGCTGCGCATCATCGACGTGACGATGCCCGAAGGGCCGAAGGACGTCGTCGCGCTGCACCCCAGCGGGCAAATCAAGACGAACGTCGTGGGGGTGGACCTCCAAGGAAACCTGCTCGCGACCGCACAGCTGGATCAGGGCTTCTCGATCGTCGACATCACCTCCATCGGCGCACCCAGCGTCGTCGTGAGCAGGCTGAGCCAACCTGATCCGGAGACCTTCGACGTTTCTGCGCCCGTCACTGACGTCGAATGGGGCGAGGGAACGCTTTGGGTGTCAGAAGCGAACCACGGCATCCAGGTATTTGACGTGGCTACCCCGGCAAACCCCGTCTTCATCGACCACACGCTCGGTCCTCAAGGGCTCTGCGCGTCGGGTTGTCCCGACGCGCTCCAGAGCCACGTGAGCTCAGGCGCGAACCTCTTCGCTGCGAGCGCGATGACTGGTGGCGTTCGCTTCGGCCTGTCGGGCGGCGCCATCGTCGAGGAAGCACGTTTTACCGTTTCCGGACGCGTTAACAGCGCAACGCTCGTAGACGACCTGCTCTATCTCGGGACCGAAGCCGGCTTGGCGATCTTCGGTAGCGAGATGACCTCGAACGAAGCTCCCCTCTATCTTGAAACTAATGGCTGGGGCGTCACCCGCGCTGTGAGTCCCTCCGACGACGGCCAGTACGTCTACGTCGCCTCCACGTCTCGCGGGCTGGAGACCTACCAGCTCATCTCTGCGACGGAGATCCAACTCCTCGATCTCGATGTTACGCCTGGGGTCGAGAAAGACATCGGCGTGGTCAACGTGGTGCCGGCAGGGAACCGACTCCTCGTTGGAGATGGCCGCGCCGGGTTCCAGCTCTTCGACATCACGGCTCCAGATAACCCGATCTCGATGGGTGAGCTGAGCGACGTCGACGCGGTCTCAGCGATCGTGCCCGGAAACGGGGTCGTCTATGCGTGCGATGACAACAAGGGTCTGCTGGTTATCGACGTCGCAGGCAGCGCGCCGCAGCAGCTCGCCAAGCCCGCGTTCAACACCATTGTCGGCGCGTGCCGCGAGCTGGAGCTTGTGGGTAACCATCTGTACGTGGCCGGCGGCAACGGCATCGCGGTGCTCGACATCTCGACGCCCGCCGACCCGACTCTTGCGGGTACCGTCATCCTCCCGGCCGACGATGCGATCGGCGACCTCGCGTACTATGACGGATACCTCCTCGCTTCGACCGCCGCGCTCGACTACGAGGGAACTCTAGGCTCTGCGCAGCGCTTCTTGGTGTTCGACATAGCCGATCCGGTCGCACCTATCCGCATCTTCAAGAGCGAAGACCTTGCGGCGTCGGGTCCCATCGTTGTGAGGGGCGACAAGGCGTTCGTGGCAGGCGGTCCCTCTGGCATCCTGGTCTGGGGCCTCGCCGATCCCACCGAGCCGGTGCTCGAGGGAACGATCGAAATGCCCGGGTCGGTGTTCCGCGTCTCCACCGCCCACACGGGCGACCTGCTCTACGTAGCGCAGCGAGCGGGCGGCATCGGCTTCGTGCCGACCGGCGTCCTCCCGTAGCGTTCGAGGGGCCAAGGCGACTAAGCTTCGGCATGGCTTCTGCTCCTACAGCGGGCGCGATCCTCGTCACCGGCGGAGCCGGCTACGTCGGCAGTCACTACGTTCTCGAAGAGCGTAGCCGCGGCACCGAGGTCATCGTCCTCGACAACCTCGTTCACGGGCATCGCGAGGCCGTCCTCGACGTAGAGCTCGTCGTAGGCGACATCACCGATCGCGCCGGGATCGAAGCAGTGCTCGAGGCGCACTCGGTGCGGGCCGTCGTGCACTTCGCCGCGTTTGCGTACGTCGGCGAATCGGTGAGCGAGCCCGCCAAGTACTACCGCAACAACGTGGCCGGCACGCTCACCCTGCTCGAAGCCATGCGCGCGAAGGGCGTCGAGCATCTCGTCTTTTCGTCTTCGTGCGTGACCTACGGAAACCCTGAGTACGTGCCGATCGACGAGGCGCACCCGCAGCGCCCTGTCAGCCCGTACGGCGAGACCAAGCAATTCTGTGAGCGGATGCTCGAGGCGCACGCTCGCGCGTACGGGCTTCGGTTCGTCGCGCTGCGCTACTTCAACGCCTCGGGCGCACATCCGTCGGGCCAGATCGGCGAGTCTCACGATCCGGAGACGCACCTCATCCCCCTCGTGCTTCAGGTAGCCGCCGGCAAGCGCGAGCACGTCGACATCCTCGGCACCGACTACGACACGCCCGACGGCACGTGCATTCGCGACTACGTGCACGTCTCCGATCTCGCACGGGCTCACATCGCGGCGCTCGATCACCTGAGCGCCGGTGGACCCAGCGGCCTCTACAACCTGGGGACGAGCAAAGGAAACTCGGTCCGTGAGGTGATCGCGAGCTGCGAGCGCGTCAGCGGCAAGCCGGTCAAAGCCAAGCACGCTCCGAGGCGGGCCGGCGATCCGCCGCGGCTCGTCGCGACGGCCGAGCTTGCGAAAGCGGACCTCGGCTGGTCGCCGCAGTACACCGAGCTCGACGCGATCGTCGAGACCGCGTGGCGCTGGGAGCGCGACCGTCGGTACTGAAATCAGCTAGGAAGCGCTCGAAAGTATTCGATCGTCTTTCCCAAACCCGTCTCGATGGAGATCTTCGGCTCCCATCCGAGGACGGTGCGCGCTTTGGTGATGTCGGGCTGGCGGCGCACCGGATCGTCTTGCGGCAGTGGCTCGCGGCGCAGCTCCGAGCGTGACGACGTCAGCTCGATCACCATCCGCGCGAGCCCCTCGATCGTGAGCTCCCGGGGGTTCCCGAGGTTCACGGGCCCTGGATCCTCGCCGTGATTCATCAGGCTCAGGAAGGCATCGATCAAGTCATCAACGTAGCAGAAGCTGCGGGTCTGCGAGCCCTCGCCGTAGATCGTGATGTGCTCGTTCCGCAGCGCCTGCAGCACGAAGTTCGAAACGACGCGGCCGTCGTTCGGATGCATCCGCGGCCCGTACGTGTTGAAGATGCGAGCGATGCGAGTCTCGACGCCGTACTGGCGGGCGTAGTTGACGGTCAGCGACTCCGCACAGCGCTTTCCCTCGTCGTAGCAAGCGCGCGGACCGATCGGGTTGACGTTGCCCCAGTACCACTCCTCTTGCGGGTGAACCTGCGGGTCGCCGTACACCTCACTCGTCGACGCGATCATGATGCGGGCCCGCACCTCGCGCGCCAGGTCGAGCATGTTCAGCGTTCCCTGCACCGCCGTGCGGATCGTACGGACCGGGTTGCGCTGGTAGTGAATGGGCGAGGCCGGGCACGCGAGGTGATAGATCTGATCGACCTCGACGATCAGCGGCTGCACGACGTCGTGCCGCACCACCTCGAACCGCGGATGCGGCAGGAGATGCTCGATGTTCGCGCGAGCTCCGGTGAAGAAGTTGTCGAGGCAGATGACCTCTTGCCCGGCGTCGAGGAGGCGCTCGCACAGGTGCGACCCGACGAAGCCGGCGCCACCAGTGACCAGAATCCGCGTCATGCAGCGGCAGGCTACACCAGCAAAATCACCGGTCAACCGCGCAGGATCGGTTGAATGCGGCGCTTCCCGGCGCAACGAAGACGCAGTACACCGCCCCTCGAATCATGCGCGCCCTCTTCTTCGGAGATACTCCCCACCGGCTCGCCGGTGCACAGAAGCAGCTCCTCGCGGCTCTCCTGCTCGCGCCGGAGTTCGGCGTGGACCCCCACATCGTGTTCCCGGCCGCAGGAGCTTTCGAGGGCGCCTGCCGCGAGGCTGGGCTGCGGGTCACGGTGCTCGACGCGCCGCCCGCGTTTCAGAGCTTCGGCAAGGCGCTGCTGAAGAAGAGCTGGCTCGGGCAGGCGGGCGTCGTCACCCGTGAGGTCGTTCCCTACTCGATGCAGCTGGCGCGCCTCATCGACCGGGACAAGGCGGACGTCGTCCACTTCAACACGTCACGCGGCATCCTGATGGCCGGTCTCGCTGCGCAAATGACCGGGCGGAACACGGTGCTTCACGTCCGCGGGCTTCCCACCGTCGCGCGCCGGCACTGGCTCGTTTCGCAAGCGATGGCGCAGCGCTTCGTGCTCGTCGCCAAGGCCATCGAGTCGTATCTCCTACCGACCGTTCGTCCGAAGAGCAGCGTTGCGTACGACGGCGTCGACCTGCCTGATCCGGTGTCGCGTGAGGCGGCGAGGCGGGCGGTCACGGCGCCCGGCGGCCCCGCGGCCGGGTTGCCCATCGGACCTGACACCCTCGTGTTCGTGTCGCTCTCTTCGCTAGTTCCGTTCAAAGGTCTGCATCACCTCCTCGAGGCGGCAGCCAAGCTGAAGCAACGGGGCATCGCCGCGCAGTTCCTCCTCGCCAGCACCGGGCTCGAAGACGCCTATGAAGCTTGGCTGCGCCGCCGTCGTGACGAGCTGGGGCTACAAGACTGCGTTCATTTCATCGGCTTCGTTCGACAGCCCGACACGCTGCTCGCGGCCGCAGATGTGTTCGTCCTGCCGACGGTGAACCGCGAGCGGCTCGTCTTCGACGACATCGACGTCACGATCTCCTGCACCGAAGGATTTCCACGCAGCGTCATCGAGGCGATGGCCGTGGGTAGGCCGATCCTTGCGACGGCCGTCGCGGGGCTGGCCGAGCAGGTGGACCATGGCGAGACGGGTCTTCTGGTGCCACCTAGCGATCCAGGCGCCATGGCCGATGCGCTCGAGCGCTTCGCGCGCGAGCCCGAATGGCGGGAGCGCGCAGGGGCCGCCGCTCGGCAGGTCGTCGCGACCCGCTTCACCGTGCGCGAAGGCGCGCGCGGGCTGGCCGAGGCCCTGATCGAAGCTCGTGCCGAGCCGACAATCGGCGCCGGGCGCGCGCTCGAGCTCGCGCGGATCGCACGTGAAGGCCTGGCCGAGTGGCGCGGTCTCCCGACGGAGTCGTTCGTCTGAGCGGCAGCCTACCGCCTTCGCGCGCTCTCGATGACGCGCTCGAGCTCGTCCGCGTATGCCTCGGCGATCACCTCTCCGGTAAACGCCTGAGCACGAACGAGGCCGGCACCAACGAGCCGCTCCCGAAGCGGACCGTCTTCGATCACCCGGCGAAGCGACTCCGACATCGCCGCCGGATCCGCGACGGGGACCAAGAGCCCGCCGCGCTCTCCTTCCAAGATCTCGCGCGGACCGTGCGGGCAGTCGGTCGCAACGACGGGCAAGCCGCAAGCGAGCGCCTCGACGATGACGTTGCCGAAGCCTTCATAAACCGACGAAAGCGCGAACACGGTCGACACGCGCATGAAGTCTTGAGGGTTGGGTTGAAACCCGAGCAGGCGCACCGAGTCGTTCAGGTCCAGGTCGCGAATCTTCGCTTCGATCGAAGCCCGATCCGGGCCCTGGCCCAGAATCCAAAGCTCGGCGTCGCACGACCTTCGCAGCAACGCGAAAGCGTCGAGGAGGTGTGGGTATCCCTTCTGCTGCGTGAACCGTCCTGCAGTCAGGACGACCGGACGCGTGCGGCCGGGCACGTTGCCGTTTTCGCCGCTGCCTTGCCCCATGCGGTTTCGCTCGTCGACGCACGCGTTGTGGATCACGACGGTGCGGTCCACGAGGTTCGGTCCGAGTTTGGCGAGGTCCTCTTTTACCCCGTGCGAGAGCGCGATGATCCGGTCAGCCTTCGCGTACGTGTAGCGGACGGCGGGCATCAACACCGTCCGCCCTGCCCTCGTCTGCGGAAGCTCGATGGTGGGTGGCGATTGAACGAGGGCCACCCAAGGTGGAGGGCGTCGCAACGTTCGCACCGTCGTGCCGGCGATCACCCCCGGCAGCTCCATGACAGAGCAGACCACGTCGGGCTGCTCGGATTCCAGGATCGCTCGAAGCCGCGGGGCGCCGAGGAGCAGACGGCCGGCGCTGGAGGGGACCTGGAGCAGGGACGCTTCCCGAACCACCACGTCATCGCGGAGGAACGGCTCGTAGCTACCCCCGCGACGAGAAACGACGAGGAGTGGCTCAAACCGATCTCTCGGCAGATGGTTGATGACCCGCAGCGTGTGGCTCTCCGCGCCGCCACCGCCGAGGGACGTGATGAAAAAGAGGGCACGCCGGGGTCGAGCCACTAGAAGTGGCGTCTACCAGAAAAGGGCGATGGGTCGGCCACGCGACATTCGTTCAGCTCGCCTAGCTGGACGAGTGAAAATTCACTGCTTCTATCGTTGAACCCCCTTCGTTCCCAAGGCACCCAAGCTCCTACCGCAATGATCATCGTCGGACTCAGCCCGACCGCGCACGAGAGCGCGGTCGCCGTCGTCGTCGACGGCAAGCTCGTCGCAGCCGCCGCAGAGGAACGCTTCACCCGGGTGAAGAACCAAGGCGGCTTCCCTCACCTCGCGCTCGAGTGGTGCCTGAAGAAGGCCGGCGTAACGGGTCGCGACGTCGATCACGTCGCGTATGCCGCCCTGCCCTTTCACCAGGAACGGTACAGAGACGTCGTCGGCTTCGGTCGCAACCTGGCGTTCGTGGCGCTCGGGTCGGATGCAGCGGAGCGCAAGCTCGCGCACCTCGCGAACTACGCGAAGAACATCCTGTTTCGATCGGATTGGACCGGCGTCGAGCGGCTGATCGCCGCAGAGCTTCGCAAGTACGACCTCGATCGCAAGCTGGTGTTCGTCGACCACCACCGCTCGCACTGCGCGGCGGCGTACTACTGCTCGGGTTTCGATCGCTGCCTCGTCGTGTCGCTCGACGGCTACGGCAGCGGACAAGCGGGGTCGTTCTACCTCGGCTCCGGCGGCAAGCTCGACCTTCTGAGCCCGATCCCGTATCCGCACTCGCTCGGAACGTTCTACCGGCGCGTCACGCAGGCCCTCGGTTTCAAGCCCAACCGGCATGAAGGCAAGATCGTCGGGCTGGCCGCTTTCGGCGATCCGTCGAAGCTCTACGACACCGTAAAGGCGCGCTTTGATCTCGAGCACGACGATTACTACCGCTACAAGTCCAGCCAGGATCCGTTCTTCGAGAAGAGCCTCGCCAAGCAGCACCCACGCGAGGACGTCGCTGCTGCGTACCAGCGCGTGCTCGAGGACGTGGCCACGCACTACATCGAGAAGTGGCTGCACCGAACCGGGGCGACCAAGATCGCGTGTGCCGGCGGCGTCTTCGCGAACGTGAAGATGAATCAGCGCGTCATGGAGATCGGCAGCGTCGAAGAGATGTTCGTCTTCCCCGCCATGGGCGACGGCGGCGTGGGCGCGGGTGCTGCGCTCGCGCTCCATGCCGATCTACGTGGCCTCTCGCCGACGCGGCTGTCGGACGTGTACCTCGGTCCCTCTTACGATGAGCGTCAGGTCGAGTCGGCGCTGCAAGCCTCTGGGCTTCCGTACCGCCGGCCGGCCGATCTCGTTGGCGAGCTCGTGTCGCACCTCGAAGCGGAGCGCGTCGTCGCGCGCTTCGACGGCGCGATGGAGTTCGGGCCGCGGGCCCTAGGCAACCGCTCAATCCTCTATCCGGCGAAGGATCCCGCCGTTAACAAGTGGCTGAACGACAGGCTCAAGCGGACCGAGTTCATGCCGTTCGCTCCCATCTCGCTCGAAAAGCATGCGAGCGAGCTCTACGGAAATCTCGACCGGATGCGCTACTCGGCAGAGTTCATGACGGTCACGACCGACTGCACGCCGCGGATGCAACGTGAATCGCCGGCGGCAGTTCACGTCGACGGCACCGCGCGGCCCCAGCTCGTATCCGAGCGAACCAACCCCGAAGTCCACAAGGTCTTGGTCGAGTATCACCGGCGCACCGGCATCCCGACGCTCATCAACACCAGCTACAACATGCACGAGGAGCCCATCGTCTGCTCGCCCGAGGACGCGATCCGCGCGTTCAAGGACGGAGGGCTCGAGGTGCTGGCGCTCGGTCCGTTCATCTCGGAGCGCCAAGTCGACGGCACACGCGCGCGAACGTCAGCCTAGTAACCGTACGAGGCGGGAGTGGCCAAGGAGTCGAGCCGATCGCCGCTACCGCCGTGGGCGCTGCCTGTCGCGCTCGCGATTCTGGTGATCGGCTCCATCGCCGCGGTCGGCAGCGTAACCGTCGGGGCGATCGTCGTGTTCGCCGGCGTCGCGGTGGCCGTCGGCGGGCTCGCGCTCCTCGAGGTTCGTGCGCGGAACCGCGTGCCGTCGTCCAAACCGCTCCTCGTCCTGGTCGGCTTGGGCGTTTTCTGTGCACTCCAAGCGCTCCCCCTTCCCATCTCCTGGCTCCAAGCCATCTCACCAACGGCAGCCGACATCTGGTCCCGCAGCCTGCTGCCAATCGGCGAGACGGTGAGCGCGGGAAGCGTCTCGCTCTCGCCCGGCGCATCGCTGATCGAGGCGGTGAAGTGGCTCTCCTACGCGCTGACGTTCTTTGCGGCCGGCCACCTCGCACGCACACGCTCGTCGGGCATCGCGGTGGCCTTCGTCGCGGCGTCGGGGCTGTTCGTTGCGATCTCCGCGATCGCACACGAGCTCCTCGGCGCGACAACGCTCTTCGGCATCTACCAGCCGCGCAGCACCCCCGCTCGGTTCGTTGCGCCGCTCCTGAACGCCAACAACCTGGCGGGGTACCTCGTGCTCGCGACCTTGGCGACGCTCGGCTTGATGTTCGCCAAGCGCATCGTCTTGCCCCGCTGGCTGCTCGGCTCATCGGTCGTGGTGATGGTGTTGACCATCTTCCGGTCGGGCTCGCGCGGCGGCGTGCTCGCACTGCTGCTCGGTCTCGCCATGTTCGCTGCGCTGCTCAGCCTGCGGTGGTTCTCGGAGCGACGCGAGCGAGACCGCCTTCCCATGCTGGCCGTGTCCGGCGTCGTTGGTCTCTCGGTCGTCGTCGGTATCGCCTTCGTCTTCCTCGACGCCGAGCAACGCCTCTTCCGTGAGCTCGTCAACGAGAACACGCAGAAGATTCAGCTCGTGTCGTGGTCGCAACCGCTGATCCGCGATTTCGCTTGGACCGGTCTAGGCAGAGGCGGCTTTGAAAGCGTCTTTTCCGCCTACCGCCCCGCCATCGGCCAGAACACGACGTTCACGCACCCCGAGAACTTCGTCGTGCAATGGGTCTCGGAGTGGGGCCTGCTCGCAGGCGGCGCAGCTCTCGCCACGCTCGCGTGGTGGTTCCGGCCGTGGCGCATCGGCCTGCTCAAGAGCAACCTCGCGGGCGCCGTGGCGTCGGGTCTCGTCGCGCTCCTTCTGCAGAACCTCGTCGACCTCGGTCTCGAGGTCTTCGGTGTCGGACTCTCTGTCGCCACGCTCCTCGGCACGCTGTGGGGTCAATCGCGAAGGTCGCCGGGAGGATCGGCGAGGGCGTCGCTGATCATCGTTCCACTCGTCGCCGTTTCGACGCTGGTGCTCGCCGGTTTCGCGCTTGCACGCGGGACGCGCCTCCTCGAGCTCGATCGGGACGAGGCTCTCGCCTCCTTTCGCGCGCAGAGCTCCACGCCGACCGAACGAGCGAAAGAAGATTTCAATCGTCGTCTCGTTGAGCTCATGAAGGAGCACCCCGCCGACTACTACTTCCCGCTCCTCGGAGCAGCGGCGGCGACCGACGATCCGGCCGGTCAGCCAATCCCCTGGATCCAACGAGCGCTCGAACGGGGGCCCACGATCGGCCGGCCGCACCTCATCCTGGCCGAGGTGCTACACCGGAAAGGTGCGGTCAATCAGGCGCTGCTCGAGCTTCGTCTCGCCATGGAGCTCGAGCCATCGTTGCTCCTCGTCGCTGCCCCCATGGCGCTGCGCTTCGCGCATACTCCGGCTCAGCTCGAGCGCGCCGTTCCGGATGGCCCTGTGGGAGGAGACTTCCTGGATCTGGTCGCCATGCAGTCGTCACAGCGCGACCTCGCTTGGAAAGAAGCGGTTGACACGCTCGCCCTCGACCTGAAACCCGAGCTCCGCGGACCGAGACAGCGCCTCATTGCGCGGAGGGTCGATGCGCTCACCACCGGTGAGCCGCCGTGCAAAGACGCCGAGCTCTGTCGGATCGAGGTCGATGAGCACGCTGACTTCTTTTCCTTCTCACTGCCCCGAAGCACGTTCTCTGCTCAAGCGCGTGGAAGACTGGCACTGGCGTTGGGTCGCCCCGCGGACGCAGCAGAGGAGCTTCGGGCCGGCTGTGATGGGCCAGAGGAACGCGAAGCATGCCTCCAACTCCTTCTCCAGGCCCTCGCACGCCTTCCGGACACTGAGTCGGAGATTTCGGCGATCACGGAGCAGTACCTGCGAGCCGCCTGCGTCGATCGAACCGACTGCGCGGCGGCCCACACCTGGAGCGCACAGTTTCGTGCTGGCCGAGGGGAGTGGGCCAGCGCGATGAACCACCAAGAGCGCGCCTGCACGGAAGAACCATCGAAGTCCTGCTGGCTCGACCTGGCTCAGGCCGCCGAACGAGCGGGAGCGTTCAACCGTGCAGCGGAAGCGCTGGAGAAGGCGCAGCGCCTGCAGCATGGAGACACTGCACTGATGGGCCGTATCGAAGAGAACAGGCGTAGAGCTTTGCAGCGCCAACCCTGACGGCCGGGCGCTTTCGTTCGCCTTCGAGTTCGACTAGATCCGCAAATCCTTGGTCGTCGCTGTCGGGGGTGAACGGCTCCCTCACCGGCGGCACCCCATGGTCAGGCGCGAGGTCGGCTGATGTCCCGGATGGCCTCCAAGGCCGTGCAAGTGTTCCTCGACTTGGTGGCCCTCTCGGCCGCCTGGATCGGCGCGTTCTTGCTGCGGTTCGACTGGAACGTTCCGGCCGCCCAATGGCAGCGCTGCATCACCCTGCTCCCGTACGTCGTCGCGCTGCAGTACGGGGTCCTACACCTCTTCGGGGTTCCGCGCTTCGCTTGGCGATACGTCGGCCTCCGTGAAGTGAGCCGTATCTTCGGCGCGCTCGCGGTGGGGTCCGTGGTCTTGGTTGGCGTCCGCTTCGTCGGGACTCGCTTCAGCCGAGACGTGCCCTTCTTCGCCCACATCTGGGCACCCATCGGGACGGTCCTGATCAGCTTCATCCTCGGATTCCTCGCGATCGTCGGACTGCGGGCCGGACGTCGCATGGCCGCAGAGCGCCGGCGGGTCCAACGAGTGGAACCGTCGACTCCAGCCGTTCCGACCATGCTGATCGGTGCGGGCGAAGCCGGCCTCGCAGTAGCCAAACAGATCGCGAACCATCCGGAGATGGGGATCCGCGCCGTCGGCTTTCTCGACGACGACCCCCTGAAGCGCGGGATGGTCGTTCACGGCGTCACGGTCCTCGACACGACGGAGGAGCTCGCTCGGCACTGCACCGAACGCGGCGCCACGCAGGTCTTGATCACGATTGCCGGCGCGTCAGGGAAGCAGGTCCGACGTCTCGTCAACCTGTGCGAGGCCGCCAAGCTCCCGGTGAAAATCATCCCCGCGCTGCAAGAGATCGTGGGCGGCCAGGTGAGCTTGAGCCGTGCACGCAGCGTCGCCATTGAAGACTTGCTCCGGCGCGAGCCGGTCAAGCTCGACGAGTCTTCGATCTCCGCCGACTTCGGCGGCGTCGTCGCCGTAACGGGCGCCGGCGGCAGCATCGGCAGCGAGCTGTGCCGCCAGGTCTGCCGGTTCGGTCCACGCAAGCTCGTGCTCATCGAGCGCTCGGAGAACGCGCTCTTCGAGATTCATCGTGAGCTTCACGCGAGCTTCCCGGAGCTCGATCTCGTTCCGGCGATTGCCGACATCAGCGACGACGCGCGCATGCGATCGCTGTTCCGCGCGCACCGGCCCGAGATCGTGCTCCACGCCGCCGCCCACAAGCACGTACCGCTGATGGAGGACAACCCGGGCGAAGCGGTGAAGAACAACGTGTTCGGGACGAAGACCGTCGCCGACATCGCCGACGAGACAGGCGTCGCCAAGTTCGTGATGATCTCCACCGACAAGGCAGTCAACCCGACGTCGGTGATGGGCGCGACCAAGCGCGTCGCCGAGCTTTACGCTCAATCCCTGGCCTCGCGCAGCAAGACGAGGTTTGTCGCCGTCAGGTTTGGAAACGTCCTCGGATCCGCCGGCAGTGTCATCCCGATCTTCCGCGAACAGATCGCTCGGGGCGGCCCGGTGACGGTCACCCACGCCGAGATGCGGCGGTACTTCATGACGATCCCCGAAGCGTCGCAGCTGGTGCTTCAAGCAGCGACGATGGGCAAGGGCGGCGAGATCTACATCCTCGACATGGGAGAGCCCGTCCGCATCGTCGACCTGGCAGAGGATCTCATCCGACTTTCCGGTCTTCGTCCGGGTGAGGACATCGAGATTCAGTTCAGCGGCGTGCGCCCGGGCGAGAAACTCTTCGAGGAACTGAGCGTTGCGGAAGAGGCCGCAGATAAGACGTACCACCCGAAGATCTTCGTCGGGAGGCTGCCGAAGGTTCGGGCCGAGACGCTGCGACCGATGCTGGATGAGCTGCGTGACGTTGCAGCGAAGGGCGACCTCGACTCGATTCGACGGCAGCTCACCAAGATGGTTCCTGAGTTCATGGAGCCTTCGTCCTCGCCGGAGCCCGAGAAGCCTGCGGCGCTGCCGCTCCTCGCGGCCGTTTCGGAGACGTGACGGCCCGCGCAGCTACGCCGGTCGGACTCGCCGTAAGGCGAGTGCTCTTCCTCCTGATCGGTGGCGGCATGCTGCTCGCCGCGTCGCTCGAGCCCTACTGGGGCGACGTCTCGGCGGTGATGCTGCCACTCACGCTCGCGATGTTGCTTTACATCGCGCCGCTGATCTTGCCGCGTCGCCCCGACCCTTTCGAGCCGGCGTCCTTCGGCGGTCTATACCAAGGCTACGGTCTCGCCGGTGCCATCGCGGCGTGCATGGTCAATCAGCGGGTGGAGCTGTCGCTCCTTCACCATCTCTCGCCCTACACGCAGCTCGAAATTGTCCGCACAGTAGCCTGGTCGTACGTGCTCGCGATTCTCAGCTACTACGTCGGCTACTACTCGCCCTGGGCGAAGCGCTTCAGTTCGATCTTTCCTCGTGTCGAGGGCATCGAGTGGGATCGGCGGCGCCTGCTCCTCGTGATCGCCGTCTGCTTCGCGATTGCGCTCCCCGTCTATGCGATCTTCCAGGCGCGTCTCGGATTGAGCTTGACCGAGCTTACGGACCTCGGCGCGGGAAAGAAGGCACTCCGGGGGGACGATCGCATGCAGACGTGGATTGTCCGAGGGATCCTCATCGGGCTGCTTCCGCCGATGTTGCTGCTCGCCCTCTACCTGCCAAGGCGGCTCAAGCGCGCCGAATGGCTAACGCTCGGCGGGCTCGTGGTCCTGACGTCGCTGATGGTCGTGAGAACCGGCGTGCGAAGCTTCGTCGGGTTCTTCATCTTCTCGTGCGTCGTCTTGTTCCACTACCTGAAGCGCAGGCTCTCTGTCGCCTCCGTGTTTGTCATGGCGTTCAGCGCCATCTTGGTGATGAACCTGCTCGGCGAGCTCCGGTTCAAAGAGGAATACGATGAGCCAGCACGGCCCTCGCTCGTCAATCGCGTCTCCCAGCCCGTCGAGACGCTCGCTGCCCACGAGGGCGACCGCGGACGCTTGGAAGCTCTGGGGGTCGTGTTCCACAGTTTTCCGGAACGAAAGGACTACCTTTGGGGAGCCAGCTGGTTCGGGCTCCTACTAGCGCCCATCCCGAGATGGCTATGGCCTGAAAAAGTCGAATACATCGCCTGGGCAGATCACGGCATTGTGTTTCAGCTGGCCGGTGCACCAATCCCCGTGCAATACCACGGAGCGCTTTATGCCAATTTCTCGTGGCTAGGGGTCTTCGTCGGAATGGCCTTGTGGGGGATCTTTCAGCGGGCGATGTACGAGTGGCTCCAGCGCGATCCTTCCGATCGAAATAAGGTCCTGCTCTACTCCAGCATGCTCGTCGTGATTGCGCCCAGCGTGCTCATCGTCATGAGCCTGCTGCAGTTCGTCGTCCCCCTTTGGGTCATCGTGCGATTCCTCGATCGCCGGCTCGGCCGCCGTAAGGCACCGCTGCTCACCCAGGAAGCTGCCTAAGGTGGCACGGCTGTACCTGTCTCCGCCAGAGGTGGGCGCCCGCGAACGAGAGCTGGTAGCGGACGCCTTCGATTCGAACTGGGTTGCCCCGCTCGGCCCACACGTCGATGCGTTCGAAAGGCAGTTCGCCGCGAGGGTCGGGGTCGGGCACGCCGCCGCGCTCTCGTCCGGCACCGCGGCGTTGCACCTCGCGCTCATCCTCCTAGGCGTCGGAGCCGGCGACCGCGTCATCTGCTCGACGTTCACGTTCTGCGCGAGCGCCAACCCGGTCGTCTATCAAGGAGCTCGACCGATCTTCGTCGACAGCGAGGCAAGCAGCTGGAACCTCGATCCCGCCCTCTTGGCCGAGGAGCTTCGTCGCTCCGCCAAAGAAGGATCGCTGCCTAAGGCGGCGATCATCGTCGACCTCTATGGCCAATCGGCCGACCACGACGCGATCCGTGCCACCTGCGACGAATATGACATTCCCGTCATCGAAGATGCAGCCGAAGCACTCGGCGCCAGCTACAAGGGGAGAAGCACCGGCGGCTTCGGCAAGATAGGCGTCTTCTCGTTCAACGGGAACAAGATCATCACTTCGTCGGGCGGAGGCATGCTCGTCTCGGACGATGCCGCGCTCGTCGAGCGCGCGCGATTCTTGGCAACCCAGGCGCGCGATCCGGCGCCGCACTACCAACACTCGGCGATCGGCTTCAACTACCGGCTCTCGAATATCTGCGCTGCAATCGGTCGTGCCCAGCTCGAGGATCTCGATCGAAGGGTCGAACGGCGGCGAGCGATCTTTTCGCGCTACCGGCGGCTTCTGGGTGAGCTTCCCGGCGTGAGCTTCATGCCCGAGGCGTCGTTCGGTCGCTCGTCGCGATGGCTCACCTGCGTTCTCTTCGATCCCGCGGCATTCGGCGCCAGCACGGAGGATGTGCGGCTCGCGTTAGCAGCAGCCGACATCGAGAGTCGTCCTCTTTGGAAGCCACTGCATCTTCAGCCGGTGTTCGCGGAGTGTCGCTACGTGGGTCGCGGCGTCTCCGACCTGTTCTTTGAGCGCGGCTTGTGCTTGCCGTCCGGTTCCGCGATGAACGATTCCGATGTCGAACGCGTCGCGCAGATTGTTGCGAATGCCGGGGCCCGATAGATCATGGGTACCGCTGCTCCTCGCTGCCCGGTGTGCGCCTCTTCCAATGCTGCAGCGCTCGCTCGGCATCGGCGTCCCGACGAAGCCACGCTGTACACTCTGATGGAATGCGCAGGATGCGCACTCCAGTACTGGCATCCGCTCGCACATCCGTCAGCGGCCTATTACGAGTCGGAGGGCGAGGTCATGTACGCGGCGATGCATGACGGCCGGCGGGAGGCGACGAAGGATGCGAGGCTAACGAAGATCCTGACGGACTTTGGGGATGGCCCTCCCAAGCGCGTGCTCGATGTCGGATGTGCCGACGGCCTCCTTCTTAGCGAATTTCAGGACAGAGGGCACGAGGTGCTTGGAATCGACATCGACCAACGGTCACTAACGGTCGCTACCAGCCGCGGCGTCCGAGTGCTCCACACCACCGTCGAGGAGCTGTCGACGTCGCCCGAACAGCTTCGGTTCGACGTCGTGTGCATGTCCGACGTGCTCGAGCATTTGACCGAGCCGGTAGGCGCGTTGCGCGCAGCCCGCGCGCTGCTCGCGCCAGGCGGACACCTCGTGGGAACGGTACCGAACAGGAACCGCCTCTTCGCCAACCTGGTTACCTCGGATTTTCCGCCTCACCACTTCCTGAGGTTCGACGAGCCCAGCCTCGACCAATGTCTGAGCGCCGCCGAGCTCAAGCTGGAGCGCACGGAGGTCTTCGAGTTCGGATACGCGCTTCCTGCGGTCGTGAACACCGCTCTCCGACTGGCGCGCACCAAGCTCCGAGGCAGAGCTCGAAGTCCGGCTGCTGCGAACGGCAACCCGACGAGCGCACCGAAGGCGCGCGGCAACCGGATCCCTCGAACCCTCGCGGACCTCGCAAACCGAGGCCTTGCCGCAGCCTCCAAGAGCTTCGAACGAGCGCTCCATCGCGGCTTCAAGATCTACTTTGTCGCCAGCGTCTCGAAGAGCCCCGACCCACAACCTCTTGCCCCAGAGCGATCCAGCTCATAGGAACGCGCCATGAAGTGCCCGCTCTGCGGAACCGATGGGGGTCGAGTACTGCTGCGTGACGGGGAGCGCACCGTCCTTCGATGCCGCGCATGCACGCTGGGCTATCTCTCGCCGTTTCCAAGCGCTGAAGAGCTCAGCGCCATGTACGGCCACTCGTACTATTTCAGGGATGAGCGCTACGAGTCGAACCTGCGTGGGCTGGTCACTGGCCCGCTGCGGAAGCGAGTCCCCGGCGGTCGGGTCTTGGACGTTGGCGCCGGTGGCGGCCTCTTCCTCCGCCTCGCTCGCGAGGCCGGCTTCGACGCCGAAGGAATCGACACCTCGGCAGCGTCGGTGGAGCTCTGCCAGAAAGAAGGACTGCGCGTAAGGCAGGCGTCGCTGACCGACCTCGCCGGCGCGGACGGCTCGTACGACATGATCACGCTGTGGGACGTAATCGAGCATCTCGAGCATCCGCTCGAGCACGTCATCGCAGCTCGCCGCCTCCTTCGGCCCGGAGGGTGGCTGGTCATGAAGACGCCACACATCGACTGGTCGATGCTCGCGATGTCACGACTGATGAAGCCTTTCGCTTCTCCCCGAGTCGTCCTCGGCTACCCAGGTCACGTCGTGTATTTCAACCGAGCATCGATGGAGCTCGTGCTCACGAAGGCCGGCTTCAAGGTGGATGAGATCCAAAGAGTCGGCGCGCTCAGGGAGAAGAGCCGTAAAAGCCTCTCTGTGTACGCCTACCACACCGCTCTGGCCGGCCTGAACCGGGCTCGCCTCGGTGGGAACCTCTTGTCCTTCGCGAAGAAGGACTAAGCCTCAGGCGTGCGCCGACGGCGGCTCAGGACCATTGCCCGAGGGGCGCGCGCCTTCGGTGTAGTAACCGTCGCGACGGTAGTAGTAGTACGAGTACTTGTACTCGTCGCGGTCGAGGTTGACAGCGTTGAGGACGCAGCCGGCGAAGTTCGCACCGACGCCCTGGAGCAGGCGGTTCGCGTGGCGAGCAACCTCCTTGCCGGTCTGGTTGGCGCGGACCACGAGGACGGTTCCGTCGACGAGCCTCGAGAGAATGGTCGCGTCGGTAACCGCGGCGACGGGCGGGCTGTCGAGGATGACCTGATCGAAGCGCTCCGACAGTCGGGCCAGGAACGCGCGGAATCTTTCGCTATGCAAGAGCTCGGAGGGATTCGGCGGGATCGGGCCCGCGGGGACGACCCAGAGATTGGGAACCTCGGTCTCGGCGGGAGCATCCCGCACCGAGTCGTCAACCAGCGCAGTCGCGAGCCCGGGCCCCAGATCCCGCCCGCCGGCGCGGAAGATGCGGTGGTCGTCCACCACGTAGACCTTCAGGCGCTCATCCATCTGCTGACCCCCTCCTCGGGCTGGGTGTGGCCGGGGCGCGTCCGCCGGAGGCCCCCGCGGCGTCGGCCGGGAGGTGCAGTTGTACCTCGGTGCCCCGGCCCGGGGTCGAGGTGATCCCCGTCCCCGTCTACGACCCCGAGGTCACCGAGATCCTCGGCCGGCCGGTGCACCGCGACGTCGCCAGCGTGCC
>JBGTSH010000017.1:0-60049 GCA_041940405.1 Polyangiaceae bacterium
CATATCAGGCCAAGCGTGTCGGCTTCCCGCTCACCCGCCGGCGCGCAGCTTCGCCAGCTTCTCCTTCGCCATGCCGACGGCCGCTTCGTGGGGCGTCGTTCCGTCGTGCTCGGCCCGCCGCAGGACGGCCTCGACCAAATCGGCCAGCCGCTCCGTGTCGCGGAACGCCTCGACCTCGTCGTAATCGGCTCCACCGGCACCTCCACCCAGCTGCTTGCCTTCTTGGGACGCGCCAATCACACCGCCGGCGTTGAGCACGAAGTCCGGGAGGTAGAGGATACCTCGCGCGGCGAGCGCCTTCGCGTGGCGTTCCTCGGCCAATTGGTTGTTGGCGGCGCCCGCGATCATCTTGCAACGCAGCTTGGGGATGGATCGGTCGTCGAGGATTGCGCCGAGGGCGCAAGGCGCGAGCACATCGACTTCTTGCTCGAGGATCTCGGGTGGCTGAACCGGGCGCGCCCCGGTCGCCGCCACCACCCTGGCGACGGCGTCGGGGTCGACGTCGGTCACCACGAGCTCGGCGCCGTCTTTGGCCAGCAGCTTGGCCAGGCGACCACCGACGCCGCCGAGCCCTTGAACGGCGAAACGGACACCGCGGAGGTCGGCCTTGCCCAATGCGCGCTTCGCCGCCGCCCGAATGCATACGAACGCTCCGTACGCCGTGGCCGGCCCGGTGTCCGTCTTCTTGCCGACGACGAACTTCGTCTCCGTCCCGATGATGCGCATGTCGGCTTCGGTCGTGCCGACGTCTTCGGCGATGATGTACTTGCCGCCGAGACGTTCGACGGCGCGGCCCATGGCGCGAAAGAGCGCTTCGGTCTTGTCCTTGCGCGGATCGGCGATGATCACGCTCTTCGCGCCGCCGGCAGGCATGTCGCAGAGCACGAGCTTGTAGGACATGGCGCGGGACAGACGGAGCGCATCGCTGAGCGCTGCGGCGTCGCTGACGTACGGCCACATGCGGCACCCGCCGCCCGCGATGCCATAGGGCACGGTGCTGTGGATCGCGACGATGGCGCGAAGGCCGCTCTGCGGATCGCGAAAGAAAGAGACGTGCTCGTGGTCGTCGTAGTCGGGCAGATCGAAGACAGTCATGACATTTCTTCTCCGTTCCAGCAGACGTCGGCGAAATAGGCCGACATGAGCTCGGTGTTCTTGTGCTCGTGCGAGCTGAGACGTTGCCGGTACGCGACCACGTGCCCGTACGAGAGGACCTGATAGAGCGCCGGGAGCAGGTCGTCCGGATCGGCGACCACCTCTTTTGCGTCGGAGAACAAGTAGCGGAGGTCCTCGCGCGCCTCGCGGACATGCAAAATCATGTCGCGAACGAGCGCGACCGAGTACTTGCGTCTCACGCCCGGCTCCGCGACAAGGACGTTCTTTTCGGCTCGATCGAGCAGGGCCGTCTCGAACATTTCCGGCGACATGACGTGGAGGCCCGCCGTCGGCCGCGGGTTGCACTCGATGAGGACCATGCCGCGCTCGGTCCGGAGAAAGTCGAGCGAGAGCAGGCCGTGGTAATTGGTGGCCTCTGCGAGCTTGCGTGCAATCGCGAGGCACTCGGGCTCGTCGACCGACTCGAAGACGATGCCGCCCGCGTGCTCGATTTCGCGCGGGTGGACGTACGCGGCGTGGCCCGTGATGCGCCCGCGATGGACGATGCTGCACGTGCAGACGTCGATGCCTTGGACGAACTCCTGCACGATCCATGGCCGCTCGGCGGTCGGCTCACACTCGTCGACGCGGAGCGCCCCGGCGAGCGGTCCCGCATTGGTGAGGAGGTCGACGCCCCCGCGGGAGAACACGGGCTTCGCAAAATAGTGAGGGAAGGCACGGATTGCCGAGGCGAGATCGTCACGGCTCCGCGCGATCGAGCTGGACGGCACCGCGAGGCCCAGACGGCGCGCGAGGTCGGAGAAGCGTGCCTTGTCGTGAAGCTCGAGCAACGCTTCGAACGTGGGGAAGAAGTATTGGGCGGAGCCCGGCAGCTCGGCCCGATGCTTCGCCAGGTAAAAGACCTCTTCGAAGGCAGGGATCACCACGTGGATCCCCTCGTCGCGAACGATCTTGCTCACGTCGGCGACGAAGCGTTGCGTGTCGAAGCGCGGCGAGGCGGTCAGGGGCGCGCTTTCGACGTACTTCGAGTGGCTGCCCGGAGCCGTCGAGAACGTATCGGTCGCCGTCACCCGATGGCCCTGTTGCCCGAGCTTGCGAACGATGTCGATCGCGACCGGCATGCGAGACGTCGTGACCAGCGCTCTCATTTCTCCCTCGTGTAGGTCAGCGTGTAGATGAGGTCCTTGGGCAGCTGCGTCGCGTGCACGCGAATGCGCATCGAGACGACCTCTTCGTCGAGCGAGAAGCGATTCGTTCTGCCTCTCTCCTCGGCGGAGAAGATCTGGTCGACCCGAAAGCGTGCGATCGCGTAGTGCATGTCGAGCTCGTCGCCGGTGATGCCTTTGACCCTCACCTTCTTGCCGTCGCGCGGACCGGTGTACGAGCGAGCGTCCATCGTGACGGTCAGGTCCTTGGAGGTCGCGGCGAACGAGAGCACCCTGGCGATCGGGTTCGCCTCCTTGAGCCGATCTCGCGCGATCCCCCGAACGAGCACGTTCATGCCCGCGACGACGTCGTCAATGGCCTTGTCCCGGGCCTGGCGCTCCTTGTCGCCGCCGGAGTGGCGGAACCGCCCGACGAAAGGGTCGAGAGGATCCGCGTCGGCGCGTGCGATGCCCGAGAGCGATGCCCCTGCGGTGCAGAGAAGCAAGAGGACTCGCCTGCGCGCCGGTCGGAGAACGCTACCCATCACCCCGCCTCCTGAGCGTCCGGCACGCCCCGGGCCTCGTCCGCGTCGCGAAGGTCGGCTTCTTCGCGGTCGAGCGCGGCGACCAACGCGCGAGCGATCGAAGACGCATCCGCCGCCATCGCGTGGTGGGAGCCGTAGTAGTCCACGTTGAAGACCGCTTCGATCTCCCGCTCGTGCTCCTCCTCGATGTGACGCTTCCGGTCCGCGCCCCACGCGTCGAGCCGCTCGAGCACCGGGAGCAGATCGCGCTGCTCGACGGCGATATGTCGACGAACGGCCAGCGCCAGCTCCTGCATCGCGCGGGTGAGCTCGAGGCACGCTTCGAGGTCGTGCTCTCTGTGGTGCTTGGCCCGGGTCGCGAGGTCGACGACGCGCCGGATCTCGCCCCGGATCTCGCGGTGGAGCGGCTCACAGGCGGCAAGCATCGAGTCCGCGTCGGCGGTCGGATGGTTCATCGAGGTGCTCCTTCTCTCTCCGACGCAGTCAGCAACTGCCGGGCCACCCGCCGAAGGCCGCGATCTAGGCAGGGGGAGGGAAGGCGCCGCGCAAACTATGCGCTCGCCGCACGATGCCGCCGGACCCAGAGCTTGCGCGCCTCCTCTACCCAGAGCACCACGCTGCCCACGATCCCGATGAGGAAGACCTGCGCCAGATCGAACGGTTGCGTATGAAATAGGTGGTTCATCGCCGGCGTGAAGATGACGAACACCTGAAGAAGGTTGCCGAGGATCAGCCCGCCCAGGAGCCACCGGTTCGATAGCAGCCCGCGCGCGAACGCCGACTGCGTGTCGGAGCGGCACGAGAGCACGTTGAACCACTCGCACACCGCGAGCGCAGTGAACGCTTCGGTCTGCGCCTGCGCGAACGGAATCCCCGATTCGATCCGGAAGATGAACCAACCGAGCGTAGAGACGACGATCGCGGTAGCCATGAGCGCGATCCGCCGAAGCATCGGGGCGTCGATGAGCGGTGCATCCGTGCCGCGCGGCGGCTTTTGCATCTCGTCGCCCTCACCCGGCTCGAGGACCAGGTTGACCGTGATCAGGCCCTCGGTGACGAGGTTGTTCCAGAGGATCTGCACCGCGAAGAAGGGCGCCGGATATCCGAGGGCCATGGCGAGGACCAGCACCGTGATCTCGGCCGCGGCAGTGCTCATCAGCAGCACGAGGACGCGGCGGATGTTCCCCTGGACGATGCGCCCTTGTTCGACGGCCGTGACGATCGTCGCGAAGTCGTCGTCGGTCACGATCATGTCGGCGGCTTGCTTGGCCACCTCGGTGCCGGTTCGGCCCATGGCGACGCCCACGTTCGCCCTGACGAGCGCCGGCGCGTCATTGACGCCGTCCCCGGTCATCGCCACGACCTCGCCGCTCCTTTGGAGCGCTTCGACGATCCGGAGCTTGTCGGCGGGCTGCACGCGAGAGAAGACCGCCGTCGCGGGCGCGGCGGCGTCCAGATCGCCGGCGCTCATCTGGGCGACCTCGGGCCCATCGATGACGCCGTCGGTCTCGTGGAAGATCCCCACGTCGCGGGCGACCGCCACCGCGGTCGTCCGGTGGTCGCCGGTGATCATCACCGGGCGAATGCCCGCGGCACGGCAGGCCGCCACGGCTTCTTTGGCTGCCCCACGAGGCGGATCGATCTGTCCGACGAGCCCGAGCAGAACGACTTGGCCGCTCATCGCCTCGAAGGTTTCGGGCATCGGTCCGCGTAGCGTGGCGATCGCGAGGACGCGAAGCGCTCGCTCTGCCATGGTCCGTATCGCCGACTCGATTCGTGCGCGGTCGCCGGCGTTCAGATCGCGCTCACGCCCGCCGTCGAGCACGCGGCCGCAAAGCGGCAGGATGGTTTCCGGAGCTCCTTTGATGTGGACGACACGGCCTGAAGCGCCGTCGTGCTCGGTCGCCATACGCTTGGTGGCCGAATCGAAGGGGATCTCAGTTCGCCGCGGGTTCGCTCCACGAACCGTGTGCTGGTCCAGGCCGGCCTTGCGGGCGAGCGTGACGAAGGCCGCCTCGGTGGGGTCGCCGAGAATCGTCCAGCGCCCGCCCTCGTCGTCGGGCGGGACGAGGTCGGCGTCGTTGCAAAGCAGGGCTGATTCCAGGAGCCGATGGAGATCGCCGCCTGGGTCTGCCGCGACCGCGGCACCATCCACCTCGAGGCGACCCTCTGGCGCGTAGCCGAGGCCGGCGGCGGAGACGACCGCACCCGAGCCGAGCACCACGGTCGTCGCCGTCATCTCGTTCTGCGTCAGCGTGCCCGTCTTGTCCGAGCAGATCGTGGTGACCGCGCCCAGCGTCTCTACGGCGGCGAGACGCCGGACGATGGTGCGCCGAGCAACCATGCGCTCGACGCCGACCGCCAGCGCGATCGTGACCGCGATGGGGAGCCCCTCCGGAACGAGGCCAACTACCTGACTGATCGCGACCATGGCGATCTCCCCGGGCGCCATCCCTCGCGCGATCCCGATGGCGAAGACCAGAGCGAACAGCCCCACTGCGACGAAGAGAAGTTGCTTGCCGAACCTGTCGATTCGGCGCGCGAGCGGCGTCATGGGCTCCTCGGCTCCCGACGCGAGCGTCGCGATGCGTCCCACCTCCGTCGAGGTGCCCGTCGCAATGACGATACCGCGAGCGCGTCCCCCGACCAGGTTGGTCCCCGCGTGAAGGATGTTCGCGCGATCTCCCAAGGCGGTATCGCTCGATAGCGGCGGGTCCGACTTCTCGACCGGGAGCGACTCGCCGGTGAGCGAGGATTCGTCCGCGCGCGCGCTTGCCGCCTCGGAGACGCGAAGGTCCGCCGGGACCGCGTCACCCGCGGAGAGCGCGACCACGTCGCCCGGGACGAGGTCGGCGGCGTCGACGACGGCTTCTTGTCCTTCGCGAACGACTCTCGCGGTTCGCGGCGTCAGCTTGCGCAGCGCAGAGAGAGAGCGCTCGGCACGACCCTCGTGAACGGCCCCGATGATCGTGTTGATGAGGACCACGACCGCGATGATGATCGCGTCGGTCCTATCTCCGAGCAGCCACGCGATCACGGCCGCACCGAAGAGGAGGAGGACGAGTGGGCTCTTCAGCTGGCCGGCGAGAACCGCGACGAGCGAGCGGCGCTTCGCCTCCGGCAACGCGTTCGCGCCGTACCGTGCGCGGCGCTCCGACGCCTCGTCGTGCGAGAGGCCGCGGTGAAGGTCCGTGGCGTGCTCGCGCGCGCACGCTCCCGGATCGATCGCCCATGCCGGTTCAGCCGCGTTCTCGAGCACAGACATGGCGAAAGTCGAAGTGAGACCGCGATCAGGCGGCGGGGCGCCGGAGACGAGCGCTCGCGGGCACGTCGGCGACCTCATCCAACGAGTCGGCCAGACCCAGAGCCTCGGCGCGCAGCAGCCGGACGAGGTGACGCTTCTGGAGCGGAACCAGGGCAGACAGGCGATCGAGCCCCTCCGCAACCTTCGTAGAGAGCTCTCTCAGAGCTTCTAGCTCGCACTCGAGCGAATCGGACTGCGACATGACGGCCTCCAGTCTCGCCCTGTGCAACCCGTGGACCACGCATCTGCGCAGCGGCTCAGGCGGGACGCCGGACGGCGCGCGCGCAATGCTTGCACACGACGCAGCGCTCTCGCACCGTGGCGCACGGAATCGTCCGTCCCGAACGTGCGGCATGGGGCTCGCAGTGCGTGCATGACGACCATGGACTACCGCTCGCTCGCTCGTGCTCCGGAAGAAGTTGTCAGGCTCGTGCCGAACGGCGCACGCGTCTACGTCCACGGCGCTGCGGCCACGCCTTCCGAGCTCCTCGGGGCTCTCGCAGCGCGCACAGACGTCGAGGGCTTGCGGCTCTATCACCTGCACCTCCTCGGAGCGACGCCGTTCCTCGAGCCGGCTGCGGCCGCGCGCATGCGGTCGGTCTCGTTCTTCGTCGGCTCGAACGTGCGCCGAGCGGTCGAAGAGGCCCGCGCGGACTTCATGCCGGTCTTTCTCTCCGATGTTCCCGATCTCTTCCGAACGGGACGTGTCCCGCTCGACGTGGCGCTCGTACAGCTGTCCCCTCCTGATCGGCACGGCCACGCGACGCTCGGCACGTCGTGCGAAGCGGCGCGCTCGGCCGTCGATAGCGCACGGATCGTCATCGCGCAGATCAACGAACGGATGCCCCGGACGCATGGCGCGACCGTGGTAGCGATGGACCGCCTCGCGGCGTACACGTGGACGGACCGACCGCTGCTCGCGGCAGAGTGCTCGGCGCCCGGGGATGTCGAGTCACGTATCGGAGAGCTCGTCGCGAGCCTGGTCGAGGACAGATCGACGATACAGATGGGCATCGGCGCGATCCCCGATGCCGTGCTCGCGCGGCTTCATGACAAGTCGGACTTGGGCGTCCACACGGAGATGTTCTCGGACGGCCTCTTGCCCCTGCTCGACGCGGGGGTGATAACGAACCGCTTCAAGACGATCCACCCCGGCCGCACGGTGGCGACCTTCGTCAGCGGGACCGAGCGAGTCTTCGAGGCCGTCAACGACAACCAGCGGATCGAGCTGCATCCGTGCGATCGGACGAACGACACGGCCATGCTGAGAAAGCTCGACAAGCTCGTGGCCATCAACTCGGCCTTGGAGATCGATCTCACGGGTCAAGTCTGCGCCGACTCGATCGGTCACCACATCTTCTCGGGGATCGGCGGGCAGATGGACTTCGTTCGTGGAGCCGCGCTCTCCCGCGGCGGAAAGCCGATCTTGGCCCTGCCTTCGACCGCCGCCGGAGGCACCGTTTCGAGGATCGTCCCGGAGCTCAAGGCAGGCGCAGGCGTCGTCACGACACGTGGCCATGTTCACTGGGTCGTGACCGAGCACGGCGCGAGAAACCTTCACGGTCTCACGCTTCGAGAACGGGCGGAGGCGCTCATCGAGCTGGCTCACCCCGACTTCCGCCAGGAGCTTCAGCGGGCGGTGCGCGCGGTGCGGCACTTCGATCTCGGGGAAAAGTGAAACGGTCGTTCTCCGGTTCCCATTGCGCGCGTGATTCGCAGTGTGCAAGAAGGGACTCGGCGGTCGATGCCTCCCACAGAGTCTGTTGCAACCATCCTCGTTGCCGACGACAACGAGGCGAACCGTTTGCTCGCCCAGAGCACGCTGGAGGACGAGGGCTATCGTGTGGTCTTGGCCCACGGCGGCGTCCAGGCGGTCGAGCTCTTCGAGCGCGAGCCGCCCGATTGCGCGCTGCTGGACATCCGCATGCCGGACATGGACGGCTTTGCCGTCTGCGAGCGCATGCGGGCGCATCCGCGTGGCAGCGACACGCCCATCCTCTTCTTGACCGCCCTCCGGGACGTCGACACCTTCGACCGCGCGCTCGAGGCCGGAGCCAGCGATTTCTTGATGAAGCCGGTGCGCCCGACCGAGCTCTTGGTGAGGGTCGAGAGCGCGCTCAAGCTGCGGCGGGTGAGCGTCGAGCTACGTGAGCAGTACGACTTGCTGAAGCGCCAGCGCGACGATCTCTTGCGGCTGCAGCTCCAGAAGGAACGCCTGATGGCGTTCGTGGTGCACGATCTCAAGAATCCCGTCAACGCGATGGGCCTTCACGCGCAGGTCCTCCTTCGCAATCGCGCGCTCCCCGAGGGCGCGCGGGACTCCGCCGCCCAGATCCAGACCGAAGCACGCCACCTCAACCGCATGATCCTGAACCTGCTCGACCTGGCCAAGGCGGACGAAGGCAAGCTCTCGCCGAACCGCGCCAGTGTCGACTTGACGTCGCTCTTCGGCCAGGTCTCCGCCGAGCTCGAGATCAGCGCCGTCGGGCGCAAGGTCACCCTCTCGACGCGAGTGGATTCGGGGCCCGTCTCCGCGGACGAAGATCTCCTCCGCAGGACGCTCGCCAACCTCGTCGAAAATGCCATCCGGCACGCGCCCCCGAACAGCACCGTCCTGCTCACCGCCGAGCCAAGAGATGACGGTACGTTACTTCGTGTCGTCGACGCCGGTTCCGGCATCCCTCCCGAGCTTCGAGAGCGTGTCTTCGATCCCTTCGTCCAGGTCGAGGCTGGGGGACACCCGATGAGCCGTGGGGGGCGCGGACTCGGCCTGAGCTTCTGCAAGCTTTCGGTGGAAGCACACGGCGGTCGGATCTGGATCGAGGACGGAAAACCGGGCACTGTGTTCTGCGTCCACCTGCCCCATGGAACCTGACGAACGAAGCGACGCGGAGCGCTACAGCCAGCTCCTCGACACCGCGCCCGACGCAATGGTCGTCGTCGACGCCGACGCGAAGATCCTTCTGGTCAACGTGCAGACCGAGAAGCTCTTCGGGCACGACCGCGCCGACCTGGTAGGAAAGTCGCTCGACATCCTCATCCCCGAGCGGTTCCGGCCGACGCACAGCGGTCACGTCGCGCGGTTCTTCGCCAACCCCGGCGCTCGGCCCATGGGCTCGGGGCTCGAGCTCTTCGGCCGCCGAAAGGACGGCGTCGAGATCCCGATCGAGGTGAGCCTCAGCCCGCTCCAGTCGGATAGCGGAATGACGGTCTCGGCTGCCATTCGCGACATCACCGAGCGAAAACGGCTCGAGGCCGCCGCGAAGGTCAATGCGGAACGACTGACGAGCGCCGTCGAGAGCATTCAAGACGGCTTCGCCCTCTTCGACGACAAGAGCCGGCTCGTGCTCTGCAACAGCGTGTACCGAAGTCTCGTCGGCACCGCCCTCAAGGGCCCGCTCATCGGTCGCTCGTACGAAGAGGTCTTGGAGGGATGGATGACCGAGCTCGCGTTCAAAGACGACGCCGAGCGAGCGCGGTTTCGAGAGGAGCGCCTGGTTGCGGTCGGCGAAGCGCGAACGTCCGACGTGCACACCCGCGACGGGCGAAGCCTGCGCGTGACCGATCGCCGAACGCCCGAAGGCGGCGTCGTCAAGACGGTCTGGGACTTGACCGACGACGAGCAACGCGCCGTAGAGCTTCGCGAAGCACGCACCGCGGCAGAGGCCGGGAGCGCCGCCAAGAGCGAGTTCCTCTCTTCGATGAGCCACGAGCTCCGCACGCCCCTCAACGCCATCCTCGGGTTTGCTCAGCTCCTTCAGCGCGACAAGAAGGTTCCGCTCTCGGAGCGTCACAAAGATCGCGTCGATCAGATCCTGAAAGGTGGCGAGCACCTGCTCCGGCTCATCGACGACATCCTCGATCTGTCGCGGATCGAAGCCGGCGGCATCTCGATCTCCACCGAAGCGGTGAGCCTCGGCGACGTCCTCGACGAGATTCGGCGCACGCTCGAGCCCATCGCCGAGCGGCAAGGAATCCGGATCCGCGTACCTGCGGTCACCGACGATCTGCCGAGCGTCGCGGCAGATCGAACGCGGCTCGCGCAGATCCTGATGAACCTCGGCTCGAACGCCATCAAGTACAACCGCCCGGGCGGGAGCGTGACGTTCACGGTCTGGCCCGTGAGAGATGGCCGTGTCCGCGTCTCGGTCGAGGACACGGGCATAGGCATCCCGACCGAGAAACAGGACAAGGTCTTTCAGCCTTTTCAGCGCGCGGGTCAGGAGACGGGGCCCATCGAGGGGACGGGCATCGGCCTGGTGATCACCAAGCGGCTCGCCGAGCTCATGGGTGGGGCCGTCGGCTTCCACAGCGTTCCGGGCGAGGGCTCGCAATTCTGGCTCGACATTCCGGTTCATGGGCCCGGCGCACCGGCGACCGTCGCGGCTCCCGCACCGGCGGTCACCAAGGCCGCGCCCGCCGACGAGCGCCGCCGTCTCGCGCTCTACGTCGAGGACAACCCCGCGAACGTGACGTTCATGCAGGACCTCATGAGCACGGTCGAGAACATCGACCTGCTCACCGTGCCGACGGCCGAGCTTGCGATCGAGCTCGCACGAGCCCGGCGGCCCGAGATCATCATCATGGACATCAACCTCCCGGGAATGAGCGGGCTCGAAGCGCTGGCGGCGCTGCGCGCGGACGCGGAGACCCGCGACATCCCGGTCATCGCGCTCACCGCGGCCGCTTCGGAGAGAGACAAGCAGCGCGGCGTGCAAGCGGGCTTCTCGCACTACCTCACCAAACCGCTGCGGGTCGACGAGTTCCTCGGCGCGGTCGACGAGCTACTCGCGCAGCGGGGCTGACGGCGTCACTTCATTCGGCATCGTCGGTCCACGCGGCCGCGTTGCGCTGCTGGTTGCGCGTGTGAGCGCCGAGCACGTCGATGAAGTCCCGGACCATCTCCGGCCGGAGCTCCCTGCGCTCGACCGCGTCCTTCAGCCCCGCGAACCTGCTCCGCAGGTGCCGCTGCTCCTGGACGAGCACACGCGCCTGGCGCTCCGACGACGCGAAAACGCCCGGAAGCAGGTGCCGTTCCTCGAGCTCGAAGTGGAGCAGGAGCATTGGCTCGACAATCACCCACTCGCTCGCGACGCGATCGGGGTCGCGGGCGCCTGCGGCGCCGAGGAGCGCCGCCAGCGACTCGCCGAGCACGCGCTCGTTCGAAACGAAGCGCGCGAGCGATCGGGGGGTGAGCATCTGGGAAACCGCCACTGTCTCTCTCAAAGAAATCCAGCAAACCGCATGCCGCCCGCGGGCCTCAATTGCGAACGAAGACCTGGTGCGGGGCCTCCATGGCCTCGAAGAACCGCCGGGCGCGTTCTGCGAGCTGTCCGTCGCTCGGGTGGTCCATCGGCTCGTTGCCGCGAACACGCGCGGCCACCGCCGAGTGACGCTGTTTCAGGTGGGCTTCCAGCTCCTTTCGCGTTCCCGACGGACCAACCACCCAGATGTGCGTCGCGGGCGCGAGGTGCTTCGTCACCGCTTCGAAGAAGGCGTCCCGCCAGGGCGAAGGTTGATGGTGCCCGGCTCCGTGGCGATCCGAATCATGTTGGGGGGCCGCGCGAACGGTGTGCTCGTCGAAGCCCGAGTCCTCGCGGTGCAGTACGAGGATCCGTGCCTGATGGCCATCGATCCAGACTGCGGCGTACACGGGGTGCGAAAAATCATGCATGCCGGCCGCTTCGCATGATGTGTGCCGGAGCTGACGGGCCCACATGACTCCAATCCATCGAGGCAAGGGAAGCTTTCTCGGCGCACGAATTGCGCGTTGCGCAGGCTGCGTCGGTGAATCCGGGCGCGGTCGGCCGCTGACCGGCGCAGCTCGTGTGGTGCGAAAGCTGCTTGAGGCGGGACCGATGGATCGACCCACACAAACCAAAGCCCCTGGAGACTCCACTCGCTCCACCCTGAAGGCGACTCGGGTTCGCGAGGTGATGACGCGCAAGCTCCGGACGGTGCGTCCGGACGACTCGCCGATGCTCGCTTCGCAGATGATGCTGTGGGCTTCGGTCCGTCACCTCCTCGTCATCGACGGCGTCAAGCTCGTCGGCGTCTTGAGCGATCGCGATCTCTTGAAGCTCGCCGACCCGGTGACAGAGGACGCGAAGGTGGCGGACCTGATGACGGGACCGCCGGTCGTCATCGATCCAAACGCCACGCTCGAAGAGGCATGCGCGAGGATGGCCGCGCTCAAGATCGATTGTCTGCCCGTCGTGACCGACGATGATCTCGTCGGCATCATCACGACGAGCGACGTCCTCGCCGAGCGAGGCCGGCTGCTCCACAAGGGCCGCGCCGGCCATGGTTCCATTCCGACCGCGGGCAGCGTGATGCGAAAGGCGCTCGCCTTCGTGCAGCCGGACACGACGCTCCTCGAAGCGGTCGAGAAGCTCTTGCTCGTCGAGATTCGGCACCTGCCCGTCGTCGACGCGAACCACGTCGTCATCGGGATGCTGAGCGACCGGGACGTGCGCGAGGCCGTGGGCGACATTCACGACGCGCTCTATCGAAGGGACCGCCGCTCGCTCGAAGAGACGCGCGTCGAAGCGGTGATGAGCTCGTCGCCGACGACGATCGGGCCCCACGCGTCGATCCTGGAGCTCGCCGACGCGCTCATCGACGAGCGGGTCGGCGCGATCCCGGTCGTCGACGACGATCAGAAGCTCCTCGGCATGGTGTCGTACGTCGATCTCTTGGCGTTCGCCTTCGGACGTAAACCGGCGTGAGCACGGCTCCCCAATGTCGCGCTAGCTTCATCCAGCATCGTGGTTTCCGCACAGGGCACGCTCCAGAAGCACACTCGCGATCCGATTCCGGAGGCGCGGTACGAGTGCTTCGTCAGGATCGCGGCCGGGGGAATGGCCACGGTTTACGTCGGGCGGCTTCGCGGCAAGCACGGGTTCACCCGGCTGGTCGCGATCAAACGCGCACACCCGCACTTGGTCGACGACCCGGAGCTGTCCCGTGCGCTCATCGCAGAGGCCAAGCTCGCGGCGCGCCTCCGGCACCCGAACATCTGCGGCGTGCTCGACGTGGACGAGCCGCGCGACGAGCTCTTGCTCGTCATGGACTACATCGAGGGGGCGTCCCTCGCCCAGCTCGCCGCCATCGCGATCAAGCGTGAAACGCGACTCCCGCCGGCCGCCGTCGTTCGCATCGTCCTCGACGTCTGCGCCGGCCTTCACGCCGCGCACGAGCTTCGCGGAGACGACGGCACCCCGCTCTCGATCGTTCATCGGGACGTGTCTCCGCAGAACATTCTCGTCGGCGTCGACGGCACCTCTCGGATCGCCGACTTCGGCGTCGCCAAGTGGTCCGAGGCGACCCAAGCGACGACCGCAGGGGTCAAAGGCAAGTTCGGGTACATGGCGCCCGAGTACATCGAGAGCCGGCGCGCGGACCGCCGCGCCGACGTGTTCGCCGTCGGCGTGACGCTGTGGGAGGCGTTGACGGGTAAACGTCTCTTCAGGGCCGACAGCGAGATCGAAACGATGCAGCGCGTCCTCTCGCTCGTGCCGGAGAAGCCGTCACTCGGCGAGCCCGCGCTCGGAACCGCCTTCGATGCCGTCGTCGCGAAGGCGCTCGCCAAGGATCCCGACGCGCGCTACCAGACGATGGCCGAGCTCGCCACCGATCTCGAGACTGCCGCGCGCGCGGCAGGGATCTCGCCGAGCCCCGCCGCCGTCGTCGAAGCGGTGACCGACCTCTATGGCGACGTGCTTTCGGCCCGCAAGCAGGTGCTCCGCGATCTGCTCAAGGCTTCGGGGGAGACGAGCAGCGCGGCTGGCGCGCTCGCTGCGGGCGCAGCCATCGAGGACCCGCCCACGGAGACGGCGGCAGGAGGGCCGGTCACGCTCTCCGACGCACGCACGGTTCCGCGAAACGTGGCGCCGCGCATCGTCGCCGTCGTCGACGAGGACCTTCGACCGAAGCGGTCGCGACTTTTCGCATGGGCGTTCATTCTGATCGCGGCCGGCATCGCAGCAGCGCTCACGCTCGCATCGTTCCGCGATCGAACGGCATCGCCGCCGTCCACATCGCCAGCTGCGGGCTCAGGCAGGTGACTTGACGTGGTCGAATGGTTCGACCAATGTGCCAATCATGTTCGGTCCCGTCGTCCGCGAGTCGGCTTCTTCGGCGTGCGCCGGGCGCATCCGCGCTGCGATCCTCAGGGGCGAGGTTGCTCCCGGCTCCCGTCTTCCGCCCGAGCGTGAGCTCGCAGCCACGTTCGGGGTGAACCGCGGCACGCTCCGGTCGGCCCTGCACGAGCTCGAGCTCGCTGGCTTGCTCTCGGTTCTTCACGGCAGCGGCTATTCGGTCCGTGATTTTCGCGAGACCGGCGGGCCGGCGCTCGTGCCCGCCCTTGCCGATCTCGCGAGGGAGAGCGGCGACTTCGTGACGGTCGCGGCCGATCTGCTCCACGTGCGGCGTGCCCTCGCCGCCGCCCTCGTCGAGCGCCTTGCGGCGGAAAAGATCTCGAAGCCTGCGCTGCGCGCGATCGAGGCGGCGATCGCCGCGTTCGAGGAGCTCGCCTCGGAAACGCCACGCGCCTCGACCTCGGCCTTGGCGGAGGCGGACCTTCGGGTGGTGCGGGCGCTCGTCGCCGCGACCGGGAGCGCCGTTCTCGGCCTCTTCGTCAATCCGATCGCGTCGATCCTCGAGCGGCTCCCCGATCTGCGCGAGGCCATCTACGCCGATCCGGCGGAGAACGTCGCAGGCTATCGACTCGTGCTCGAGGCTCTGAGGCAAGGCGCGCTGCCAAAGGGCCTCGTCGCCGGTGCGCTCGAGTCGCGCGACCAATCGACGCTTCGCCGGCTCGAGAGACGGCGGGCGGCAGCGAACGCGCGGCGAACGAAGTGAATGGAGCTCGCCATGAATGAAGCCATTTCTCCGATATCGCGTGTCGTCCTGCTCGATGCCGACGCCGTCGCGCGCGCTCTGGAACGGGTGCGCGCTTCCGGCGTGTACCCCGAAGTGCCAAACGTCTGGCAGCTCACGCTCGGCGTCCTCCGCATGTGGCACCGCATGCTGTTTCGCAGCGGTACCGTCGGGACCTCTTCGCGACCCGTCCGCAACACGTGGCGTGCCCGGCTCTTCGCGCCGCGCCCATTGCGATTTCCTTTTCTTCTCGCCGAGCGCGCGATCGCGCCGCTCGACTTCTCCGGCCTCTTGAGCTCGCGCGAGCGTGTCATTCGGCACCTTCTCGGTGCCCACCACGACAAGAACCAGTTCGCCTACGACCTCGAGATGCTCCAGCACGACTCCGGGGCGCTCGAAGAGCTCTACGAACGCGCTCGAGGGATCACCTCCGGGCGCTCCACCCGCGCCGAGTACCTCCGTGACTTGACGGTCTTCGAGGGCTACCACGAGGATCTCGAGCGCGCGGCGGGTGCGGCGTTGCATGGGGACTTCGGACTCTCGCCGGAGGAGGCGCGAGATCCCGATATAAGCTTCGCCGCCTACCTTGCGTGGTGCGCGCGGCAGCCCGCGAGCTTCGCCGAGACGCTCGCTGCTCTCCGCCATGGCCGCTACACGGTGGCCGGGGGGCTCGCGTGAACGCGGCAGAAGTCGGGGCGCTCCCCTCGAGGGAGCTCGCGCGACTGATCGCGCGCGGCCACCCGATCGAGGCGGCCGCGCTTGCAGGTGGCGACTACCTCGGCACCTCGCTCGGGTTGCCTCGCGTCGTCGAGCGGCTCACCTGGAAGATATTTCGCAAGGTGTTCCGGAAAGTCAGTGACGGTACCGTCATTGGTCACAACGTCCGACTGGACCAGCGTACCGGTGAGCCTCTCGTCGATCGGCGCGGCGAGCCGGTCAGCTTCGGACCCTACCGGGTCGTTTCGATGCCGGCCGGCGGCACGCCCTTCGGCTGCCGGGCGGGCCTCTTGCTCGACTACGGCGCCGCGCACTCGCGGCTTCATCCGCTCGGGCGCGTCCGCGATCCCCTCGTGTCCCTCCGCGAAGGCTCGGTCGAGCTCCTCTTGGGCGCCACCTACCTCGCACTCGGCCCGCTCGAAGTGAAGACTCCGAGCTTCTTTACGCTCGAGCGTATCGACGGCGCGTGAGGACCTGGCGTAGGCGTCCTGCTCTGCTCACACCAATCGTTCGAGGACGCGCAGGAGCTTCGTGCGGACGTTGGCGGCAACCTTCGCGAGCCGCGGGTCGGCGGACGCCACCGTGCGCATCGGATCGATTGCCTGAACGACGGCGCGTCCGTCGTCGGCCTCGTAGACGACGACGTTGCACGGCAACATTGCGCCGACTTCGAGCGTCGTCGAGAGCGCCTCGAAGGCTAGGGACGGGTTGCAGGCGCCGAGGATCTTGTAGCGCCTGAACTCCACGCCGAGCTTGTTCTTCAGCGTCTCCTTGACGTCGATCTCGGTGAGGACGCCGAATCCTTCGCTCTTCAACGCTTCCGGAATCCGCGACAGCGCATCCTGATAGCCGCACTGGAGCTGCTTGCGCAGCGTGATCTCCAGCTCTCCGCCCTGCTTCTGAGTTTCCATTTCTTCACGTGCTGCAAGACGCGTTCCGGCACCCGTCACGCGGTGACGCGTGCGGTAGGCGCATCGTCATCGGCCACCTCCCGGTCTCTCGACCGGAAGCGAGTGAGCGTTCCAAGCCATCATTCCGCCCGCCATGTTGATGGGCTGCGTGAAGCCCTTGGCGATGAGCTCCAGCGCGGCTCGAGCGGAGCGCGCGCCCGATCGGCAAATCAGCACCAGGGGCTGCGTCCGATCCCAGGCGTCGGCTGCGGCGCCGACGGTGGCGAGCGGGACGAGCTCGGCGGTCCGGATGTGGCCGAGCTCGCCCACGTATTCGTGAGGCTCCCGGACGTCCACGAGGCGAACGGCGCCGAGCCGTCGGTGAACCTCCTCGACCGTCCACTCGGCATACGGTGCTCTCGTGTTTTGTGGCGCGTTCATGACGCCGTCCCGTCCTCTGCGCTCGGCTTCTTGAGGTTGAGGGGAATCGTCAGATAGCGAACGCCGTTTGCGTGCGGCTTCGGAAGCCTGCCTGCGTCGACGTTGACCTGGACGCTCGGGAACAGGAGACGCGGCTGCTGGAGGGTGGCATCTCGCTCCGTGCGGAACTTGACGAACTGCTCCTTGGTCGTCTCCGTCCTGAGCTGGATGTTGGCCGCCTTCGACCGACCGATGGTCGTCTCGTACCGCAGCGCTCGCCCGTTGGGCTGGTAGTCGTGACCCACGAAGACGCGGGTCTCGTCCGGTAGGTGATAGAGCTTGTCGTGTACCGACGTGTAGAGGGCTTCGGCGGAGCCGCGCGGGAAGTCACAGCGACCCGTCCCGTAGTCCTCGATGAAGAGGGCGTCGCCGGTGAAGACGGCGTCGTCGATCTTGTAGCTGACGCAGGCGGGGGTATGGCCGGGCGTCGCGATGACCTCGATGCGAAGCGTGCCCGCTTCGATGACCTCGCCGTCGCGCACCAGACGGTCGAACTGGGAGCCGTCCGTCGGGACCTCCGGCGACAGATCGAAGAGGGGCTTGAACGTCGACTGCACCTCGCGGATGTTCTCTCCGATGACGGTCCGTGCTTCGAATCGTCGCTTCAGCCACGGCGCAGCGCTCAAGTGATCCGCGTGGGCGTGGGTCTCGAGCGCGTAGTGCACCAAGAGGCCGCCCTCCTTCAGAAAGGCAGCGACCTTCTCGACCGATCCGGTGCTCGTCTCAGACCCGAGCGGGTCGTAGTCGAGGACGGAATCGATGACGACGGCGTCCTTCGATTGTGGATCGTAGACCACGTAGGTGAGCGTGTAGGTGGCGGGATCGTAAAAGGGCTGGATCTTCATGATGACCTCCGAATGGATTCGATAGCGATCTGCGTTTGCGCCGAGCTCCTCCGGTCGCGGCGGGAGACGGCGATGTCGACGCTGCGTTGGATCCACATGCCCGCGACCATCGCGGCGACGAACACGACGGGCCCGATCGCACCGCTCGCCAGCGAGGCGAGACCGGGGCCCGGGCAGTAGCCGCCGAGCCCCCAGCCCACGCCGAAGATCGCGGCGCCCAGCACGAGGCGGACGTCGAGGTCCTTGCGCGTGGGCAAGTGAAACTTCGAGTCGAAGAGCGGCGCCGGTCGCTTGAGGACGAGCCGGTGGAGGATGAAGTACACGGCGACTGCGCCGCCCATGACGAAGAGGAGCGTGGGGTCCCATGCACCTCCGAAATCGAGGAACCCCCGGACCTTCGAAGGCTTCGTCATCCCCGAGATGGCGAGGCCCGCTGCGAAGAGCGCGCCGGCCGCGAATGCGGCGGCGCTGGAGCGCGCCCGGGTCATCGCCCACCTCCGAGTTGGTTCGTGATCGCGCCCGCCGTTGCGCCGGTCGCGATGAACGTCAGCGTCGCGATGACGGACCTCATCGACAGGCGACTTGTCCCGCAGACGCCGTGGCCGCTCGTGCAACCGTTCCCGAGGCGCGTGCCGAAGCCGACGAGGATTCCGGCGAAGGCCACCATCAGGAGCGATACGCCGGGCCGCTCGAAGAGAGACGGCACTGCAGCCGCGAGCAGCGCACCGGCCACCACCAGCCCACCGGTGAACGCCGCTCGGGCTCGCCAGTCGGCCGCCCTCTCCAGCGCGCCGGAGACGATTCCGGAGATGCCCGCAACGCGGCCGTGGGTGGCGAGATAGACGGCCGAGGCCGCACCGATCATCGCGCCCCCGGCGAGGCCCATGAGAGCGTGAGTCGTCTGAAACATCATTGTCGATTCCTCTTGGCGCCCAATTGCACCCGCCATGCCAACCTAAGGCGGCCAATTGATGTTGCACGCGTGTTTCACCATGTTTCATCACGTTTCAAGGTGAAACGATGCGCGTTTCACGCTGTTTCTGGGACGTGGTTTCGCGCGTTGCACGGATGGGCACGGCGGTTGCTCATGGAGCAGCCATGCCTGCGCTGTTGGTCCCGGCCCTCCTCGCCATCCTCGTCGGCGTCGCTTTGGGTCTCCTCGGAGGAGGAGGCTCGATCCTGACCGTGCCGATCCTCGTCTACGCCGCCGGACTGCCGGCGCACGAGGCGATCGCGACATCTCTCTTCGTGGTCGGTGCGACCAGCGTCGCCGCGCTCGTCCCGCACGCGCGCGCCGGTCGCGTCCGCTATGCGACGGGAGCTCTCTTCGGTGCCGCCAGCATGGTCGGCGCGTTCGCCGCGGGCCGAGTCGCCCGATACATCCCCGCCGGCGTCTTGCTCGGCGCGTTCGGTATCATGATGGCGATCACCGCGGTGGCGATGATGCGCAAACCGAAGGCGGACGTCGATGGTGTCAATCCGGAGAAGCCTCGCCAACCAGTGTGGAAAATCCTGATCGAAGGGCTCGTCGTCGGCGCCGTGACCGGGCTCGTCGGAGCTGGAGGCGGCTTCCTCGTGGTGCCGGCGCTCGTGATCCTCGGCGGTCTGCCGATGCGGGAGGCCGTGGGCACGTCGCTGCTGGTCATCGCGATGAAGTCGTTCGCCGCCTTCGGCGGGTACGTCACGGCGGTCCATGTCGATTGGACGATCGCGCTCGTCGTGACGGGGGCCGCCATCGCCGGCAGCTTCGGGGGTGCGGCGCTCGCGGGGCGCGTGCCACAGCAAGCGCTGCGCAAGGGATTCGCCTGGTTCGTCGTCGTCACCGCCGTGTTCATTCTCGTGCAAGAGCTGCCGAAGGTCGTCGGCGTGGCCCGAGGCGATGCGGCCTACTGGCTCCTGGTTCTGGCGTTGATCATTCCCGCAGCGGCGTTCGCGGCCCACAAGGTCGTGCGCGAAGCGAAGAAGCGGCTCACCCTTTCGCGGGCGCTTGCAGGAGCCAACCCGGGGAAGTAATCCGTGTAACGCGTGCCACGCGTTTCACCGACGTTTCAAGACGAGGACCTCGCCATCGCGGCGCTCGACGCGCTCGCCGGCGCGGTCCTCGTGCTCGATCGCGATCTCAAGATCATCCATGCGACCGCCGGAGCCACGACGCTCCTCGGCGCCGACGTCCCCATCGGAGCGTTCGCTCCGAAGGTGCTCTGCGGGACGAAGCAGAAGCGACCGATCGCGGAGGCGCTCGCCGAAGGGCGCCCGATCCAAGCCGTGGTCCCGCATCCGGGCAGCTCGGCGGAGCGGCGCATCACCGTCCGCACGCTCCCGATCGGTGCGGGCCGCCATCAACGCGGCTGGGTGCTCCTCTTGGACGAGGCCCCGGTGGCGGGGCAAGGGGGCGCCGTCCTCTTCCACGGAATGTGGACGCAGGATGCAGCGATGAAGGAGATGTTCCGGATCGTCGAGCGCGTCTCGGCGACGGACGAGACCATCCTGGTGCGAGGCGAGACGGGCGCCGGCAAGGAGCTCGTGGCCCACGCAATCCACGCGCTCTCGGCGCGAAGAGATGGTCCCTTCTATGCGATCAACTGCGCTGCGCTGCCGGCGACGCTCCTCGAGAGCGAGCTCTTCGGGCACGCTCGCGGATCGTTCACCGGCGCCGTCGCGGACGCGATCGGCCACGTTCAGAAGGCAGACGGCGGCACGCTCTTCCTCGACGAAGTGGCGGAGCTTCCGCTCGAGGTGCAAGCGAAGCTCCTCAGGGTGCTGGAGACGCGCACGGTCTTGCCGGTGGGCGGTCGCAAGCCGATCCCCGTCGACGTGCGCTTCGTCTCCGCCACGCATCGCGCGCTCCGGCAAGAGGTCGAAGCCGGGCGCTTCCGCGGCGACCTACTCTATCGCTTGCGCGTCATCCCGATCTTCCTTCCACCCCTTCGTGCGCGTCCGGGCGACATCCGGCTGCTCGTACAGGAGCTCGTCGAGGAGGCGAGGGCCAAGAAGCGAACGCGTATCGAGCAGGTGTCGCCCGAGGCGATGCGTGTGCTGGAGCGTCATCCCTTTCCCGGCAACGTTCGGGAGCTCAAGAACGTGCTCGCCTATGCGTTCGCGCTCAGCGACGGACCCATCCTCTTGCCGACGGATTTGCCGCCCGAGCTTTCGTCGCGAAGCTCCGGAGATGCGATGGTCGAGCCGCCGGTCGAGCTCCCGCGGGTGCCTTCGGATCCGGAGGCCGCGCGGATCGTGCGGGCGCTCGAGAGAGCAGGAGGCAGCCGTGAGCGCGCCGCCAAGGTGCTCGGGATGAGCCGCGTCACCCTCTGGCGCCGCATGCGCGCGCTCGGCCTCGTGTAGCGTCCTCGGGCCGCCGCGCCCTATTTCTCCGGCGCATCGATCTCTGCCCAGAAGACGCCACGGAAGTCGCCGACCTGGAACCCTCGCGCGGCGTCATCCGGATAGCGCTCGGCAATCTTGGCTTCGACGTCGGGGGCGATCGCAGGGCCATGGCAGAGCAAACAGGGCGCATCGAGCCAAATCGCTTCGGCGTACCCTCGTTTGCCTTCACCGAGGTCGACGACACGGGAAGCTGCGGTGCCGCTCGGCGCTCGGGCGAGCTCCTCCATCACCGGACCGAGCCACCCGGGCGGAGCGTTCGCCGGGTTTCGAAGCTTCGTGCTCGCTCGACCGACGCGCACGCCTTCCTTCGACGCCGCTTTGGCGAGCGCCGGCGCCTTTTCGGCGCAGACGTCGATGGCGCTCGCGGGCGACTTCGCGAGCTCGGCCATGAGCGCCTCTTTCAGTGACTTCTTGAACGGCGCGATCGCCGCATGGGCGCGCGCTGCCGTCTCTGCATCCGACGGCCCCTTGGGGCCGCACCCGGCGAGCGCTCCGAACGCCGCGATTGCAAGGCCCACGTTCAGCGATCGCACCAATGAACCTCCTCCTACGACAGGTATGCTACCAGCAGCTCAAATCCGAAGCTGATGGACGTCGCGGTGCCTGCCAACCTAGCCTGCGGCCAGACGTGAGCACTGCCCCCGACCTCCGCATTCTCCAAGCGAACGAGCGCACTGCGCTCGCGTGGCTGCGTACGGGCCTCGCGGTGATGGCCTTCGGCTTCGTCGTCGCCCGCATCGGCATCTGGCTCAACGCCGAATCCGGCGACGGGCGGACGGCGGGCGTCTGGCCCGTCGCTGTGGGAATCGCGTTCATCGTGCTCGGCGCTGCTGCACACGTCATGACGGCGCTGCGATTCGTGCGCGTGCAGAAGGCGATCGTGGAGGGACGGCCCATCATCCCAGGTACCCGAGCCGTTGTCGTCTTCGCCATCGGGCTCATCGTGCTCTCCGCCATCGTCGTCGCGTACCTGGTGACGCTCCAACGATAAGACTAGCGCTGGGCGCCGCCGCAGCGCTCCAGCGCGGGGATGTGGCGATCCGCAGAGAGCGATCGCAGGTGGCGATACACGCACCGAACGTCCTCGGGAGGATTCGCCGCAATGAGCTTGTCGTAGAGCGCCACGTTTGCTCTCTCTGCCTCGAGGGAGAGCGCGCACGCGTCCGCGACGGTCGACGCGTCGCCAGGCTTCGTCTCGGTGCGCGATGGAGTCGAATGCCCGTGCGCCGAGAGGAGCTCGATCAAGAGGTCGGCGTGCCGCTCCTCTGCACGTTCGAGGCGGGGAAAGGGGCGCCCGAACTTCGCCGCGAAGGACTCATATCGAGCTTCTGCCTTCCACTCGTCGGCGACGGCTGTCTCCACGCCGCTCTTCACGGCGTCGGGGAGCGCGCCCTCACCGAACGTGCACGCCAGATGGGGATGGTTGCCACCCCCGCCGGGGCCCATGCCTCGACCACGCCCGCCCGGACCGCCCCCCATCCCAGGCCGAGGGGGCGTCGCGTCTTGTCGTGCAGCCGCATCGACCGGAGCGGACGTATCGTTGCCACCGCAGGCGCCGAGCGCCGCGACCAGGATGAAGGTGAGGGGACCTCGCATGCTCTCTTCTCTCGCAAGGGGCGAGCCAGCCGAATTCGCGTCGCGGCGATCAGCGGACGCCACGAGCATGTGCCCTCACCCGGCAGGCACGACGAGCTGATCGAACTCCTCGCCGTCGCCGTCGATGGCGTGGACCACGAGCTCGTGCTCGTCGGCCGTCACGTAAAGCAGCTCGATCACTTCTTGCGCCATGGCGCTGATCTCGGTGGGCTGCACCGGATAGGTGCCGGCTCCGCCCCCTCCGGTGACGAAGTAGTGCACGCCACGCTGGGGCTTCGTGCGCTCGTAGTGGTGATCGTGGCCTTGGAAGACGACCTTGACCCCGGTCGACTCGAAGATGGGGGCGAACCGATCTCGCACCTCGCTGTCCGACCCGTGCCAGCCGGACGAGTAGGCCGGACGGTGCATGAAGGCCACCTTCCACTTCGCCCGGCTGTAGCGCAGATCACGCGCGACCCAAGCCGTCTGCTGGTCTGCCTCGATCTCCGTATCGATGGCGACGAAATGGACGTCCCCCCAATCGAACGAGTACCAGCGCTCGTTGTTCGGTAGATCGAACGCACCCCGGAACGGCGCGGCACCATCGGCACGGTACTCGTGATTTCCAGCAACGGGAAATACCGGATGGTGACGCAGAAACTCGCCGTAGTAGCCGAAGAACTTTTCGTCGAGCTCGGCGTAGCCGGCGCTCGGATAGGCGAGATCGCCGACGTGCAGCAAGAGATCGAAGTCGACCGTCGCCATTTGTTCGGCGAGTGCCCCTTGGTCTTCGGTCGCGTCGCCCGAGTCACCGATTACGACGAAGCGAGTGAGCCCCTCTTCGGGGGCCGTGCGAAAACCGACCCGGCCAACGAGCGTCGCACCGGCGCCATCCTTGACTTCGTAGCAGTAGATCGTGTCCGGCTCGAGGCCGGGGACCTTGGCGATGGCGCGCATGCCGTCTCCGCTCGGCTCCGGCTCGAGCCTCGGCTTGATGTCGCCGAGCCACTCGCCCTCTGGCGTCGTGATGACGACGTACTGGCCGCGCAGCGACCGACCGGCCCAGGCCACGTCCGTTCCGGTGTCGGACGTCTTCTGCAAGAAGGGAAGCCGGGCGATCCCTGAGCGTTCCGCGACGGCGACCTCGCCGCAGGCAGCAACGAGATCTCGATTCGGGTCCTGCCGAGCGGCGAGGTCGTGATCGAGGCGACCGATCTCGGCGCTGGTGTTTCCTTGATTGTTCGGTGTGCACGCGGCAAGGGCGACGGCGATGACAAGCCGTGAGGAATGAGGCATGACGATCCTTTTAACCTCGGATTGCCGAACCGCCACGGATCGCCAAAAGATGAACGGCGCCCGAGCGGCGCGCAACCCAATCCAATCAGCGTCCGTCGGGGATGGTCACGATCTCGTCGACATTGGGCTGCAGTACGATCTCGATTCGGCGATTGTGAGCCCGGCCGATATCGGAGTCATTCGAGTCGACGGGGTCGAACTCGCCATAGCCGGCGGCAGCGAGGGCTTGCGGTCTGACCCCGTGGTCGATCAGGAAGTGCGTCACCTCGAGGCCGCGGCCGCAGGAGAGCTCCCAGTTCGAAGCGAACCGAGGAGAGAAGATCGGAACGTTGTCGGTGTGACCGGCGACGACGAAGTGGCGATCCTCGAGTTGTGAAAGCACGGCGGCCACCTGCTCCAGCGCCTCGGCACCGCGGGGCTTGATTTTGACCTGCGCAGTGTCGAACAGAACGTCGTTCGGCAGCTCGAGCACCATGCGGCCGTCCCGGAGCCGGATGCTCAGCTCGCCGGCATCCACCATCTTCTTCAGGCGCAACGCGAGCGAGCGGTACAGCTGAACGCGGGCTTCGACTGCCGCTTGCGCTCGCCGGAGCTCGTCGAGGCGCCTCCTCGCGTCCGCGAGCTCGCCGCTGAGCGCTCCCTTCTCGGCGAGGAGCTTGTCGGCGTCGCTGCCGAGTCGCTTCAGCTCGCTCCGCAGCTGCGCCTGCTGTGAGGTCGCCACGTCGAGCTCCTTTTGAAGCCGCGCCCGTTGAGCATCCTTGGCGTCGACCGACGCCTGGAGCTCGAGGGCGCGCAGCGAGGTGCGCTCCAGCTCGGATTGCACGGTCGCCATCTTGCCGAGCAGTTCGAGCACACGCCCGCTGCTCTCGCGGTTCACCCGCGCGACCTCGGCTCTCGCGGCTGCAGCGTCCTTTACCGCAGCGTCATATTCGCTGGTCGAGACGCAGCCAGTCGCAAGGCTTGCCGCGACTACCAGAGCCCAACGGTGAGCGTTCATACGCGAGCGGCGTTGGCAACGTTCGCGCCATCACGCCTTCCCCGATAAGTGTCCTTTGCCCGACGCAGAGCCTGCGTCACGACGCACGGATCGTGGATGTCGGAGCGGTGGGAGCGCTCGCGGCCGTTGCGTCGTGGCGGCGTGGCGATTGCTAACACCGCAAACATGACCAGGCCCCACGAGCTCCGCTGCTATGACTACGTCAACCGGCCTTACGCGGTCGTGCGAGGCGCCCTCCGGGCCGATCCCTACGGCGTCTTCAACCGCGCCACCACGAACGCGTCGAGCCGCGCAAAGACGGTTACGGCCCAGCTGCACGTCGAGGTCGGCGACCTGGATATCGCCGCCGACGTGGTGATCCAGGTGGGTCGCATCACCGAGCGCGAAGAGGGCTCCCCGAACCCCGTGACGACCATCGAGCTCGGCTGGACGGCAGCACGTTCGCCGGGGCTCTTTCCCGCCATGCGCGCCGAGCTCCGCGTGTTTCCGCTTTCAGCCACCGAGACGCAGCTCGAGCTTTGCGGAAGCTACGAGCCCCCGCTCGGCATCCTCGGCAGCGCGATCGATCGGGTGCTCTTGCACCGCATCGCCGACGCTTCGGTGCTCAGCTTCGTGAAAGAGGTCGCGCAGCAGCTGCGCGGTGAGCTTCCCGCGGGTTGAGCCCGGCCCTCGAAGGAGGTGCGCCGTGCTCTCGAGCGGTAGTTGGCTACCAGACGAGAGCACCGGGCGCGAAGATGAGGAGCGCTCCGAGGATCAGGATCGTCGTGCCGCTGACGAGCTTGAGCCACCTGCCGGTACGCTCCTGGAGCTTCTTGCGGCCCAGCGTCACGACGGCGATGCCGACCATGATCGAGTCGTCGAGCATGTACGCGAGGATGTAGAGCAAGAGGTAGCCGTAGCGAGCCGCCGGCGTGACGCCGTGCTGGGCGAGCACCTGGGCGTAGAGCGCCGGCAGCCCGGCGGTGCAGAGCAGCTCGATGACGTTGACCATCACGGCCAGAGCGATGGCGCCGGCAATGGCGGTCAGCAAGCTCTCCGCGCGCACGATGGCGCGCACGCGGGCATAGATGCCCGGCTTCGCCGACTCGGGGATGCTCAGCGAGATGCCCTTGCCGAGCGCGAAGAAGTCCTTCACGTGCACGACGCCGACGACGAGCGCGAGCAGCCCCAGCCCGATCTGCACCGCACGCGAGAAGCCGACGAACAAGAAGACGTTCAGCCACGCGGCCATGAACGCGTAGTAGGCGACGCCGCTCACCACGACGAAGCTCCCCGCGATGGCGAGCATGCGCTTTCGGTCGTGGACGTTCACGAGCAGCGCGAGCAGGAACAGCAGCACCCACATCGCACAGGGATTGAAACCGTCGATGAGCCCGATGACGATCGTGAAGAGGGGCAGCCCGACATCACCGGCGCTCACCTGACCGAGGAAGGGGACCCTGATCCCTTCGGCTGCCGGTTCGTTCGCACCCGGCACGCGAACCTGGTCGCTCCCGGCAGGGTGCGCCGGCCCGTGTCGGTCGTGTTCGTCTTTCGTGTCTGCCAATCGGGCTTCGATCGAGCGACCCGTCGTCTCGGGCGACTCGAAGCCCACGAGCAGCTCGCCACCGACGAGGAAGCTCGGCAATCCGACCATATCGAGGCCGGCCTTGGCACTGCGAGACCTGAGGTCCTCGAGCGCTCGCTCGTCGACAGCGACGTCATGTTCGACGATCACCAGATCGGGGCGCCGAGAGCGGAGAGCGCCGAGGTACGTGTGCGCCGCGCGGCAGTGCGGACAGCCTGAGTGCCCCCACATCACGATATCGGGCTCCTTGGCGTGCGCGGCTCTCGCGCCGGCCAGGAAGCACACGAGGCCGGACAGCACGGTGAGCACAACCACGAGCAAAGCGGTGCGACGCGAGCGCCTCGCCGGTGAGGGTGGGACCATCGTGCTCGCGCCGAGTGCACCCGCCGTGCCCGCCGGTCGGGGGGCGCCGATGTCGCGTCCTCATGCCAATTCTGCGCGGCCGCGCGTGGTCTCGACGGCGCGGGGCCCAGAACCTCGATGGCGCGTGCCTTGCTCGGCTCTCGGCATGGCCCACGTTCTCTTCGCCTTGTTCGACAATCCCAAGGAAGTTGCAGCCGCGGTCGCCGAGCTCGAGAAGGCCGGGACGTCCCGCGGACAGTGCAGCGTGATCGTTCATCGCGGCGGCTTGGAGAGTCTCCCCGCCTCCGAGCTCCAGCTCTTCGAGACGGCGGCCGCGGCCGCCACCGCTCGGACGATGGCGCTCGGGGCGGTCATCGGCGTGGCCCTCGGTCTCGCGGCTGGTCCGTTCGGTCTCTTTGCCGCAGGCCCGCTGGCCTCCGTCCTCTTCACCACGACCGCGGGAACGGTGGCGGGCGCGCTGACTGGTGTGCTCGCCGGTGCGAGCGACGCGGATCCGACCCTGCATCGGCTGGCGGAGGGGCTCGAGAAGGGCCAGGTGCTGCTCAGCGTCGAGCCGCCATCACTCGACTGCGCCGAGCGCGCCGAACGAATCTTGCACGAACACCACGCACGCGTCGTTCACAGACACCTCTTGCGGCCGATGACGAGCGAGGAACGAAGGGAGCTGGAGAACCCCAACGCGCCGTGAGGATCAGCTGAGCTTCGAGCCTCCGAGGCCCACCATTGCTCCATCGTGGTCCATACCCGCTCGCTCGAGAGCGAGCTCAACAGCGGCGAGGAGATCCTGCGAGATCATCACGCCCACGTCGTGCATCGACACCTGCTGCGGCCGATGACCGTTCAGGAACGCGATATCCATCGGCACAGCTGACCGCCTTCCGGTTCGCAGGCGCTTCGAGCGGATGCTCGTGCCTACCGGCTGGCATGCCGGATGCAGCGCCCCATTTCTGGGAGGCGTTCATGAGTCACAAGCAGCTGTGTTTCCACTCGGCCGCACGGGAGAAGGTCCTGGCTGGAGCCAGCGCGCTGGCCGACGCCGTCCGCGTGACGCTCGGACCCAAGTCGAAGAGCGTCCTGATCGCGAGAAAGTGGGGGGGCCCGCTCGTCTGCAACGATGGCGTCACGATCGCCAAGGAGCTCGAGCTCAAGGATCCGGTCGAGAACCTCGGGGTGCAGATGATGCGCCAGGCCGCAGAGCGTACCGGCGATGCAGTCGGCGACGGGACGACGACCTCGACGCTCCTCGCGCATGCGATCTTTGCGGAAGGGCTGCGCAACGTCGCCGCGGGTGCGAGCGCCATCGACCTCAAGCGCGGCCTCGAGCGCGGCGCGCGCATCGTCGTGGAGGTCCTGCGTTCGATCTCGCGCCCGGTAACGAGCCGCAAGGAGAAGATCCAAGTCGCGACCGTCTCCGCGCACAACGATCCCACGATCGGCGAGCTCGTGGGCGACGCCGTCGACAAGGTCGGCGGCGATGGCGTCATCACCGTCGAGGAGGCGAAGGGCACCGAGACCGCCCTCGAGATCGTTCAGGGCATGCAGTTCGACCGGGGGTACCTATCGGCCTACTTCGTCACGGACCCGGCTCGGATGGAGTGCGTCCTCGATGACCCTCTCATCCTCCTTTGTGACAAGCGAATCGGAGCGATGCACGATCTGATTCCGACGCTGGAGAGCGTGGCCAAAGAGGGACGCGCGTTCCTTCTCGTCGCCGAGGACGTCGAAGGTGAGGCGCTCGCGACGCTCGTGGTCAACCGTCTGCGCGGGACGCTCGCGTGTGCTGCCGTCAAAGCGCCGGGCTTCGGCGATCGGCGCAAGGCCATGCTCGAGGACATCGCGATCGTGACCGGCGGACATGTCGTCTCCGACGAGGCGGGCGTCAAGCTCGAGCACGTTCGAATCGCCGAGCTCGGCCGGGCTCGGCGCGCGGTCGTGAAGCAGGACACGACGACCATCGTCGGCGGTGGAGGCGACAAGCGCCTGATTGACGCCCGAATCCAGCAGATTCGGGTCCAGATGGCGGAGACGAAGAGCGACTACGACCGACAGAAGCTGGAGGAGCGGCTCGCCAAGCTCTCCGGCGGCGTCGCCGTGGTGCGGGTCGGCGCTCCTTCAGAAGCCGAAATGAAGTCGCGCAAAGAGGCGTTCGAAGACGCAATCAGCGCGACGAAGGCAGCCGTTGCGGAAGGGATCGTTCCGGGCGCCGGCTTGACGCTGCTTCGTGCGGCCGACGCGCTCGTCGCCGAGGAAGCCAAGCTCGAAGGCGACGAGCGCAGCGGCCTACGCATCCTGCGCCACGCGCTCGAGATCCCCGTCCGGCAGATCGCCACCAACTCCGGCCTCGACGCTGGCGTCGTGGTCGACAAGATGCGAAGCGGCAGCGAGAGCTTCGGCCTCGACGCGTCGACAGGCAACTACGTCGACTTGACGAAAGAGGGGATCATCGATCCGACCAAGGTGGTGCGAGTCGCCGTCGAAAACGCCGTGTCGGTCGCCAGCACGCTGCTCTTGACCGAAGCCACGATGACCGACGCGCCCGAGCCGCCCGTCGCCGCTCGACCGGAGTCCATGGCCGCCATGGAGGAGGAGTGAGGAGCCATGAACACGCACATCGAGCACCGTGAGCCGCTCTCGCCCGCGCCTCCATTTCGCGACCGCGCCGAGGCTGGTTTGCTCCTGGGCCACGCGCTTGCGAGCCATGCCTCTTCGATGCCAATCGTCCTCGGAATTGCCGGTGGCGGGGCGATCGTCGCCGCCCACGTCGCTCGCGTGCTCGGCGCGCAGCTGGACGTTTGGGCCGTCGGAAAGATCGGACCCAAGCTTCTTCTACCTCTCGGTGCGGTGAGCGAGGGCGGCGGAGTCGCGCTCGACGACGCTGCGTGCGCCGAGTGTCGAGGCGCAGAGATCCAAGGTCTCGTCGAGCAGGGCTTGCTCGCCGCCGATGCTCGAGGAGGAGCGATCCGGCGCGGCCGGCTTCGGCCGCGCTTCTGGGGACGTGTCGTCGTGCTCGTCGACGACGGGATCGAGACTGGTCTCACCATACGAGCGGCGCTTCGAGCGATTCGCGACGACGCAGCCCGTCGGATCGTCGTCGCGGCACCGGTGGTCAGCGCGGGCGCGGTAGAGCTGCTTCGCCCCGTGGCTGATGGGATCGTTGCCCTGGCGCGGCCCGATGTATTGATCGATACCGGCGCCTGGTATGTCTCCTTTCCTCCCGTCGACGACGCCGAGGTTCGTGCGCTCCTGGACGAGGTTCGCAGCCGACCGCACGAGCCTCGGGCGTAGCGTCCATCGATTGGGCGGCGGTCCTCGCAGCGATCGGTAGCGCTGGTGGCACGTGCAATGCACCGTGCCTGCCATGGAGCCTACTGGGGTGGTCGCGACACTCGATCGGCGCAGTGGGAGCGCTTACGTGCACTCATTGCGCGACGTGGGCCTCGGCGACATCGGCGAGGCAGGCGGCAAGGGCGCGAATCTGGGCGAGCTGACGCGCGCCGGTTTCCCCGTGCCCGACGGCTTCGTCGTGACCGCAGGCGCGTACTTGTCCGCGATGGCGGCGTCCGGGGTCCGGCAGCGACTGTGTGACATCGCGAAGAAGTGCAACGCCGACGACGCCGATCTTCTGCAGCGCACCTCTGATGAGCTGAAGCGCTTGGTGAGCGAGGCCGGACTGCCAGCAGAGCTCGAGCGCGAGATCGCCCGTGCTTATGAGTCGCTCGGGCGGGGCACCCGAGTCGCCGTGCGGTCGAGCGCAACCATGGAGGACACGGGCGGGTTCTCCTTCGCCGGGATGAACGAGACCTTCACCAACGTCGCAGGCGACAAAGCCCTCTTCGCTGCGATCGTGCGCTGCTGGCAGAGCGTCTGGGGTCGCCGCGTCATCGCTTACCGCGCGAGCCAGCGGATCGAGGACGAGCCGGCGATCGCGGTGGTCGTGCAGAAAATGGTCGACTCGGAGCGCTCCGGCGTCCTCTTCACGGTCGATCCGTCGACCGGTCGTCGTGACAGAATGGTCATTGAAGCGGCGTTCGGCTTGGGCGAATTGGTCGTGAGCGGGCAGGTCGAGCCCGACAACTACGTGGTCTCGCGTTCCGTCCCCGGCGCCGGGCCCAAGCTGTTGGAGGTGCGCGTCGGCGAGAAGACGCACGCGCTGGTGCGAGATGCCGCAGGCGTTCAGACCCGAGTCGAGCTGGACGCCGCCCGCCGTACCGAGCGCGTGCTCGACGATGCGCAGATCCTGGCGCTCGCAGCGCTGGGCGAGCGGATCGAGGCTCACTACCAGAGGCCGCAAGACGTCGAGTGGGCAGAAGTGCGAGGGAAGTTGTTCATTGTCCAGTCGCGCCCCGTCACGACGCTCACCCCTGCGGAGCACCAACCCGGTGAGGTGCTGGTCACCGGTTTGGGCGCGTCTCCCGGCATTGCGAGCGGCAAGGTTCGCGTGCTGAAGGAGCCGGACCAGGGCGCCACGCTCCAACCCGGTGACATCCTCGTTGCGGCGATGACCAGCCCCGACTGGGTGCCGACGATGCGCCGCGCAGCCGCCCTGGTCACCGACAGCGGCGGGATGACGTGTCACGCGGCGATTGTCGGACGCGAGCTCCGGATCCCGTGCGTCGTGGGAACGCGCAAGGCGACCCAGATTCTGCGGGACGGCGAAGTGGTGAGCGTCGACGGCGCCAAAGGTCTCGTCGTGTCCGGACAATCACGCTCTGCCGGCGCCGATGAGCCGAGCGCGGGAAGCGGAACGACCCGCGTGCCGGCGGCGGCTCCTGCGCTCGAAGCCTTCGCAACGAAGATCTACGTCAACCTCGCCATTGCAGAGAACGCCGAGCGTGTGGCTTCGCTCCCCTGCGATGGCGTCGGGCTCTTGCGCGCCGAGTTCATGATCGTCGACGCGCTCGGCGGTGTTCATCCAAAGAAGCTGATCGCAGAAGGAAAGCGTGGAGAGTTCGTCGAGAAGATGAGCGCGTCGCTCCTTCGGATCACCCGCGCGTTCATGCCCCGGCCGGTCGTGTACCGGACCTACGACTTTCGCACCAACGAGTTCGGCAAGCTCCGCGGCGGCGAGGCCTTCGAGCCGAACGAAGAGAACCCGATGATCGGGTATCGCGGCTGCTACCGCTACGTGAAGGATCCTGAGATCTTTGCGCTCGAGCTCGACGTCCTCGCTCGCGTCCGCGACGAGACGCCGAACCTGCACGTCATGATCCCGTTCGTGCGAACGAAGTGGGAGCTCGAGGCCTGCCTCGAGCTGATTGACCATCACCCGCTCGGAAGGCACCGCGGCCTCCTCCGTTGGGTGATGGCCGAGGTCCCTTCGGTGGTCTATCGGATCCCCGACTACGCCAAGCTCGGCATCCATGGCGTCTCTATCGGCTCGAACGATCTGACGCAGCTCGTCCTCGGCGTCGATCGCGATTCCGAGATCTGCGCGGAGCTCTTCGACGAGAGCGACGACGCCGTCCTCGATGCCATTCGACGGATCATCCAGGCGGCCGCCGCGTGTGGGCTCACGTCCAGCTTGTGTGGGCAAGCGCCCTCGAACCGCCCGGCGTTCGCCGAGTACCTGGTTCGGGCCGGGATCAGCAGCATCTCCGTGAACCCCGATGCGATTGATGCAGCCCGTTCGATCGTGGGCGCAGCGGAGCGGCGTTTGATCCTCGAGGCGGCGCGCCGAGAGCTCGCCGGGGCTTCGCGATGAGCGCCGCTTCGATCCGAAAGGCGCCTGCCGATCGCGAAGCGAACCTCCGTGATTGGAGCGCCGCTCGCGCGTCGTTCTCGTGGGAGGCGGAGCGGACGATGCTCGACGGCCTTCCGAGCGGCGGCATCAACATCTGTCACGAGGCCGTGGTGCGCCATGCCCGTGGCAGAAGGAGAGACCGCGTAGCGCTGAGGTGGATCGGCAAGCGCGGCGAGCGCAGGGACCTCACCTATGGCGCGCTCGACGAGGCGACCGCGCGGTTCGCCAACTCGCTCGCGTCGCTCGGCGTACTCCCGGGCGAACGCGTGTTCGTCCTCGCGGGGCGCGTACCGGAGCTCTACGTGACCGCGCTCGGAACCCTTCGGTACGGCGCCGTGTTCTGCCCGCTGTTCTCGGCGTTCGGCCCGGAGCCGATCGAAGCTCGGCTTCGTCTCGGCGGCGCCAAGGTCCTGGTAACGACCGCGAAGCTCTACGAGAAGAAGGTCGCAGCGCTTCGGACGCGCCTGCCCGAGCTGGAGCACGTGTTGATCTTGGCGGATGGCGCTGCCGAGTCGCCGCCGGGGACGCGACGATGGGCCGAGGTGGTCGACCGCGCGCCAGCCGATCACGAGATCGCACCGACATCGGCCGACGATCCCGCGCTGCTCCACTTCACGAGTGGGACCACAGGAGCTCCCAAGGGCGCGCTGCACGTCCACGGCGCCGTCGTCATGCACCACATGACCGGACGCTACGCCCTCGATCTGCGCGACGACGATGTGTTTTGGTGCACTGCGGATCCAGGCTGGGTGACGGGGACCTCGTACGGGATCATCGCGCCCCTCACCTGCGGCGTCACGATGGTCGTGGACGAGGCCGAGTTCGACGCCGAGCGCTGGTACGACGTGCTCGAGCGAGAGCGCGTCACCGTTTGGTACACCGCGCCGACCGCGATTCGCATGTTGATGAAGGCGGGCGCCGAGCTCCCGGCACGCAGGAATCTCCGCGCGCTCCGCTTCGCCGCCAGCGTCGGCGAGCCGCTCAACCCCGAAGCCGTCGTCTGGGGCAACGACGTGCTCGGGAAGCCGTTTCACGACAATTGGTGGCAGACCGAAACCGGAGGCATCATGATAGCCAACTACGCGTCGATGGACGTGCGGCCGGGGAGCATGGGTCGCCCCCTGCCCGGGGTCGAGGCGTTCATCGTTCGCCGCGGGGCGGCGGGCCAGATCGAGGTCGTCGAGGATGCGGGCGTCGAGGGCGAGCTCGCGTTCAAGCCCGGTTGGCCGTCGATGTTCCGCGCCTACTTGAATGCCCCCGAGCGCTACCAGAAGTGCTTTCAGGACGGCTTCTATCTCTCCGGCGATTTGGCGAGACGCGACGCCGACGGCTACTTCTGGTTCGTCGGCCGCGCCGACGACGTCATCAAGAGCGCAGGCCATTTGATTGGGCCCTTCGAGGTGGAGAGCGCCCTCCTCGAGCATCGAGCGGTCGCGGAGGCCGGTGTGATCGGCAAGCCCGACCCCGTTGCCGGCGAGATCGTGAAGGCGTTCGTCTCTCTGAAGAACGGCTTCGCTGCGAGCCCCGAGCTCGAGCGCGAGCTGCTCGGCCACGCACGCGCGCGGCTTGGCGCCGCGGTCGCGCCGAAAGAGATCTCTATCGTTGTCGCGCTCCCGCGAACCAAGAGCGGGAAGATCATGCGGCGCCTGCTCAAAGCACGTGAGCTCGGGCTGCCTGAAGGCGACACATCGACCTTGGAAGGAGCCTCGTCATGAGCTCGACGCTCGACATTCCCAAGGAGCGCGCGCTCGCGTTCCTCGAGCAAATGATGCTCATCCGAAGGTTCGAAGAACGCTCGGCCGAGCTCTATTCGGCCGGCAAGATCCGCGGGTTCTTGCACCTCTACGTAGGAGAGGAGGCGTCGGCCGTGGGCGCGCTCGCGGCGCTGCGGGAGACCGACAACGTCGTCGCCACCTACCGCGAGCATGGCCAAGCGTTGCTTCGCGGGGTCTCGCCCGGCGCGGTCATGGCCGAGATGTTCGGCAAGGCCAACGGCTGCTCTCGCGGCCGCGGCGGATCGATGCACCTCTTCCATGTGCGCACCCGATTCTTCGGCGGCAATGCCATCGTCGCCGGCGGTCTGCCGGTCGCGGTCGGCCTCGCGCTCGCCGACAAGATGCAGGGCCGCAGCGCGGTCACAGCGTGCTTTTTCGGAGATGGCGCGATGGACGAAGGAGAATTCCACGAGTCGCTCAACCTGGCCGCGCTTTGGAAGCTCCCGGTGCTCTTCATCTGCGAGAACAACTACTACGCGATGGGCACCGCGCTGGCGCGTCACCAGGCCGACGTCGAGCTCACGCACGAAGCGACGTGTCACGGCGTCCCCTCCGAGGCCGTCGACGGCATGGACGTCGTCGCCGTGGAGCGCGCGACGCGCTACGCCGCGGACGCGGTGCGCGAGACGTGCGTGCCTCGATTCCTGGAGCTGCGGACGTATCGGTTTCGTGCGCATTCGATGTACGACGCCGAGCGCTATCGATCCAAAGAGGAGGTCGAACGCTGGCGCGAGAAGGATCCCATTCCGGCCTTCACGCAGCGAATGAAGGCGGCCGGCATGATCGACGACGCAGAAGCGGCGACGATCGATGCGCGCGTAATTGCCAGCGTCGAGGCTGCGATTCAGGAAGCCGAAGAGGGCCCGCTCGAGCCGCTCGAAGCACTCGTCCAAGACGTCTACGTGAGGCCGCGACCATGAAGAACGCTACGTATCGCGAGGGTGTGCGTGCGGGCATCCGCCAGGCGCTCCGTGATGACGCGCGCGTCTTCCTCATGGGCGAAGACGTCGGCAAATACGGAGGCGCCTACGCGGTCAGCGCCGGGTTGCTCGAGGAGTTCGGGCCCGAGAGAGTACGCGACACTCCCCTGTCGGAGTCGGCGTTCGTCGGCTGCGGTGTCGGCGCAGCCATGGGCGGGATGCGGCCGATCGTCGAAGTGATGACCGTCAACTTCAGCCTGCTTGCGATGGATCAGATCGTGAACGGCGCTGCGGCGTTCCGCCATATGTCGGGCGGGCAGCTCGACGTCCCCATCGTGATCCGCATGGCCACCGGCGCCGGCCGGCAGCTCGCCGCGCAGCACTCGCACAGCCTCGAGAACTGGTATGCGCACGTCCCCGGCCTCAAGGTGCTGGCCCCGTCGACGGTGCAAGACGCACGCGACGCGGTGCTGGTCGCGCTGGCCGACCCGGATCCGGTCATCGTGTTCGAGCATCAGCTCCTCTACAACGTAGAGGGCCCGCTCGACGTCGATGCGGCTCCAGGCGACCTCTGGCGAGCGATCGTACGGCGGCCGGGTCGGGACCTCACGCTCGTCACCTACGGCGGCTCGCTTCCCAAGACCCTGAAGGCCGCCGAGCTCCTCGCCGCCCGGGGTGTCGATGCCGAGGTACTCGACCTGAGGTGTCTCCGTCCTCTCGATGTGGGCGCGATCCTCGGCAGCGTGCGCCGTACGCACCGGGTGGTCGTCGTCGACGAGGGATGGCGCACCGGAAGCCTCGCAGGCGAAATCGTCGCCATCGTCACCGAGCAGGCGTTCTTCGATCTCGATGCGCCTCCGGCCAGGGTTTGTAGCAAAGAGGTGCCGATCCCTTACGCCAAGCACCTCGAAGACGCAGCGCTGCCCACGGTCGAAGCCATCGTGGAAGCTTCCATCGGAGCGATGCCGAGCCGTGGCTGAGTTCCGCATGCCGTCGCTCGGCGCCGACATGGACGCCGGGACCCTGATCCGGTGGCGGCGCCAGCCGGGTGACCGCGTCGTTCGCGGAGACATCATCGCCGAGGTCGAGACCGACAAGGGCATCGTCGAGGTCGAGGTATACGCGAGCGGCGTCATCCGGCAGCAGCTGGTGCCGCTCGGCACGAAGGTCCCTATCGGCACTCCGCTCGCCACAATCGACGACGAAACCGCTACGCCAGTTTCGCCGATGGCATCGATCGAGCAAGCGCCGGCCACCGCGGCACCATCGCCCACCCCACGGTCGCCGGAGCCGCTACCGTCGCCGATGACACCGCCGGCGGCGCACCCGAGCACGCCGTCGGCCCGCAAGCTCGCGCGTGAGCTCGACGTCGACATCGACTCCCTGAGAGGCTCGGGCAGGCACGGCGCCGTCACGCGCGCCGACGTCGCGTCATCGACACTTGAACGTCCTCGGCTGCGCGTCTCACCGTTCGCTCGAGTCCGCGCGCGAGAGCTTGGTGTCGACCCCGGCAAGGCCGTCCCCACCGGCCCATCGGGCTCCGTGGTGGCAGCGGACGTGGTGCGTGCTGCGGCTGCCGAGACCGGTATGGCGCCTCGACCGGCGGCGGCAACGGATGTCGCGAGCCGGATGCGCCACGCCATCGGCGCATCGATGTCACGATCCAAGCGCGAGATCCCGCACTACTACGCCAGCCACACCATCGACTTGGGTGCCGCGATCGGGTGGCTGCGAGCCGCGAACGAGGGACGATCCATCGAGTCGCGCTTGCTGCCGGCCGTGCTCCTCTTGCGGTCGGTGGTGGTCGCGGTACAGAAGTTCTCGGACTTCAACGGACACTGGAATGGCAGCGCGGCGGTTCAATCCTCGGCGGTCCATTTGGGGGTGGCGGTCTCGCTCCGCGGCGGCGGCCTCGTCGCGCCGGCGATCATGCACGCAGAAGAGATGGACCTGTCGGCGCTCATGGCCGCATTCAAGGACGTCGTCGGACGCGCGCGCGCGGGCCGCTTGCGCGCAGCCGAGATGTCCTCCGCCACGATTACGGTCACCAGCCTGGGCGAGCGCGGAGTGGACGAGGTGTTCCCGGTCATCATCCCTCCGCAGGTCGCAATGGTGGGCTTCGGCACCATCCAAGACCGTGCAGTCGTCGATCACGGCGCCGTCGTTGCCCGGCCCACCGTCGTCGCTACGCTCGCCGCCGATCACCGGGTGACCGACGGCCATCGAGGCGGGCTGTTCCTCGCCGCCATTGCCAATAACCTCATGACGCCGGAGCGCCTGTGACCCGAGAGAGCATACGAGAGGCCCTGATCGCAGCCCTCGCCATGATTGCCCCCGAAGCCGACGCATCAACGCTGCCTCCCGAGGCCGACATCCGCGAGGAGCTCGACATCGACTCCATGGACTTCCTGCGGTTCATCACGATCCTGCACCAGCAGCTCGGCGTGGAAATCCCCGAGGCGGACTACCCGAAGCTGTTCACGCTCCGCGGCGCAGAGGCGTATCTCGCAGCGGCGGTCGGCGCCGCATGACGGCGCTCTCTGTCCCGGAGACGCCACGATGAGCTCCCTGTCCTCCTGAAGCTCGTGAAGCGGCCCCCCCCCACCACGCCGCTCCACGTGGCGGGCAGCGATTGCATTGGTCGTTCCATCGGCGGGGCGATCCGTCCGATCTCGCCACCGGTGCGCGGCGCGATCGACGTGGTCATCCTCGCCTCAGTGAGGCAGTTCAGAGCGCACACCATTGCAAATCTGCCATTGCGTAACGGAGTGCAATGCGGCCGCGCAGTGACGCATGGAACGTTCAATGCAGTGCAAGTGTGCCGGAGCTCGATGTGATCGCACCGGGGGCCGTCTCATACGGTGACTTGCACCGTGCCCCGTTCTCGGCGTTCGGGAACTGTGTCGGAGCCGTGCATTGCCTGTGAGTGGCTTCCCGCCACATGGAATTGCGGATTGGCACCCGCGTCCGACGCTGAGGTCGGTCGCCCGTCCGCGGGCCCAGTCGCCCGCGGAGTCGCGCCGGGAAGATTCGCTCGTCGCGCTCGCGCTCGCGGGTCTGCTCGGGGGTGCCGGCCTCTATGTCGGCCGAGGAGCCGCCGCCGCCCAAGCGCTCTGGGCGGCGACCACGGCGGTTGTGCTCTTCTCGACGTGCGTAACCCTTGTCAGGCGCCTCCTGCGAAAAGATGCGGGCGTCGATATCATCGCCGCGCTGGCGATGACTGGCGCGCTGGCCCTAGGGGAGTACCTCGCCGGAGCGATCATCGCGGTCATGCTCACGGGCGGGGCTGCACTGGAGCGGCTCGCCGTGGCGCGCGCGAAGCGTCACTTGGCCGCGCTGCTCGAGCGCGCTCCTCGGGTTGCGCACCGCCAGACCGGAGAGGGAGTGGTCGACGTCGCGGTAGACGAGGTCGTGCCCGGGGACGTGTTGATCGTCAAGCAGGGCGAGGTCGTTCCCGTCGACGGCATCGTCGACTCCGGGACGGCCGTGCTCGACGAGTCCGCGCTGACCGGCGAGCCCAAGCCGGTGACCGTCGAAGCCGGCGCACGTGTTCGCAGCGGCGGCACCAACGCCGGCGGGCCCTTCGACCTGCGCGCCAGCGCCGTCGCCGCCGAGAGCACGTATGCCGGAATTCTCCGCTTGGTCGAGGCCGCGGAGCAATCCAAGCCCGCCTTCGTACGCCTCGCGGACCGGTATGCGCTCGGCTTCGTCGCGCTCACCGTCACGCTCGCGTTCTTCGCGTGGATGGTGGACCACAGCGCGACCCGCGCGCTCGCCGTGCTCGTGGTCGCCACGCCGTGTCCGATCCTGTTGGCCGCGCCCGCGGCCATGATCGCCGGAGTGTCGCGTGCGGCGCGGAGCGGCATCATCGTGAAAGGGAGCGGTCCGTTGGACACGCTCGCTCGGGTACGGGTGCTCCTGCTCGACAAGACGGGAACGGTAACCTCCGGGCGGCCCCAAGTGACGGCTGTCGAGACTTTCGGAGTCGGGTCCGGCGACGAAGTCGTCAAGGCGGCTGCGTCCCTCGAACAGCTCTCCGCGCACCCTTTCGCTCCTGCGCTGTTGGCCGAGGCAAGGGCGCGGAACCTCGAGCTGACCTTCCCGACCGACGCTCTGGAGCTGATGGGGACGGGGATAGCGGGGAGGGTCGACGGGCGCCGGGTCGTGATCGGCCAGCTCGCCTTCGTTGCGCCGGGCGTGGAGCGGACTCCGGCGCTCCGATCGGTAGAGGTGCGCACGGTCGTCGAAGGCTTGTCGAGCGTCTTCGTTTCCATCGACGGACACCTCGCGGGCGCTCTCCTTTTGCAGGACCCGACTCGGCCCGAGGCTCCGAGGGCGCTCCGGGCCCTCAGAGCTGCCGGCATCGAGCGAGTTCACATGGTGACGGGCGACCATCCGGACGTCGCGGAGATGGTCGGGGACGCGGTGGGCTTCGACCGGGTGTTCGCGGAGCGAACACCCGCAGAGAAGGTCGAAGTGATCCGGGCCGTGCGGAGCGAAGGTATTACGGCCATGGTCGGCGACGGCATCAACGACGCGCCGGCGCTCGCGCTCGCGGATGTGGGGATCGCCATGGGGGCGCGCGGCGCTACCGCCGCGTCCGAGGCGGCCGATGTCGTGCTCACTGCGGACCGGCTCGACGGCCTACTCCATGCGACGCGCATCGCGAAACGAACCAGACGCATTGCGCTCGAGAGCATCTTCGTCGGGATGGGGCTGTCGCTCGCCGCCATGATGTTCGCGGCTGCAGGCTACCTCACGCCCATCGCCGGTGCCGTGCTCCAAGAAGGCATCGATGTGCTCGTCATTCTGAACGCATTGCGCGCCCTCGGGGGGTCGGACACTCGCACGAAGCGACTTCCCGAGACCCGGGCGCTCGGCGCGCACATCGCGTCCGCTCATCGAACGCTTCGCCCGCACATCGCCGAGCTCGCCTCGCTGGCCTCGCGCCTCGAATCGCTGGCGCCTGCAGAGGCGCTATCGCAGCTCGAGCAGACTCGAGAGATGCTCGAGACGAAGCTCTTGCCACATGAGCGCGAGGAGCAAAAGACGGCCTACCCCGTCCTGGGTCGACTGCTCGAAGGGCAGGATCCCACCGGCCCGTTGATCCATACCCATCAAGAGATCCACCGGCTCTCGCGGCTCTTCGGCCGGCTGATCGCGCAGCTACCGCCTGAAGGTCCGGCGCCCGAAGATCTCCGTGACCTGCGGCGCACCCTGTACGGGCTGCATGCAATCCTCACGCTCCACTTCGCACAGGAGGAGGAGCTGTACAGCTTGTTCGAGCGGTAGCTCGCGGCGAGATCGTCGCGACACTCGAGTCAGACCGTGGCCCGTGGGCTCTCTTCCAGCTCGAGCTCCACACGCGCGCGCTCGAGCAAGCGCACGACGTCGTCGTCCGAGACCTGACCGAAGTCGAGGTACCAGAGCCCGATGGCATAGAGGTCGGTCGGCATCAGCAGGCACACGACGCGGTCCACCTGCGCCGCGAGCGTCTGGAGGGTTTGGCGCGACGCCACCGGCACGGCGAGGATGATGGTCTTTGGCGCCTGTGCGCGGATCGAGGCGATGGCCGCTCGCACCGTGCCGCCGGTGGCGATGCCGTCGTCGACGACAATCACGGTGCGGCCGCGAAGGTCCGGTCGTTCGCGGCCGCTGCGAAATCGCCCGACGCGCTCTTCGACTTCGCGTTCCTTCGTCTTGACGAGCTCATGGATATTGCCCTGCGAGAGCCCGCTCAGCGCGACGGTCTCTTGATTGATGTATCGGTAGCCGTCTTCCGCGACGGCACCGATGCCGAGCTCCTCGTGCCAAGGTACCCCGACCTTTCTCACGACCCACACGTCGAGCGGCGCATGCAGCGCTCGTGCGACCTCGTAACCGACCGGGACGCCCCCACGTGGCAAGGCGAGCACGATCGGCCGCATCGAGGGTTGGATGTGAAGCTCGGCCGCGAGCTCTCGGCCAGCCTCCTCTCGGTTGCGAAAGCGAGTCATGGCGTCCCCTTCGCCGACGAAAAGTGCATCGCGCATGCCAGCTCCGCGTGCGCTCAGGTATGGCGCTCGCACGGCTGAGCTGGACGGCCCATTGCCATGGCCCAGCTCACCGCGCCCGAGAGCATCACCGAGCGACTCCGCATCGATCACGCGACCGAGAGAAAGCGGAGCTCGCTGCGAAGGCGGCTCCTGCCAATCGTTGCGCTCCTGTCGGTGCTCGCCGCGGCGGCCGTGTTCGCAATGACGCGGCCGCCCACGGTGACCGTGGCGCAAGTGCGCGCCGAGCGGCCCGGTGAGCGGGTCACCGAGCTGACGGCCTCGGGGTACGTCGCCTCACGGCGGCGTTCGATCGTGGCGCCGAAGATCGCCGGGCGGCTGGAGCAGCTCTTGGTCGAGGAGGGAGAGCGCGTGGAAGCAGGGCAGGTGCTGGCCCGCCTCGATGACGACGAGGAGCGTGTCGCCGTCATGCAAGCGAAGGCAGCCGCCGGCACGGCGCGGGCACGCGTAGCTCGAGCCAGGGCGCTCGCGGAGCAAGCGCGGCTCGAGCTCGCGCGGACGCGGCCACTCGTCGAGAGCGGCGCGCTCGCGCGAAAGCTGCTCGACGACACCGAAGCCGCGCACGACGCCGCCGCCGCCGAGGCGAGAGCGGCCGCGGCCGATCTCGCGACGAGCGACGCGGCCATCGCGGCGGCGGAGCTGCGCTTGGACCACACGACCGTTCGCGCCCCATACGCCGGGACGGTCGTCCGCAAGCTCGCCGACGAGGGCGCGGTGCTCGCGCCGGCGACGATCGCGGAGGTCGATGTCGGAGGCATCGTGGAGCTCGTCGATCTCGATGCGCTGGAGGTCGAGGCCGAGGTGAGCGAGGACCAGCTGAGCCGAATCGAGCAGGGTCAACCCGCGCTCGTGTTCCTCGACGCCTACCCCGACAAGGTCTTCCGCGGGGTCACGGGCACGGTTCGTCCGGCCGTCGATCGCGCGAAGGCCACCGCAGTCGTGAAGGTGCGATTCGAAGAGGTTCCACCGGGCGCGCTCCCCGACATGGGCGTGAAGGTCGCGTTCCTGGAGAAGGACATCTCGAAGCAAGAGCTCGAGGGGAAGTCCCGACTCCGCGTTCCTGCCGGAGCCGTCATGGAGCGAGAGGGACAGTCGCTGCTCGTCACCATCGAAGACGGTCGCGCCAAGCTGAGCCCCGTCGTGGTCGTGGAGCGCACGGGAACCGAGGTGGTCCTCGACTCCGGCCCCCCGCCCGGGACGAAGCTGGCGGTAGGCTTTCCGAAGGACGTGCGCGACGGCCAGCGCCTGCGCGTGCAGGCGGAGCCGTCATGACGGCCGCGGCGGTCGCGCTGCCCGTAGAGCCCATGGTCCGCCTGCGCGGCGTTTCGAAGGTCTATCGTCGTGGCGAAATCGAGACCCCCGTGCTCGAAGGAGTCGACCTCGAGATCGGGGCGGGGAGCTTCGTGGCATTCATGGGTCCTTCTGGCTCGGGAAAGTCGACGCTCCTCAACATCATCTCCGGATTGGATCAACCGACGACCGGAACCGTCGAGGTAGCCGGTCAGGACCTGGCCGAGCTGGCGGAGGGCGAGCTCGCCGACTTTCGTGCGCGACACGTGGGGTTCATCTTCCAGCTCTACAACCTCTTGCCGGTGCTCACCGCGGAAGAGAACGTCGAGCTGCCGCTGCTCCTCACCGGACTACGACGCGAGGAGCGACGAGCTCACGCCGAGGCTGCGCTCGCGGCCGTGGATCTCACGCACCGCAGTGGTCATCGGCCGCCGCAGCTCTCGGGCGGCGAGCAGCAACGCGTCAGCATCGCGCGCGCCATCGTTACCGATCCGTCGCTCATCATCGCCGACGAGCCCACCGGTGATCTGGACCGGCGATCGGCGATCCAGATCCTCGACCTGATGAGCGAGCTGCATCTCCGATTGAAGAAGACCATCATCATGGTGACGCACGACCCGCTGGCCGCGGAGCGAGCCGACCTGGTACGCCACTTGGACAAGGGTGCGCTCACGTGACCTTCGGGACGCTGGTCCGAAGAGACGTGCGACGAAACCCGCTCCGGCTGATCCTCACGATCCTCGCGACAGCCATCGGCGTGCTCGCGTTCGCGTTCCTCCGCACGGTGATCGAGCTCTGGTACGCGGGCGTGGAGACGGCGCAGCCCGATCGGCTGGCGATCCGCAACAAGGCGTCGATTACGCAGCCGCTGCCGATGTCTCACCTGAGGCGAATCGAGGCCATCCCCGGGGTGACCGAGGCGACCTTCGGCGGTTGGTTCGGCGGTCGAATCGGCGAAGGGTTTCGTGACTTCTTTCCCAACATCTACGTCGATCAGGGGACCTTCTTTTCCGTCTACGACGAGTACCTCGCGCCCGAGAGCCAGATCGCCGCGTGGAACGCCGATCCCTGCGGCGCAATGATCGGACGCCAGCTCGCCGACCGCTTCGGTTGGACCATTGGCGATCAGATCAGCCTCAAAGGTACGATCTACCCGGGGACCTGGGATTTCGTCGTGCGCGGGATCTACGACGGCAAGACGCCGAAGACCGATACGACGGCGATGCTCTTCGGCTTCCGCTGCATCAACGAGCGCCTCCCCGAAGCCGCGCAGGACAAGGTGAGCTATTTCGCGGTGCGCGTCGACGACCCCTCCCGCTCGGCGGAGCTCGCCGCGACGATCGATGCGCTCTTCGCCAACGGACCTTACGAGACCAAGACCGAGAGCGAGCGCGCATTCCAGCAAGCGTTCGTGGCGATGTCCGGTGCCATCTTGTCGGCAATCGAGATCGTCTCCTACGTCATCCTCGGCATCATCCTCCTCGTCGTCGCCAACACGGTGGCCATGGGCGTGCGCGAGAGGACCATGGAGCTCACGACGCTCCGAGCACTCGGATTTCACCCCCGCCACGTCATTGCGCTCGTGCTCGTCGAAAGCGCATTGGTCTCCGTCGCCGGGGCAGCGCTGGGGCTGGGCGCCGCGCCGTGGCTCACCGGGGCGTTCGGCCGGATCGTCCGGCAGAGCTTCGGCGGCTTTCCCGATCCGGTCCTTTCGACGGGGACGCTCGTCCTCTCCGCGGCAGCCGCGCTCGCCGTGGGCCTCTTGGCGGGTGTCCTGCCCGCGCTCCGCGCCGCACGCATTCCCCTCGCCGAAGGGCTGAGGAGAGAGGTCTGAGATGTCGGCTGGAAGGGCTGGCTCCTCTCGAAGGCGAGCGGTCGTTCCGCTCTACTACAATGTCCGCAGCTTGTGGGCTCGGCGCCTGTCGACGGTCGTCTCGGTCGTCGGCCTCTCGCTCGTGGTCTTCGTATTCGCGTCGGTGCTGATGCTCTCGCACGGCATCGAGGAGGCGCTGCGGTCCGGCGGAAGCCCCGACAACGTCGTGCTCCTCCGCGAAGGCGCGACGGCCGAAATTACGAGCATCGTCGCGCGAGAGGACACGCGAATCGTCGAGACGTTCCCGGGGGTCGCTCGCTCGGGATCGGGCCGCCCGCTCGTCGTGGGCGAGGTGGTGGTGCTCGTGGCGCTGAGCCGTGAGGAGGGAGGATTCGTCAACGCCACGGTACGCGGCGTCGAGGAGGGCAGCTTCGGCCTCCGAAAGGACGTGCAGGTGGTCGAGGGCCGCATGCCCCGGGCCGGCACCACCGAGATCCTCATCGGAAGCAGCCTCGTCGGCCGCTTCGAGGGGGCGTTCGTGGGGGGCGAGATCGACATGGCGAGGACACGATGGCCGGTCGTCGGCCGCATGGTCGCCCGCGGCGGCGCGTTCGAGTCGGAGCTCTGGACCGACCGCGAGAAGCTCGCTCGCGCGTACGAGCGGACCGCGTTCAGCTCCGCGATCGTCGGTCTGGAGACACGCGATTCGTTCGACGCATTTCGAGCACGAATCGAGGGCGATCGGCGCTTTTCCCTCAAGGCGCAGCGAGAGGACCTCTATTGGGAGGAGGCCGCGAGCGGGACCGCCACGTTCATCCGCGTCTTGGGGCTCTTCGTCTCCACGGTCTTCAGCGGCGGCGCCATCCTCGGCGCGATGATCACCATGTACGCGCAAGTGTCCGCTCGAACCCGAGAGCTTGCCATGATGCGAGCCATCGGATTTCGGAAATGGAACGTGCTCGTCAGCATCCTGGTGGAGAGCGCGCTCCTCGGAGCTACGGGTGGCGCCCTGGGGGCCCTCGCCGCGTCGGCGATGAGCTTCGTACAGATCCGTACGATGAACTTTCAGACATTCTCCGAGGTCCGGTTCGCGTTCGAGCCTTCCTGGGCAATCCTTCTCGCCTCCTTTGCGTTCGGTGTCGCCATGGGAACGCTCGGAGGGATTCTGCCGGCGGTGCGAGCGGCGCGGCTGCCGATCCTCGAAGCGACACGCGCGTGAGCGTCGGATTGGTTACTCATTCGGCGGCGTCTTGCGACCGCGCTCGAGAAAGGCCTCGATCTCGCTCGTCCTCGTTCTCACGTCCGCCAGCCCGAGATCCAGCAGGCGGCGCGTGTACGCGGACTCGAATGCCAAGTAGCTGAGCAGATCCCAGCCCTTCTCGTGCGAGGCGCCCAGCCCGCGCAACATGTAACGGAGCGTCGCGGAGAGGTGGTCGAACTCTTCGAAAGCCAGCGTTCCGAGATCGATCGACGGCTGAATGGAGAGCACCGGAATGACGCGGAGCTTGTCGGGGTGCGCCGCTCGATCGGCTTCGCTCAGGAGGGCAACCGAGCGGTTGATGCGCTCCATTCGTTCGAGGTCGCCCTCGAGCGCGTCCAAGAGGACCGCGTTCAGAAAGGTGCCCGCGAGGTCCGCCGCGGTGATCTGCGTGAGCGAACGGGCGGAGAGGTCCGCGGCGTTCGGGGCCACTCTACCATCGCGTTCCGCGAGCGCTGGCCTCGAGCACCGGGTGCCGATCGCGAGGATGGCGTCCGAGCCGAGGTGGATCGCCGGGCTCAGCGGCGCGGCCAGCCGAAGGCAGCCGTCGCCGAAGAAGCCACCATCGACGCGTTCAGGGGGGAAGAACAGCGGGATGGCGGAGGAGGCCATGACGTGCGACAGCTCGAGCTTGGCGCTGCGGCCGACGCGGCCGGACCGCGACCAACCTGCGATGCTCGGATGCCCGTCGAAGAAGGCTATAGCGGTTGTCGTCCCGTAGTCGGTGGCGGTGACAGCAACCGCGTGAAGCGTACCGTCGCGGACGCGCTCGCGTATCCGTGCGAAGTCGATCCGCGAGGCCAGGAGCCGCCGGAGCGGCGCCGTGTCGAGCAGATGCGTCGACTTGCTACCGCCGAGTAGACCGCCAAGCGCAAGATCGCGGATCCAACCGATCCCCAGGCGCGCGATCGTCGGCGCGTCCGTCCGGAAGACGTCATCGGTCACGAGGGTCGCCCAGGTGTCCCAGAGCCGGAGTGTCGCTCGGTGGAAGTCGTCCGCTACCGCTGCGACTGCAGCGGCGTTGATCGCCCCGCCGCTCACGCCCGAGAGTACCCGGAACGGGCACGCGCGGGCCTTCGCCACCTCGGCGATGCCGCGCAAGACACCCGCTTGGTAAGCAGAGCGTGCGCCTCCGCCGGAGAGAACCAAGCCGAGTGTGGCTGCCACTGAGGCGGGAGCTGCAACTGCGGGACCACCGATCACGTGAGGGAAGAATCGACGCACGCGCGCAGTGGTTGCGCCTGGCGCTGCAAACGCGCTCTGGCGCCCCGGAGATCTGCACCGCTCCACGCGATTCGGGCGACTGGTGCGCCGTTTGCAGTCACCTGGCGAAGACGGGGCGGCGCTGGCGCAGCAACGCGGAGACGAACATGGCGATCGACATCACAGGCGTTTGGCACAATCAGCACCACTCCATTCTTCATCTGGTTCAATCCGGTGGTGCCCTCAGCGGACGGTTCGAGCCGGGCGTCGGCATTCACAAAGGGGAATCGTTCCCCGTCACGGGGCGCATCTCGGGCGACCAGATCGCGTTCTTCGTTCCGTTCGGCGCCGACGGATCGATCTCCGCTTGGACGGGACACGTCCGGCATGATGCCGGAGGCGAACAGCTCGATACGCTCTGGAACATGACGGTCCGCGTCGGCTCCAAAGCGACCGACGGAGACTGGCGTGGGATCTGGTCCGGTGCGGACGCCTTCGGGCGCGGCGAGCCGGGCCTCGTGCGTGTGGGCTCGCAGCTGCCGAGCGTCCCGATCCTGTTGTTCCAGGACGTGTGAGATGAACCTCGTCATCGATTCGGTGGCCGGGAGCCCTGCCGATGCGCCGTGTGAGGTCGTGGAGCGCAAAGGGCTCGGACACCCAAATTCGATATGCGACGCATTGGCCGAGGCGGCGACTGCCCCCTTTGTGAGCCTCAAGCCTTACCGGAGCTGACGAAGGCATTGGTTGCCGGCCGCATAAGCGTGTTTTGAGACCGGCGGCCTGAAGCGCTGGCATGCCGCGTGCGAAGACGAGCGTGAGACCCGCTGCAGAAAGGCCCTATCGTGCACGCATCCAAGAACGAACGTGTCGCCGCCGAGCAGCACATAGCGAAGTCCCATCTGACCAGCTTGGTCGAGCGGTTCATGGTCAAGGACGTGGTGAGCGTTCGATCCGATGCGTCGCTGGTCGAGACCCAAGCTGCGCTCGACCAGCGCGGCTGCTCGGCGGTGCCCATCGTGAGAGACCGGCGCGCGATTGGCGTCGTTTCGCGAACGGACCTGCTCCGCTCGGGGCGGCGTGAGGCTGCAGGGCACGGCGGCCCACTCGCGCCGCTTGCGGCGAGGACGGCGATCGAGATCGCCACACGACCGGTCGTTACCGCCGGCCCGAAGGAGAACTTGTCCCGAGTCGCGGCCCGCATGGTGAAGGCACGGATCCATCGCGTGTTCGTCGAGGACGATGAGGCGCTCCGAGGGGTGTTCTCGACGCTGGATCTGCTGCGCGCCATCATCACCGAGCGCGTGCTCTTGCCCATCGGCGCCGTGATGTCCAAGCCGGCCTTCACCATCCCCCTGACGGCGACGATCGCGCACGCCACCGATCGGCTCCGCGCCGCGAACGTCACCGGCGTCGTCGTGATCGATGAAGAGGGGTGGCCGGTGGGAATCTTCTCGCAACGCGAAGCGCTCGCTTCACGTGCGATGCCGGCCGAAACGTCCGTCGAAGAGGTCATGAACTACGCGCTCGTCTGCCTGCACGCCAAGGCGCCGCTCCATCGAGCCGCGTCGCTCGCGTCCGCGGCACGCGCCCGCCGCGTGCTCGTCATCGAGGACCGCCGCGTCGTCGGCGTCGTCTCGCCGCTCGACTTCGCCCGAGCGGTCAGCGCTTCCGCTTAAGGAGCGTCCGCGGGGCTCGCCGACGGCGAGCATTCCTTCGCCACCCGAGCCGCCGCCTCTTCGTCCGTGAGCACTCTGCCGTCGCCTCCGGCGCGTGGGTCCCACCCCGCGAGCGCTGCGATGGCGGTGAGAGCAGCCGCGCGCCGCCGCGCATCCGCAGGGCCCGAGGTGACCGGCTCGACCGCTGTTCGGACGACGACGGGGAGCGCGTCGGGTGTGCCGAGCACGCGCACCATTTCGAGGTAGCGCTCCGCGACCCACCATTCGGGCTTCGCATCGAGGATCGAGATGAAGCGACGGGTGAAGAACACCCGGTCGTCCTCGTCCGCAGTCGAAGGCTCCAGCTGTGCAGATGAAACGAGCTTCTCGATATCCTCGGTCGCCATTCCCATGCGGACCAGGTCGGGCCGGCTGGCTGTAGAGTTGTATCCGGTGAAGCCTTGCTGGATACGGGCGCCGTCGTCGTCGGTCAGCGTGAGCTGTAGGCGCGTTTCCCAGCTCGAAAACGAGCGTGGGCCCATGGCGAACGAGCCCTTGTCGTCTTGCAGCGGCACGATGTGCGGGCGCGCGAGCATCGCGACCCGTGCGCGGGCGACCACCTTGTCCACGAAATGAGCCGCAACCTCGCCGGTCTTCTTCTCCAGCTTGCGTCCGTCGGCCGCGGCGGACGATTCGAGCACATGGAGCTCGAATCGTCCCTCTTCGCGCTTCAGCCGCGCGATGCGCAGCGAGCCTCCGTGTGCGGAGCCGTCCTCGAAGACGACCTCGACGACGGCGCCCGCGAGCACGTCGCATCCGAAGTCGACGACGAGCTTCGCCGGCTTGTCCGGGATTTCGATCTCTTTTCTCAGCCTCGCCTCGACACGCGTGACCTCCCGCTGATTGAGCGGCATGCAGAACGGATCCGGATCACGCGTCACCGGCGCCGACTGCGCGGCCGGCGGCCCTCCGGGGAAACACGGGTTCTTGGCCACACGCGCGGCCCCGTCGCTCGTCGAAGCCGGCCGTGACATCCTGACGGCGGTCGTAGCCTTTGCAGGCGGCGGCAAACACGGCGGAGGGGCGGTCGCCGGCGCAGAGCACGCGAGCACCAACGACGCAAACGCAGCGACAGAGTAGGCGCGACGCTTCACGACGGGCTCGAGCCAGCTCGGGCGAAGAGGACCACCCGGACATGAAGAGCATGGCGACGAGCCGCGCGCGAGCACCTTGTGTCGACGGGGTGACGCAGAACGCCAGCCGTTGCTCGGGCTCGCGGCCCTGCCCTTTCCTCCCCGAGCGTGTAAGAATCTTCGATTCAGCGTCCAGAAAGGCGAGAGGGCATGCGGAGCGAGTGGAGGAGGCTTGTCGTTGCCGCGCTGTGCGCGACCGCGTGCACCTCGACGCCGGCTCCCGGACGTGACGGCCCACGTCCGGGACAGTGGATTGGGTCCGCGTCGTCCGCGAGCTCCACCCAGAAAGTGACGGTGGCGCCGGTGCCTGCGGCGACTGCTCGGGCGAAGCCGAGCACGCCCATCGCCGCCATCGGCGCCGAGCCCAAGGGCCTCCGGATCGACGGTGATCTCGCGGAGTGGGACGTTCCTGTCGCCTCGACGTGGACCGCGCGCCTGGCGATGACACCGGCGGCATTGGTCGTCGCCGGTCGCATGCCGGCAAACACGAAGGCAGTCTACGTCTCGCTGCAGGTGGGCTCGCAAAGAGGTGCACCGCTCGTCAGGACGCGTGATGGTTATCGCTGGGATGTCGAGTGTGAGGCGGTGTTCTCGGGCGCATCGTTCGCCCAATGCAAGAGCTCGCTCGTCGCGCAGCAGGCGAAGCTCGGAGAGCTGCATACGCTCCTCGAAGCGGAGTACGAGCTGGCGAGCGACGGGGTGCGAACAGCAGGGCGTCCGGCGCCGGGTTCGACCGGGGCGGTGCTTTCTCGGGGCGAATCGACGACGTTCGAGCTCCGCGTACCCGCCGACGATCTTCCGTGGATCAGCGAGCTCCCGGTTCGCTCGGTCCAGCTCGGCGTGGGAGCCGCGAGCGGAGCACCCACCTATGCCAAGGTAACGCTGCCGGCCCCGGTGAGCCCTGGGGCGCGCTCCGGCAAGATCGCCGAGCTCTTGTGGCCGAGCCCGATCGGCGCGACGTCCGAGGCGCGAGCCCACGTCTTCGCCATCTACCGCGCGAGCGAGGCAGCCCCTGCATTGCGGTTCCTCGAGCTGGACGGGCCAAAGGTCGGTGGCGCCGCGACACCGCCTCCCATGAAGAGTCCGGTAATCGTCGATACACCCGTCCCCTCGGGCCGGACCCTCGCGTCGAGCGGCGACGTCGAGATCCAAGAACGCACCGCCCTCGGGAGGCGAGTGGTGACCTCTCACAAAGCAGGTATCGCAGTCGATACCGTCCTGATTTGGGACGCGGCAAGCTCGAAGGTGCGAAAGTCTGCACTTCGGCCCCAGGGCATCGACGTGCTCGTCGAAATCATCGATGAAGGCGAGCCCGGGCCTCCCGACGTCGTCGCCCTTCGCGTGCTCCGCGCGGGGGCGGACGGCCGCGTGAAGACGATGGTCGACTTCGGAAATCCATTCCTCAAGAGCGAGCGTTTCGAAGACGCCACGCTGAGCAGCTTCGGCATCCGTGGAAAGGGCTGGCGCCCGCGGGAGTTCGCCGACCTCGATCTGCATTGGTTGTTCGACCCCGCTACCGGGACCTACACCGAACGGCACTCCGGATTCTAACGGCCGGCGCCCTATCGCAGGTCACCTGCGCTCCGCTCGTGTCGGCATCATACTGGAGTAAGAGCGAGATTCGGCGTGGCCTACCGACCCATCGCAGGGCAGGGTGTGTCGCAGTTCACCTCGCAGCGGGCGCGCTTCCATTCCGGATACGTGTCGCGAAGCGCCGCTGCCTTGTCGGCGCTCGTGCGGATCGAGAACGAGCATCCGCAGGAGTTGACCACCTCGGCCTCCGTGTCCCCCTGCGTTCGCCCCGCGTCTTCGACTGCCTGACGGTACTGCGCGCAAGGGTTCGGCGTGGTGACTTTTCTTGCGGGGCCTGCCTCCGGCGGTTGCTCGCCGCCGCAACCGACAATCGCCGCGAGAAGAGCCAGCGTCGCGGTGGTCGACTCCCCCCTCTCGCTCGCCTCGCGGATCGCTCCAATGCTTGTGTCGCTGTACGACCGGAGCAGCTTGAGCTCCGCCGGTTGGAGGTTCGGCTTGGGGATCAGGGAGAGCATCGGCACAAGCTATTGATGCTGGGCTGCTGACGCCAGAGCATGAGAGCCCATGCCCCGCACCGTGCTGTTCATCCACGGCCTGGAGTCCGGCCCCCGCGGAAAGAAGGCGCTCGCTCTGGAGGCTGCCGGTTTCCGCGTCGTCGCTGGGCAGATGCCGTGCGGCCGCTCGGCGGCCACCAGGGACCCAGCCGTCATCGGATGGTTCGCCGCGCTCGGTGTCATGCTCTTCGCCGCAGGCCGCCGGTTCGGTCTCCGCGGTGCCGCCGCTGCTGGCGCGGCGTCGGCGATCATGACGCAAGCCGCACGACCGCACTTCTTCCGACGCGTGTTCCAGCGCAGCCTGGACGTGCAGCGAGAGCTGCTTCGTAAGAACCAGGTGGACGCAGTCGTCGGCTCCTCGTTCGGAGGGGCCGTCGCGCTCGCGCTCCTCGCAAGCGGCGAGTGGCGCGGGCCGACCGTCCTCCTCTGCCCCGCTCACCGCCTCTTCGCGGCGCGGGCGCAGACGCAGCCGCTCGAGCTGCCTTCGGACTCAGGACCCGTCGTGGTCGTTCACGGCCGACAAGACGAGACCGTGCCGATCGAGCACTCCCGCGCGCTCGTCGCCGGAACGAGCGCGCGCTCGATCGAGGTGGACGACGATCACCGACTCACGGCCACCGCCACGCCCGAAAACCTCCGGGCGTGGGTCGATTCGGCCCTCAGCTCTCAGGACCAATGATCCGTCGAAGGTGATGCAGGCGCCGTCCTGATAGCGGCGGCGAAGCGGGTCAGTGCTCGGGCGCCGAGTATGCGCCCACTTGCTGTAGCTCGACCGAGACCGGCGGCTCCTCGCAGCGGTCGCGGAGATTGCGGGTGAACGCCTGAAACGCCGACAAGCCGGTGAGCGGATTGCTGCCATCCGTGCTGCGGATCTCGGCCAGGTGCACGAAGCTCACGCCGTCGTCGAGCTTGTGCGCGCTGTACGTGAGATCGGCCGGGAGCGTCTCGCGCAGCTGCGCGAACACGGCTGCGATCAGCTGTTCGTTCTCTGCGGCGGAGCCGGCCTTGACCCGGTAGCGCACCATGATGTGTTTCTTGGGCATCATTTCCCCTCCAGCGCGCGCATCCGATTGTTCCGGGGACCGTGTTCGACCTCAGCCAGACCGAGCGCTTCCAACACCGGCGGCACGTACATTCCGAAGCGGCCGCGCAGTCCTTTCTTGAGCCCGTACCAGCCCGCGACGGGGTTGTCCTTGGACCGCCCCCACGCCTCTACCGTGCCGTCCTTCGCCGGCTTTTGCTCGTCGGCCGATCCGAGGGCCACCCAATCTCCGTGTTCGCGCAGGTGCGCGTGGAGATCCTCGATGCACCGGAGCTGATAGCGAAGCTGGGTCTTGCCCACCTGAACCACGAGCGCCGGGGGCTCTGCCCCACCGTCACGGTACGCCGTGAACTCGGCCGTTCCGGGAGGCGTCTTCAGCTGCCAAGGATCCTTCTCGGTGCCCTTGCCTTTGACCTTCGTCATCACGCCGTCCTTTCGGCTTCGATCATCGAAGCATCAAGCGGGCTTTTCGAGCCTTGCGCCTCAACGGTAACCGCGTGGTTTCCTTTCCGTCAAGCTGAAGCCGCGCGCAGGAGCGCCCCGAGCACGAGATCCCATGATGCGGCGTACCGTGGAGCGCGTGTCGGGAAGAGCTCGATGCTGGCGGGGCCGGGGCCATGCTTGACCTCGATGCGCGTGAACGTCCCCACCGGCATGAAGCGAACTTCCACCTCCGTCGGGTGCTCCGAATCCGTGCCGGGGTACCAGTCGAGCACGATGCGGAACGGTGGCTCCCAACTGCGCACGAGCCCCAGCTCGACCGCGTGACCCGACGGATCGGTCTCGAACAGGCGCTCCTTGGTCAGGGCGATCACGCTGTCCGGATGCGAATGGTGCCGGCGCTCGGGCGGCCACCAATCATTGATTCGGCCGGCGAAAAGGGCGAAGGCCTCCTCTACCGAGCACGGCAACACGACCGACTTCTCGATCACGAGCCACGCCTCCTTTTGGCCTCTTCTCGGGCGAGCGCGCTCAGACGATGGAGCGCGGTGTCCCAGAACTCATCGAGGAAGGCACGAACCGGGGCGAAGCCCTGCACTCGTACCGCGTACACGCTCTTCGTTCCTTCGGCGTGCGCCTCGACCAGCCCCGCCCGCTCGAGCATGCGAAGGTGCTTGGAGACCGCGGGGCGGCTGATCGGAAATCGATGGGCCAGGTCCACCACGGCGAGCGGTCGCTCCCGGAGCTCGACGAGGATCTGACGACGAACCGGGTTCCCAAGGGCATCGAGCGCGTTCATCTGCAACCCGGAGGTTACGACACTCGAGGGCCGTGCGCCACGGCCGCTCGCGGTTAGCCCTTGCCGTCGCGCGGAGGTCCCGGGGCGATCCGGATCCAAGTCAGCTCGTGCTTGTTGTGGTGGAGGTGGACGAGGCGACTGCCTTCGACTCGATAGAGGGGCGTGAGCGGCGTCATCTCGGTCGCGCCTTGGAACTTGATGGTCACGATGAAGCTCGCGCCCGGATGCGCCTCGAGCCACCGGTCTACCAGGCCGACGATGCGCGCCGGGTAGCAGATGACATCGGAGACCACCCAGTCGACGCGGCCCGCCGATGCCGGATCCAACGCGAACGCGCTCTCTTTCAGGAACTTCACGCGAGAGAGCGCCGAGACGTTCGATGCGAGCGGTGCCTTGTCGACGCTCAGAACGCGCGCTCCCAACCGCTCGAGGGCCCACGTCCAGCCGCCCGGGCTGCTACCCAGGTCGACGCAGCGCGAACCCGGACCCGGACGCCGTCCTGCGATGGTGAGCGCTTCCCAGAGCTTGAGGTATGCGCGACTGGGCGGATGCTCGCGATCCTCGACGAAGCGTGCTTCGCCGTTGGGAAAGGGGCTCGAGCAACGCGCGGCTGCGACGATTGTGCCAGCTTCGATCAGCGTCCACGAACCGATGGGTGGAGGCGAGGAGGGAAACACGATCGGTTTGGCCGATCGGAACGGGACGCGCTCGCCGAGCAACGTCGCGCGGCGAAAGAGGCCGGAAGGCGCGAGCGCCCAGTTGTTGCCGAGCGCCGAGAGAGCGCGTGCGCCCTGGGCGATCGAGTCGAACTCGATCCGCACCGGGTCGAACCAGACGTTGGCCGCCCACGCCGCGGGGCGCGGAGGCCCGGGGGCCACGAAGAGCCGCCCGCCAGATCCGAGGGCCTTTGCGTCTGCACCGAGCTCTTTGTGGAGCTCCGCTTCGTAGCCCGAGGCGGCGAGGTAGACGGTGGCGCCGAGAGGGGTCACCACCGCCGGCGCGATCGTTGGCGCTCGAGCTTGCAGTGGGGCGTCGCGCTTTCGACCGACCATCTCTCACGAATCCTAAACCGAGAATCCGCGCGAGCGGGCGATCCAGGGAGATCGGTGCTTGACCCACGACGGAGTTCAGTTGATTTCCAAGGTACTCGCCATGGCCGACGCTCGCCTGGATGTGCTGCTGGAAAGTGGAAGACTCGACGAGGCGCTCGCCCTCGAGCAGCAGCTGCTCGAGCTGGCGAAGCGCGGTTAGGTCGATGGGACCGGAGGTCGCGCGGCGGGTCCTTTTGTTTGCGCTGCTCGCCGCCGCGGCTGCAGTCGCCGTTCCGTTCGCCCCGTGGTTGATCGTCGGCGTCTGGATCGGGCTCGCGTTACGACCGCTCGCGGCACCGATGGTCGCGATCGCTGGTGGGCGGCATCGCGCCGCTGCGGCCGTCACCGTGGCCTGTCTGTTGGCCGTCGTGGCTCCGGTCGTCGCCATACTCTTCCCGTTGGGTCGCGAGGCGATGTTGCTCGTTCGCAGGCTCGCCAGCCCTTCATCCGGGACGACGGCTTTCGAGCTCCTCGTCACGCCCAGCGGTGCCACCGCTGCACCGGCGGACCCCGACGCGTGGATGGGTCTGGTTCGCGATCACGGCGGGGCGGCGTGGGGCGTCATCTCCAGCGCGGCAGCAGTTGCCACCGACGTGCTTCTGGGGCTGCTGCTCCTGGTGCTGACGACCTATCACACGCTCGCCGAGGGCAGTCGGACCTGGCAATGGCTGGTCGAGAACGCGCCGCTGAAATCCTCGGACGTCGATCGACTGGGCGCCGCATTCGTCGAGACTGGACGGGGCCTCTTCGTCGGCATCGGCGGCGCCGGACTCGCGCAAGCAGCGGTCGCCACCGCCGCCTATGTTGCGCTCGGCGTCCCCAGAGCCGTGGTGCTCGGACTCCTGACGCTGTTCGTCTCGATCATTCCGAGCATCGGGACTGCGCTCGTGTGGGTTCCCGTCGCGATCGGGCTGGCAACCCAAGGACGACCGGCTGCTGCGGTCGTGCTCGCCATCATCGGCTTGCTCGTCGTGGGCACGATCGACAACGTGCTGCGCCCCACGCTCGCGCGCCGCGGTCACCTCGCGCTACCGAGCCTCGTGGTCCTGACGTCGATGCTCGGGGGCTTCTCTTTGATCGGCGGCTGGGGCCTCCTGCTGGGCCCGCTCGTTATCAGGCTCGCCAAGGAAAGCATCGATATCGCTCGCGACGAGCGCAAAAACGCATGAGCACGCACGCTCTCCTCTCCCTATCACGTGCACTCTATGGAGCGACGACCTTGGAAGAGGTCGTCGATCGCGTGCGCACCTCGATCTCGGAGAACACCCGTTACGAGCGGGTGATCATCCACCTGATCGCGGATGGCGGCAGACGTATGGAGGTCGTCGGCTGGGCTCAGCCGAAGCCCGACCTCGTGCACCTGGATGTTGCGTTGATCGACGTGGCCAACGACCGCATGTTGCAGCGGTCGCTGGCGGCTCGTGAGCCGTACGTCATCCCGGACCTTCGTCAGGACCCCGAAGCCGATCAGAAGCTGGTGGCAATGCACGGGAACCGCACGGCGATCTGCGTGCCGATGTTCGAGGGGGACGCTCGTATCGGTCCGATGGTCGTGCTGACGTTCGCCGACGAAGGCGTGATTGTGCCGACCGAGGAAGAGCTCGACTTCATCGTTCAGGTGGGCTCGCTGGTTGGGGTGGTCATCGGCCGACTGCGCGCCGAGGAGGCGCGGCGGAAGGCCGAGGAGAAGAGCGCGGCAAACGAGCGGATGCACGCGCTCGGGCGCATGGCGGGGGAGATCGCCCACGACATCAACAATGTGCTGGTCACGGTCCTGGCCAGTGCGGAGCTCGCCGCGCTAGAGGTCGGTGACCACCGCGCGAAGCGCTACCTCGTAGGCATCGAACAGTCCGCGATGCGGGCCCGCGATTTCACCCGTCAGCTCGTGTCCTACGCGCGCGGGCAGGTGCTCGAGAAGCACCCGGTGAATGTCGAGGACCTGCTCGGTGCGATCGAGAGCCTCATTCGGCCCACGCTCCCCGCGGGGGTGGCGCTCCATCTGAGCGCGCAGGCGGGGCTCGGAGCGATCGTCGCCGATCGCGTCGAGCTCGAGCGCGTCCTCCTCAACCTCGCGGTCAACGCACGCGACGCCCTTGGCAGCCAGGGCTCGATCACGATCGACGCGGAGCGAATTACGATCGATTCCGACACCGTCGCAGGCCAAGGAAAGGTGCCCCTGGGACGATACCTGCGGCTATCGGTGTCGGATGACGGCGCCGGGATGTCGAGCGACACGATGGCGCACATCTTCGAGCCCTTCTTCACGACGAAGCGCGAGCAGCGGGGCACCGGCCTCGGCCTCGCGGTCGTCGACGGCGTGGTGCGCCAGCACGGCGGCTTTGTCGAGGTCTACAGCGAGCTCGGACACGGGACGACCTTTCGGGTGTACCTCCCCCTCGGCGACATGGCGGCGGATCCACAGAATCCGGAGCCCGCGGACGAAGGACCGGAGCTCAAGGGCCGCGAGCCGATCCTGGTCGTCGATGACGACGAGCTCGTCCGTTCCACCGTGTCCGACGTCCTCGAACGGGCAGCTTGCAAGGTGATCCAATGCGGGTCGGCGGAAGAAGCAGTGGAGATGCTCCGCCACCATGCCGTGGACCTGCTCTTGACCGACGTCGTACTGCGCGGAGGCAGCGGGGTAGCTCTCGCAGAAGAAGCCCGCAAGTCGAATCCCACGCTGCCCGTCCTCTACATGACGGGGTACGCACGCGGCAAGCTCGCCGAGCTCCGCGCGCCGCACCTCACGAAACCGTTCGGTGCGAGCGAGCTGCTCCGTCAGATTCGTCGAGCGCTCCAGCCACGCTGACTCTTCATCGTCCACCGGACGAGCTGCTGGCATTCGTCGAGCCGCTCGACGTCGAGCCGGCGCTCCACGTCTGCGTCAACCTGACACGATGGTCGGGGCAGCAGCCCTTGCGATCTCAGGCTGCGTATCGCCGTCAATGACCGCTGGACAGCTTGCTCTCGCCGTGGGGGTCGTCGTTCCGAGCGACGGAATGCGTGTGGGCGATCTCCGGCCGCGCTTCGCTGATGGGTCGCGAGGTTCCGGGATGGGCCGTCGCCAACATGGATCCCGGCGGGGCGAGGCGGCACGACCCGCTCCTCGAGCCGTATCGCCGGAGGTCGGGACGCGATCAGCGTCGCGAGCGAAGGGGGCAGGTCAGCGCGGAGCTTCTTGCCGACCTCGTCGGGGATGTCGTCTGCGAGGACCCCGCATACCGCCACCAAGACTTCTCGAGCCTTGCTCGCGTCGACGTTCTCACGCCAGGAGACGCCATCGACGATCTCCTCCAGGCTCTCGCCTCGCCGCTCGCGCCGGGCTGCATTCCGCACCAGGTCGGAGAGCTGCTCCGGAAGGTGCACCGCGAGAGCGCGAGCCTCGTCGCGGGTGAGTGCTTCACCGATGGCGTCCACCACCGCCCAGAGCGAATGCTCCGCTGCCGCGGTCGTGATCCCACCGAGCCGCAGGCGCAGTTGCTCGGTCATCGTCGTCATGTCTCGCGTCGTCATGGGGCGTTCCCTTCGTGAGTATCTGCGCTTCGCGCATCGTTTGCGTGAGCATCAGGGGCGCTCATCGTTCGCTCCCCCACCCGGTGAGCTGGAAGGGACCAGTGCGACGCTCATCGGAGCGGAACGCAGCGTCCCGACCGCTACCGCGGGCGCCGAGATTCGCTGCCGCCACGACTTTCTCCGGCAGCCGAGCACGACCAGGTCCGCTTCGAATGCCTCGGCGATATGGATCAGCTCCGACTCCGGACGGCCGAAGGACTGGGCGAGCTCGACCGCGAAAGGCAACCTTCCCAACGCGCCGCGGGCTTGGCGATTTAGTTCCTGACGGATCGATTCGCTCACGTCCTCGCGCAGGTGATCGAGAGCCATCGGACCGTGAACGGCTGCGCGACGATGCGCAGCCGGCGGCCATGCGACGTGCGCGATCTGGACGTCCAGCGGCCCGATCGACTCGAGGCTCGCCACGAAGTGGATCGCCTCGGCCGACGTCGCCGACAGATCGCTGCCGACCGTGATTCTCAGCGCCTTGTCGCCGCGCGCCCACGAGACGAACGGCTCCGGGTCCTTCACGACGATCCACGGAGGCCCCGGCCGCCGAAAGAGGCGGGAAGGAACGTTGCGCACCAGCCCTCCGAGCGCCGCTTTGCGCCCACCCTCTCCGAGCACCAAGAGCCGCGCACTCTCGTCGGCGCAAACCATGCGGAGCGCATCCGCCGCGTCACCGTCCCGCAAGAGGCCTTCTGCTGCCGCGCCGAGCTCTCGAGCCGCCGATACGGCGTCGCGTAGGCGTTCACGTGCGCGGTCGTGGAAGGCGCTTGCCAAGCCTCCGACCTCCAGCTTTCCCAGCTCGTCGACGACGTGGACGATCAGCAAGCGCTCGCCGGTTCGTGCAGCGATGCAGGCCGCGGCTCGAGCCGCCGAAGTCGAAGGCGCTGAAAAGTCGGTTCCAATGACGATGCTCATGCTGGCCTCGGAGATGAGCGGCCCGCGCGAATGCGGTACCGGGAGTTGCAACTCCCCCTAAGCAATCCGAGGGCCAAGTTCCGTCGCCCGCAGGGCTCCTTGGTCATCC
>JBGTSH010000018.1:0-56924 GCA_041940405.1 Polyangiaceae bacterium
AAGCGTATCGAAGGTTGGCCGGGTGCGGCCGGACTTGCAGAGGACGTGCGCCACTACGGCACGTGGGTTCTGCGCGAAGCCAGGAAACGCATCGGGCACCTGTATCCCGAAGTTGCACTGCCCAAGGAGGCCGGGGGTGGCAACGGGACCGTTGTCGCTTGGCTGTGGGCTCGAACGGTCGAAAGTCCAAACCCTGCGTTCAAGGGCTGCCATGTGCCTCTTGTGTCGAGCTTCTGGCTCTCGAACAAGGCTGGCAAGGAGGTCTGGATCGATCCTGTAGTAAGCGAAAGGGAGTACTCTTTCCACGTTCGTCAGGGACCACCGAAGAACCCGGACGCGGTTGGCGCTGGCACGAAGCTCGGTCGCGGCGCGAACTTCCGCTGCGTCTTGTCGAAAAGCCCGATCGAGCCGGAGTACATCAAAGCGGAGGGCATGGCAGGGCGCCTCGGGGCGCGCCTCATGGCGGTCGTCGTCCAGGGCAAGAAGGACCGCGCTTACGTCGCTCCGACGCGCGCGATGGAGCACGCGGCCAACTCGGCAACTCCAGAGTGGTCGCCCGAGGGTGAGGTTCCGGCGAGGCTTACGGGGGGCACTTGCTACTCGTACGGAATGACGACGTGGGGAAGCCTCTTCACGCGGCGACAACTTGTCGCGTTGGGCACGTTCGCTGAGCTGATTCCGCGAGCGGTTGCGCTTGCTGTCGAAGCGAGTGGCCACGACCAATCACGCGACGGTTATGGAAGCGCGCTCGCGGTGTATCTTACGTTCTGCCTATCGAAGCTCGCAGACTGGTCATCGTCTATCTGCGGCTTCATTCCCGGATACGGGAAGTACCGCGATACGTTCGCGAGGCAGGCGATCCCCATGACGTGGGACTTCGCGGAGCTAAACCCCTTCAGCGACGCAGTCGGGAATTGGGGAAACCATGTCCAGTGGGTCTCCGAGGTTCTCGACGCGCTACCGCGCAAGGGACCTCCGGGTACGGCCCTTCTTCAGGACGCTGCTGCCTTTTCGGAGTCGCGGGCGATCGTCTCGACCGATCCTCCTTATTACGACAACATCAGCTACGGCGACCTCTCGGACTTCTTCTACGTCTGGATGCGCCGCGTTCTGCGCGAGTTCTTTCCCGATGTCTTCGGGACGATGCTCGTTCCGAAGCGCGGCGAGCTGATCGCCGCCGCCTATCGGCACGGGAGTCGGGACGCTGCGGAAGAGTTCTTCATCAGCGGCATGCGAACGGTTCTCCAACGTCTCGCAACCCCCGCCGGGTTCGCGCCGCTGACTCTATACTACGCATTCCGTCAGAGCGAGGTGGGCGAGTCCGGTGCTTCGTCAACGGGTTGGGAGACCTTTCTCTCCGCCGTCTACGAGTCGGGGCATCTACTGGAGGCGACGCTTCCCATCCGAACGGAGCGCGAGGGGCGTTCCAACAGTCAGGAGGCGAATGCTCTCGCCTCCTCTGTCGTCCTGGTTTGCCGACGACGACCCGACGACGCACCGACGACCACTCGCGGAGCGCTTCGCCGTGTGCTTCGTCGCGAATTGCCCGACGCACTGAAGAAGCTCCAGCAGGGGAACATCGCGCCCGTGGACGTGGCTCAAGCGTCGATCGGCCCTGGCATGGCCATCTTCTCCCGTCACTCCCAGGTGCTGGAGGCCGATGGCTCACCGATGACCGTGCGGGCTGCCCTCCAACTCATCAACGAAGTGCTCGACGAGTATCTCTCGTCTGGCGAGGGCGACTTCGACGCCGACACGCGGTTCGCCATCACCTGGTACGAGCAGCACGGGTGGGACCCCGGACCCTTTGGCGATGCGGAGACGTTGGCGAAGGCGAGAAACGTGTCGGTGAGCGGGGTCGTCGAGGCCGGCATCTGCAAGAGCGCGGCCGGCAAGGTTCGGATCCTCAAGCGAGCCGAGATGCGACCGCTCGACTACGACCCCGCCGCGGACGAGCGCCCTACGGTTTGGGAGTTCACCCAACACATGATCCGCTACCTCGAAGAGGAGGGCGAGGAGGCGGCGGCCAGGCTCCTCAAGAAGTTGGGGCCTTCGGCGGACGCTACGCGCGAACTCGCCTACCGCCTCTACAACACGTGCGAGCGGAGAAAGTGGGCGGAGGACGCCCGCTCCTATAACACCCTGATCCTCGCATGGCCCGAGCTGGAGAAGCTCGCGGCGAAGCCCGGTGACGAGGTGCAACCCGCCGCTCCAAGCAAGCCGGCGAAGAATAAGGGCGCCAAGAAGAAGGCGTCTTCGAAGGGTCAGCAGGAACTCTTCGGGGGAGGCAAGAAGTGATCTCCACGCGCGATCGTGTCCGCAAGGCTCTCGACATCCTTCGGGATGGGCTCCAACCCTTCGTCGAACGCGAGATGCGGACACGTCTCGGCGCGAAGTGGCAGGACGACGCTGCCCATCGCTTGAACCTGCGAGCTGGGCGCGACGGCTCCGTCAATTGGGACAACCAGGCGCTGCTCAAGGCCATCGGTCAGGACTACTGGAATGACGTCTTCCGGACCTCGCTCCAGCAGATCGACCGGAACTACGCAATGGAGCTGCGCGACGTGCGCAACAAGCTCGCCCACGACGAGAAGTTCACGAACGACGACACCTACCGCGCCATCGACACGGCGCAGCGCCTCCTGGAGGCGGTCCACGCCCGAACTCAAGCGGAGGAGTGCGGCAAGCTGAAACAAGACCTTCAGCAGCTCGCGCTTGCCCAGCTCAAGGGAGTGGATGCCAAGAATCCTCTCGCCATCGACATGGCGACGAAGGCCGGCCTCAAGCCATGGCGCGAGGTTGTGATGCCGCACAAGGACGTGGCATCAGGGCGCTACATGCAGGCTGAGTTCGCCGCCGATCTCGCCCAAGTTCACCGCGGGGAGGGCAGCGACGAGTACCGAGACCCTGCCGAGTTCTTCCGGCGCACGTACATGACCGCGGGTCTGAAGGATCTCCTCGTCGGCGCGATTCAGCGCGTTGCGGGCACCGGCGGAGACCCCGTTGTCGAGCTTCAGACGAACTTCGGCGGCGGCAAGACGCACTCGCTCCTCGCGCTCTATCACCTCTTCGGCGAGTCCAAGGGCAAGCTACTTGGGGTCGACGAGGTGCTCACCGAGGCGAAGCTCAAGACCGCTCCGAAGGCGAGGCGGGCGGTCCTGGTCGGTACCGCGCTCTCCCCCGGCGAGGAGACCAAGAAGCACGACGGCGTGGTCGTCCGTACGCTGTGGGGTGAGCTGGCGTGGCAGCTTGGGGATGCGGCCGGCGGCAAGGGCAAAGAGGCGTATCAGTTCGTCGCCGAGTCCGACAAGAAGGGCACGAGCCCCGGCTCCAAGGTGCTTGTCGACGTGTTCCGGAAGTACGGCCCGGCGCTCATCCTGATCGACGAGTGGGTCGCGTACGCGCGCCAAGTCGTTGGGAAGCGGGACCTACCCTCCGGGGACTTCGAGGCCCAAACGTCGTTCGCCCAGGCGCTAACCGAAGCCGCCAAGGCGGCGGACAAGACCCTGGTAGTCGCCTCGATTCCGGCATCGAAGATCGAGATCGGTGGAGAGAACGGGGAACTCGCCCTCGACACCCTGAAGAACGTCTTCACCCGTGTCGGCAAGCCCTGGCGTCCTGCGAGCGCCGATGAAGGGTTCGAGATCGTGAGGCGTCGACTCTTCGAGCCGATCGAGGGCAAGGACGCGGAGGTCGCGCGCGAGGCTGTCGTCCGAGGCTTCGTGAAGATGTACAAGGACGCGCCCGACGAGTTCCCGATGGGATGCGGCGAGAAGGCGTACGAGCGCGAGCTGACGAACGCCTACCCGATCCACCCGGAGCTGTTCCGCCGGCTGTACGACGAGTGGTCGACGCTCGACAAGTTCCAGCGTACCCGCGGTGTGCTGCGCCTCCTCGCGAAGGTGGTCCACCGGCTCTGGGAGAGCCAGGACGCGAGCTTGATGGTGATGCCATCGAGCGTCCCCATGTTCGACGGCGCCGTACGCTCAGAGTTGACGCGGTACCTGCCTGACGTGTGGGAGCCGATCATCTCCCAGGACGTGGACGGCGATCACTCCCTGCCTCTCGAACTTGATCGAGCCTCGCCGAACCTCGGCAAGGTCTCCGCTTGTCGGCGGGTCGCGCGGACGCTCTACATCGGGACGGCTCCCGGCGCCGACAACAAGAACCCTGGGATCGATGACCGGCGCGTTCGCCTCGGATGTGTGCAGCCCGGTGAGGCCGTCGCAACGTTTGGAGATGCGCTCCGGCGGATCGGCGATCGGGCGAAGTACATCCACCAGGACGGCAACCGTTACTGGATCTCGACGAAGGCAAACCTAAACCGCCTCGCCGAGGATCGGGCCAGCACCTACCTCAGGGAGCCCGAGACCCTGCACGCGCAGATCGTGTCCCGCATCCAGAAGGACGCGAAGAAGCGCGGTGACTTCGCTGCCGTCCATGCCTGCCCGGAGTCCGGCGGCGACGTGAACGATGATACCACCACCCGCCTCGTCGTCCTCCCACCGAAGCAGCCGCACAAGAAGGGGCAGAGGGACAGCGCCGCCATCGCCGCGGCCAAGGCCATCCTCGAAAGCAAGGGGTCGGGTCCGCGCCTCGAACGCAACTGCATCCTGTTCCTCGCGCCGGACTTGAAGGAACTCGACGGGCTCATGACCGCGGTCGCTCAGTTCCTCGCGTGGAAGTCGATCGTGGACGAGTCCACGCCGCTGAACCTCGACAAGTTCCAGGAGCACCAGGCCACCTCGAAGACCAAGGAGTTCGATGGCACCATCGACCTGCGCATCGACGGCACGTACGTGTGGGGGCTCGCGCCGCGTCAGGCGGAGCCGACCACCGAGATCGAGTGGGAAGAGTTCAAGGTCGGCGGTGATGGCTCACTGGGGGAGCGCGCGAGCGCCAAGTTCGGGACCGAGTGGATCCTGCGCTCGAAGCTCCCAGGAATCGAGCTGCGCGGGATCCTCGACAAGCATCTATGGGCAGAGCGCGACCACGTAAGCGTCGCCCAGCTCGCCGAGTGGTTTTCCAGGTACCTCTACCTCCCAAGGATCACGGGCCGAGCCGTCATCGAGCAGGCAGTGCAGGATGGAGTGGGGGTCATCAACGCCGACGACACATTCGCTGCGGCGGGCGCCTACGACGAGGCCAAGAAGCGCTACAGCGGCCTAAAGATCGGCGAGGGCCAGTTGGCCGTGGTCGATCGCAGCACGCTGCTCGTGAAGACCTCAGTTGCTAGGGCGCAGCGCACCCGTGAGCAGCGGGGCTCGACTCCACCAGGCCGCCACGACAGTGGCCAACTCCCTAAGGTCGGCGACGGGAGTCCGGCGTCTCAACGGATCCCTCCGGCCCCGGCACCGAAGCTGCCCCCAACGGCGTTCATCGGCTCGGTGAAGCTGAACCCGGCCCGCGTCGTCAAGGACGCCGGGAAGATCGTCGTCGAGGTCTTGGAACACCTCTCGACGCTGCCGGACGCCGACGTCGAGGTGACGCTGGAGATGCGCGTGCGCGTTCCCGATGGGATCAAGGAAGATGTGATCCGCACCGTCGGGGAGAACGCGAAGACCCTGGGGTTCCAGGCGTCATCGTTCGAGCGGGATTGATCGGGCGTTAGGCGCTACATCCCGAAGTCGCAGCGCCTCGCGCAACATCTCCGCAAGCCAAGCTAGGTCGTGCACACTCGGCCCGAGCCTCGCGGCCTCGACCAACGCCTCGGCTTCGAGCCATGCTTGTCGGTCCCGGGGATCGCCAGTGATCGCGTGCTGCTGGGCGGCGATCTCGGCAAAGACTTCGGTGACGGCGAGAGTCCGGGCGAATGCATCGTCGATGTGGAAGTGCGTGGGCATGGAGTGACTCCTCACCCTTCTTATCGACACGAGCGAGTGCCAGTTGCGAGAATTCGACCGTCCCTCCCGCTCTTTCTTCAGAACGAGATGGTCACGGTGACCCGGGGTCGAAGTCGGCCACTCCGCAGGAGTTCGAGCACGGCTTGGAGCAGCGGTTCGGCGTCAGCGTTGGCATCGCGTTGCGGCGCCGAGTCCGCGGCCGTCGGGGCGTCCGTCGTCGCTTCGTTCTCCATGGTACCCGACGGGCGGTCGGCAGGTCGGCTCGCTCCGTCACGGTGAGGGCCCCGTCCTCGACGTCTCGGCACTTCGGCGCTGCGAAGCTCGGGGAAGCAGTCGAGGATTCTCGCCATGTTCTTTCCTTGTGGACACACTCCACGTTCCCAGTTCGAGAGCATCTCGTAGCTCGTGCCCATGAGAGCGGCAGCCTCACTCCGGGAGAGCCCGTGCGCCTCGCGGGCCGCTTGCAGAGCTTCAGCGAAGGGACGTCCGGCATAGGAATCGTAGGCGTCCTCAGGTTCGGGCGCTTGGCCGCGCTCACCAGGGGGCCCTGCTAGATCCTCGGCGGTCAGCCCGATGTCCTCGGGGTTGTCCTCACTTGGGTGGGGTGCATGCCACGGCTGCGATGCCACCGACCCGCCGTTCGCCTGGACTGCGGACTCGAAGGACTCGTGTGCAGCCCCGTTCGCGGCGGTTCGCGTCGCCCGTAGCGGTGGCGATGGTTCCACCTTTAAGCCGGCGCGCCGGAAGTCCCGAGCGACCCGCTTGATCGCCCGACGGTCCGATGGCGAACGGCTTACGACCACAGGCCGCCCCCCGTTCGGCGGCATGAACCGAATGTGACCGTTCCCCTGGACTTCACGAGTCCAGCCCTGTTCGTGTGCGAGCTTAGTGAGCTTTCGAAATTGACCGTCCCAACCCATGGAGTGCTCCCTCGGTGCGAGGCCCCGCTGGCGGGCGAATCGCGTGGGAGGCTGCCCCACCCGCGCGGATGGAGCCCAGGGAGAGGCCAGCGCTCAGTTTCCTAGTTCGCGGTCGGTCGGCGTCATGGAAAACTAAGTACACCGCGGAACGTGATGTCATCGCATGGGCGAGACGTTTTTCTGGGTGCGTGTGATCCGCGCGTCAGCGGTTCATTTTCGCGGCCGCGGCTTCGTACGAGCGCTGTGGCACCGGAGACCAAGGTACTCATCGAGGACATGCTCAACGCGACGACGCTCGATCCCTTGGGCGAGTGGCGCACGACCACGTGGGCCGAGTTCAACGAGGCCAACGCACGGGACGACGACACCCTGGAGGTCGTCGGTGCGCTCGGGCCGGGCGAGAGCGTTCTCCTTGGGGGCGGTGCACAGCCGATCACCCGGGTCACGCGGCTCCGCTGAGCGGCGGGTCGCGGTGGGTCACACGAGTTCGATCTCGATCGCGTCAAGTTCGACGACGGCAACCTCTTCAGACTGTCCGAGGAGACGTGCCCGAGCGCTCGCCTTGATGGGCCCACCCTGCTTCGGCCCACACCTCGCCTTGACCAGCTTGAAGTCGTCGGCGGTCAGAGACGCCACGGCTGGCCAAGCCGAGCGCCTGCACGCGAGGAAGGTGCGTCGACCCACGGCGCCCCAGGTCGCGAGGTACCGGAGATCCTTCGCGAGCTTGCCGTTGTTGGTGATGTCGGTGCCGCCGTACGCCTCCAGCGTCCACGTGGGCCCGCCCAAGTCGGGGATGCCTTGCCCCGCTCCGTCGGACGACTGCTGCGTCGGTGCGCACGTGGTCGGTTCTAGGCCGGCCGCGCGCAGGACTGGGATCGCATCGAGGAGCACGAACATGTGCCCCAGGTTGTTGAAGACCTCGATCGGCCGCTCTCTGTCGGTGGTGATCAGCGGGCACTCGGTGCGAACCGGCTTCAGATCGATGGGTTCCTCGGTCTTGCGGACGAGGGCGTCAAGCCGCCCCGGTGAGGTGACCGGCTCGGTCGGACATCCACCACCCCGATGGACCAGGTAGGCACGGGAAAGTGCGACGAATGCACGCTCCAGATCGGACGCGATCGTCGCGGCTTCGAGCGTTCGGACGAGCGTTCCCATGCGCCGAGCACATCAGGGTCGGGGCGGGCAGACAAGGCCGGCCACCGGAGGTTCACTTCCGTGGGTGCCGCCGCGTAGAGCGGGCATGGCACGCCGAGTACCGCCGCAGCCCGAGTTGACCCCCGAGATCGTCGCCGACGAGCAGAAGCTCTGGGCGGCGATCAACGAAGCGACGCTCCAGCTCCCGAGCTACCAGGAGCGTCGTCGCAAGGTCATCAAAGCGCAGCAGGCCCTGAAGGCAAGCCTCTCTGACGAAGCGTGGGGCACCTACCTCGCGATCGAGGCCGCCTCCAACCATCGCCACGAGACCGAGGTCACCTTCCTCGTGCGGTGGGCTTTCGACGCAGCCCGGAGGTTCGCCTGCCGACGGCGACGAGGAGCTTGACGGCCTTGGTCACGTCGTCGACGGCCGCGTCATCGAGGTCCCGAACTTGGGCGAGGAGCCGGGCCTCGGATCCGCGCAGCCCCTTGGTGGGCTTCGCCGTCTTCTTCAGCAGGGCCTCCACGCCGACGCTCAAGCCCGCGGCGAGCTTCTCGACGAGCTGCGCTGACGGCTCCTTCAGCCGACCCCTCTCCAGGCGAGAGATGGTCCCGTCGGCGACCCCGGCCCGCTCGGCCAGCTCAAGCTGGGTTAGGCCAGCGGCGGTACGGAGCTGGCGGAGTTGCGGGCCGATGCGCGTGCGGTCGGGCTCTGGCATGCCCGAGAGGCTCCATCGCGGTCCGACCCCAAAGAAGGGCCGTACAGCAGATCAAGCCCTTGATCTGTTCTGCCGATCGGCCGAGCATCCAGAGCTACGGCAGCGACACCCGGGGCAGGAGAACGGCATGCGTTACGCGATCGTCGGTGCAGCTTCGTTGCTCCTGGTGACAGGTTGTCAGGAGAGCGGTTCGGGCACGCCCAGCTCCGCCGCGCCAGCATCATCAACCCCGAAGTCGGAGGGCAGCCAAGTCGCGGCTCCTTCCACCGCTCCGAGCACATCAGGCACGCCCGCAACTTCTCCCGCGTCGGCCGTGCCCACCGCGGAGCCGACCGACTGCCCGGGGTTGTGCGCCAAGTTCGTGGAGCGCCGTGCCGAGTGCAGCGACGAGTTCACCAAGAGCCTCACGATGCCCGCGGATCAGATCGCGAAGGTGAAGAGCAACCACCAGCGCGATGCGGACGGTCGGGAGTGCACGCGGCTCTGCGGGAACATGGGGGATGGCATGGCGGAGCGGGTGAAAGAGTGGGGACGCTGCACCACCAAGGAGCGATGCCCGGACTTCCACACCTGCTTCAAGGAAGCGAACAAGTAGCGATGCGCGCGCCGTCTGCTCACGCCCGTGGACGCTACGGGCTCCTCGTGATGCCCGTAGTCGTTTGGGTCTTCGCCGCGCTCGGTGCATGCAAGAGCCACACGAAGTGGCCCGACGCCGAGCGTCTCTGCGATCAAGACATCTCCTCGTGCGCCGTCAGGTGCAACGAGGGCGACACCGGATTCTGCGATGCACTCGCGGTCATGAGGACCCTCGAAGACCGCCGCTACGTCGAGTGGCGCGGCTCCGACTACTTCGGGCTCGACCGGGCCGGCCCAGAGGAGCTGAAGGCCCTCGCCAACATCGCGAGCTACCGCTGCCGTGTGTACAAATCGCAGGGCGCGTGTACAGCAGCGGAGACCCTCAAGCCCCTGCTCGCGAAGGCGGCGGCGAAACCTGAGCCCGCTGAGGCCAAGCGTGCGCGCACTGCTCTTCAAGAGGCGGAGCGCAGGGCTCGTGAGCTTGCACCTCGCGACGAGAAGATCAGCCTGAAGCTGTTCGAAGCCTCGGGCCTCATCAAGGCGAAGCGGTACGATCTCGCGGACGTCATTCTCAGCGGCGTGATGTCGCAGCTTGATGCGATCGAAGCCGAGCAGGCGCAGGTGGCTGCGGAGAAGGAGAGGAAGAAGGCCGAGGATGCGGCCGTTGCTTCAGCGGCCGAAGCCAGGCGCCGCTACGCGAGGGAGGTCACCGACGCCCTGAGCGAATGCAGCGGCGATCCTGACACGTGCAAGAAGCAGTGCGCAGCGAGCAAGACCTCGAACTCGTGCTACGGGCTCGCAGGTCTCATCTTCCGCGGTGAGGGCGTTCCCAAGGATCGGACCAAGGCTCGGGAACTTGCTCAGGCCACGTGTGACGCCCAAGCCCGCACCGAGTGTTTCCTGATCACCAGCTTCGACTCGTTCGAAGCGAAGGAGAAGGCTGTGGCGGACGCAGAACGCGAGCTACCGGTGCTGTTCGTCGAGTGCGCCGCCAATCACCGCAAGATCGCCAAGCTGAAGGCTGCGAACGACTTCGATGGACTGAAGGCTCTCGAACCTTCATGGGCGCAGAACATCGAGAAGATCAACGCGGCCATCGAAGTTCTCACGAACAACGAAGGGCCGCGGCACCAGGAGCTGCTCCTGCGCTTCAAACGCTGCACGGAGGGTAAATGATCCGGCGCGCCAGGTTGCAGCCGCTCATCCTTGTGGCTGTCGCAGGCTGCCAACTTGGGAGTCCTCCGAAGTGGACTCCCACGAGGTTCCAGGCGGCCGGGGACGGCCAGGTGGACCACGCGCCGCGAACGCCCTCGGCCTCGACGACCAGCGGGACGTCAAACCGATCGGATCGAGGGTCCTCGCGATCTGAGGTGACGTGCGAGCCTTGCGACCCCTCCTGCCTCGACAAGGCCGACGAGATCCAGGAGAAGGACCGGAAGCGGGCGGCTCAGCTTGCGAGCCGTGCATGCGACGTGGAGAAGTGCGGACACCTGGGGACGGCGATGGTGATGCGGTGCCGCGAGTACGGCCTGCTCAAGGGCGGTCCCGTGAGCGGCCCGGTCGGGCCCCTCGGCCCCGAGTGAGCCCTTGGCCCGCATTATCCTCCTCGACGACCGGCCCGAGCTGCTCCAGGCGGCAGCGCGGATTCTGCGCCGGGCGGGTCACAGCGTCGTCGTGGCGGACAAGTGTGAGGCCGCGCTCGCCCATCAACGACCGCTTCGACGTTGCAGTTCTGGACTGGATCTCCCCGACGGCAACGGGCTAGATGTTGGTCGCGTGCTCCTATCGGACGGGCGGGCTGCGGCCGTGATTTTCTTTACGGGGGCGGAGGGTGCTGATGTCCACCGAGTCGGTCCCGTGGTCGCGAAGCCGCACTACGGACGGCTCCTCCTCGCGATCAGCGCGGCCCTGCGCCAGGCATGAGTTTCGGGGTTTCGTGGGAGAAATTTCTCCACCCAACAATTTCGAAGGCTCACGGCTCGGCGTGGGCGATCGAATTCGACCCCCCACGCGGTTCTGCGGTCCGCTGACCGTGCGCCGGCTTGACTGACACTTCTCGCCCTCAACGGGGAGCCCGCGAACATAGCCGTGCGGTATTTTACGGCGTTCAGGCCGTCCTCCTTCGGTCGGTGACGAACACCATGGACGCTCCCGGTCGGGACCCGATGGGCGCCGTGATGAGAAGAAGGGCGTGTTTGGGGACTGACCTCATGCGAGCTGCGGTGTCTGGGAAGTTGAGGAGGAGCCGATCCATCGCATCGCCGACGAGCAAACCAACGAAGGGGTCGTCGCCACCGCCAGCCTGAACCACCTGCGCCCCGAAGAACCGCCTCACGACCTCCGCGATCAAGGTTCCCGGGTCGGCGATGACCGCCAGGATCTCACTCATGGGTCGACCGGCGACGAAGTACCGGCTCGCGGCGAGCTTCACGGTGAGCTTGCCCTTGAGCCAGAGCGTCTTGTGAGCTGCCGGCATCTCGTCGAGTGCGTGTTCGATGACGCCCATGGGTCATGCCCTTCCCGGGAGAGGCGCGACGTCGCGCAACCAGACGAGCGCGGACACGTCGTTCTGGTCGACGATGATGATCGCGACGTCCGAGGCGAGCCTCTGCTGGATCACGTCCAAGAGGTCGGGGGCAACCTGCTCGACCACGACGAGCGCCCCGGGACCGTCGAGGGGGAAGCACATCGACGGTCGGAGCCCATGTGTGGCTGCCCATCGGAGGCGATGAGCAACAGTCCGTGCGCCCGCGATCTCGTCCCCGCAGAAGCGCCCGAGGACTCCACCAAGGTCGACGACGAACCACGTGACCGGGCCCAGCCCAACCGCTGCCGCTAGCGTCGCGTGAAGGGCCAGGAGCCGGCGCGACTCCAGGGCCAGGAGAAGCTCATGACTGGCACCGGGCTCCGACGATCGCTCACGCACTCGCGGCCTACGATCGGGCCCACGAGAAAATGAACCTGCCGAGAGAGAAAGCCTGCGGGCCTACTCATCCCGATGTCCTCGCGCCGCGAGCTCGATGATGCGGCGCAGGTCCGCGGTGATGGCGTGTGCTGGCTTTCCAGGGTTCACCTGGATTGTCGTCAGGAGCCGCTCGGCGAGGGCGCCGATCGTTTCGAGGCGGTCCTCAAGGATCTGGGTCGGCGTCGCGCCCCCGGTGAGCCCCCTCGCCGCCGCCTCCTTCGAGGCCGGCGCGCTGCCTCCCTGCTGCTCGGCGACGAACCGCTTGGCCACGCGAGATTCCGTGGAGTTGTCCATGCTGATCTCGACCCATCAAAGGGAACGCGGCCGGCGATCCCGCTGGAGGTTCATTTCGGCACGACCGAGCGCGTAGAGCCGTCAAGGACTCCAAGAACAAGCCCAACCAAGTCGTCGTCGATGCGTGCCGAGCAGCCTTCGCTGCGCACCCGGCCTTCCCCTACATCCCCATCTCTCGGTTGGTGCACACCATCGAGACCTCCCTGAACGCTGTCGTCACCGCCATCGAGGATGGCGTGTCGTGGGAGGGCTTCACCCTGCATGTTTGGGAGCAGCACCGGCGCCACTCCGCCCTCGAAGCCCTCATCGGCGCATGCCGACAGCACCGTGGGTCGGGCCTCCGGCAGGCGCGCATCATCAGGAGCCGAGCGCTCCGACTTCTGCGCGAGTGTCGACAAGACGGGACCTTCAACGACGACGACGCGAAGGATCTGAAGCAGTTGCTCGACGCCTACGAGCGCCTTCGTTCCGCAAATCGACCGGCGCAGGCCACCGGGGACCACCTGCCGGTGTACTAGCTCCAAGCAAGCGAGGTCGTGCCGGTAGCGCGGGTCGACCTCCACCCGAAGCGCAGGGTTCGGCGCGTGGATGGTCCACGTGTTCGGGAGAGTTGCGCCCGCCACCAGTTGAGTCCGTGATGAAGAGGAAAGAGCGCAAAGCAACAGCAAGCCGAGCGCACACGCAGCGCGGACCTGCACCGCAAACCGCCGGTGTGGTCGATGGTTTTCCTGGAATCCTCCGGACGGAGGCCCTCGTGCAGATCGGGACCGCCCTTCACGGGTGCTTCGCCGATCTGCTCGATTCCCCCAGGGAGCATTGGCCGGTCGCCTTCTCGGACCGCGTGCACGAGGACCGCGACGATGACGGGATGGTCCTCGCGAGGGTGATGGCGGAGACGCCGGAAGGCCGCATGTCCGTGTTTGCGTTCGTCCAGTGGGCCGCGGTCGGGTTCCCCATGATCACCGTCGGGCATCGCTTCGCGGCGTCGCTGCTCGTGACGACGGCAACCGAGGACGTCGTGACCCTGGCAAGGGCACCCTTCCCCGCATTCCTCATCCAGCTTCCAGTCGGCCCGCTGGAGATCGACGACCCCTACCAGCACGGCAGGCTGCCCCTTCATCGGGTGCTGGTGTCGACCATGCCCGATCCTCGGGGCAAGGATCCTTTCGCCTGGAGCTTCGCCGCCTACGCCGAGAAGGGCGTCTGCGTGTGGCGGAGCGGCGTGCGCTCGGTGGAGATGCAGCCGGAGCGCCATGAGGACTTCGAGGGACTCCGGACCGACATCTTCAACATGACCGCGACCAGCCGTGACGAGCGAGCGCTCTCGCTCCTCGGCCGGCTCATCATCCATACGTGCCTCGCCATGAGCGACCCCTCACAGGTGCGGCCCATCGGGCGCTCGCACCAAGTTTGGTCGCATTGGGAGGCGGACCGAGCGAAGCGCAGCCCGGAGCCCGCTGTGCGTGTCTTCCAGCTTGGGCGACCTGTCCGTCACGACTTCCGCGAGGCCGTGCGCGAGTACCTCGGCGGCGAGCGACGCAAGCTCTCGGTCCAGTGCTTCGTGGCCGGCCACTACAAGATGCAGCCCCACGGACCACGCAACTCCCTGCGGAAGCTCATCTGGCGCGAGCCGTTCTGGCGCGGCCCTGAGGATGCGCCGATCGTGGTGCGCCCGCACGTCCTCGATCCCCGAGGCGAACGCGAAGGCGACAACGTGTCGTCGAAGGAAGAGCACCGCGCTCGGTGATGCAGGTTCATCTCGGGCGAGCCTCGCGCGTATGAACCACATGCGGTGTACGAAGGGGACGATGGCAGCACGGAAGAAAGTACGTCCGCATGGAACGTGCGATCCACGCGAGCCAACCCCAACCGAGGCGCAGTACGGTGCGTTCGCGAGGATCTTCGGCTTCTTCAACGGGCGCCTCTTCACGGGCGAGCTGCCTCAGGTGATGCTCACCTTCAGCCGCAAGGCGAGCGTGCGTGGGTTCTTCGCCTCGGATCGATGGCTCGACGCAGACGCCAACGTGCTCGGGGAAATCGCCCTGAACCCTGTCCACATGAGGGAGCGCTCCCCCAAGGAGACGCTCTCCACGATCGTCCACGAGATGGTCCATCACTGGCAGCATGTGTTCGGCGCACCATCTCGCCGCGGGTACCACAACGCCGAGTGGGCCAACCGGATGGAGGAGATCGGCTTGATGCCGTCCGACACGGGCCAACCCGGTGGGCGCCGCGTCGGTCAGCGCGTCACGCACTACATCATCGATGGCGGCCTCTTCGACCGTGCCTTCCAGGGGCTGCCCGCCGACTGGCTGCTGCCCTTCACTTCGGCACCCATCCCAAAGAAGGAGAAGAGCAAGATCGACCGCTCGAAGACCGCGTTCGTCTGCCCTGGTTGCGGCGCCAAGGCGTGGGGCAAGCCCGACCTCTCGATCGCGTGCGTCGACTGCGATGTGACGATGGAGGCCACCGGCTGAGCTTCGGCCTGGATGGATCTTCATGCCGAGAAGGAGGTCCGAAAATGAACCTGTCGGCCTGCTACACCGCACGGGTCGGTTTCTGCCGATGAGACGGGTCCCGAGCGGCAGCCCCGCCCGGGACCCGCCGATTCACTTCTTCGGAGCGGCGTCGGGTGCCGTCGTTTCCGTGACTGTCGCGGTAGCCGGCGGCGGCACGTTGGCATGCCCCTGCTGGATCCGGTTGCCGCGGTCGGCGACGTACGCCGGGTTGTTGGGGTTCTTCACGTTCGAGCGCTGGTTGTTGGCCGCTTGGCCCTTTCCCTTGGACATGTGGTCCTCCTCCTCGGGCGTAGCGAGTCACCGTGACCCGCATCGTCCGAGGTATTGAGGGCGAACCCTCAGGTTCGCGCCGAGCCCGAAGGCGGCGGTATCGAGCAAGAACGTTGATGGGCACCTGGTCGCCGAGGTGATTGCGCACGGCAAGGAACATCTCGCCATCGGGCAGCCGCCACATCTCATGTGAGCCCTTCGTCCGGACGGGTTGACCACCGAGTGCGCGGAGAGCAGAACGTAGTTCGCGCCAGCTCTTGGGTAGATCGTTCATGACGCGTCTCCGTGTTCCGCACCCACGAGGGCAACGAGCGCGTCCCTGATGGCATCGATGGTCGCTGCGTCGCCTGCGTCGCTTCGTCGGAGGAGGCCCTCGTTCACCTCGATGAGCACCAGTACGTCCTCTTGGGGGTCGAGCCGACGAAGGCCCCGAACTCGATCTCGAAGGCGTGATGGAGCGTTGAGGTGAGCAAGGCCCGTCAGTGCGTTCTTCGCTTGCCCTTGCTTTTTGGCTTCGAGGGCAGCTTCGGCGAACGTGACGAGGCAAGTCGCGATAACCGCGTGCATGGCGTACGTGAGGTTCGGCCTATGATCCACAGGAGCGTCGAGGCAGACGCTCAGCAGCATCACAGCGCCGTTCCTGTCGCGGTCACGGAGGAACTCGTTCACGAAGTCTTTGCCTGGCTCCATCCAGAGGGATTTCGTGTCGAGCTTTCGCCCAAGCCAGTGAGGGTCCAACGCTCCACGGCCGTGCGTCCTCAGCCGTTTGAGCGCGAGGTTGAGTACCTTCCGGCGCGTGACGCCGTTGGCTTCAAGGCGATCGAGGAGTGCCACCGCAAGCATGGAGACAGGGGTCTGGACTGCCTTCGCCTCCATGATTGGGCTCAAGTACGCGGGCAGCGAGTCCACGTGCCCCCACCTCTCGCGATCCACGCGCGTCGCCTCTTCGAGGACATCCGCCTCGGTAAGAAACCAAGGGTGCGACGCCTGGAGGTGAGCGAGCGCGGACAGCGGGAGGCTCCGTGCGAGATGGTTCATCACCGCTCGGTTGTCATCGGAAACGATCTCGCGGGCAACATCTGCCAGAGCAAGCGCGTCGTGGAGCAGCCCGCCGCGAATGAGGTCAGCCAGGCGCTCGGCTAGCGTCGCGTCGGCGTGGTCACCAGCGAGCGTTCTAAAGAGAGCGATGCTGTCGGCCGTCATCGACGGCGGCACCGGGATCGTGACTCCTTCGAGCGAGCCCATGCAACGGACGAGTTCGTAGCGGTTTTCGAGATGCCAGAAGGAGCCGGAGCGAAGGGCGTGCTTGATGATGCGGCACGCCCTCGAAGCGGAGAGCGGAAGCCCGGACAAGCGCTCGATGATGAGGTCAGGAAAGAACCGAGAGCGCTCGGCGAACTCGATGTATCGGGCATCGAAGTCGTCGTCGGCGTCCGACGGCAAGGGTGCCCGTTGGATGAGCATCCTCCAGCTCTTGGGGTCGCACGCCTGGAAGAACTCCGTGAACTCGTCGTGCGTCGGCTTGCGACCGAGCGCGAGTTCGGAAACACCGATGCCATGGTTCAGATCCTCAACCGACGGGCCACTCGAAGTGCAAGCGTCGAGGAAGTCGAGGAGCGCCTCCCACTGGGCCTTGGTGTGGGCTCGATGGGCCAAGGCCCGCGCTACCCAGGGTGCGGGGGTCGGCGTCGCCACGCTCTCGATGGCAGCGCCGTCTCGAAGCTCCGGCGGGAACTCCCACCACAGGCTGTACCAAGAGACACCTCGGGCTGCCGCATCGAGCGCCCGACGGGTGAGCCAGGCGTGGCCTGCGGTGCGCTGCGGCCAGTTGCGAGCCACGCTGACGAGGAACCCGACTCGATGCCAGTGCAGCGGATCGTTCACCTCTCCAAGGGTCGGGACATCACCAAGGACGACCGCGGGTGGCCCAACCCGGGTGAGAAGTTGAAGCTCGCGCAGAAGCCACACGACGTAGTAGCGCGTGGCTTCGTTGGCGAGGGACGACCTGAGCACCTTGCAACAGGCATCGTCGTCTCTCCTCGCCGGAAACAGGTCGGTGGTGAGGCTCGGCACAGGCCCCTCGTTGAGTAGGCCGCTCGGATAGGAACGCCCTGGCTCGTGCAGGTGGCGCTCGAAGTCGCGAATAGCGGTGAAGATGCCGCCCCCGGTCGCCACGAGAGCGAACTGGAACCAACACTCCTTGTCGATGTTTTCTCGGAGGGAGTCGAGCACCTCGTTCCGCACGTCCACGTCATGGACTCGCTGAAGAAGAGTCGGGCCCTCCATCAGCGCGAGCACATCCCCCGCACGTCCCCAGGTCTCGACGATCCGATCGGCGATGCGCTTGATGGGCCGCTTCGGTTTCGCTTCGTCCGGCTCGGGGACGGCCAGCCAGCAGAGGAGATCCCGCCCCGGGAGGTCGGGAAAGTGGGTCAGGAAGAACTCCTCCGCGGTGGAATCAAAGTTCTTTGTCTGAAGGAGGCGAGCAGCGGTCGCCGGGATGCCGATGGCCCGGGCAAGCCGCGAGTGCAGATCAGACATGATGTCCTCGATGGAGCATGTGCTCCGTTCGGGGTTGGGCGTCTCCACCCTGGAGGGCTTGCCACTGACTGCCGGCTGGTGGTGTGGCGGGACCGAGAACCCGAGCCGTCTGGCACGAGTCTACCTGAAGGACGCTTCGGGTCAACGCACCCGAAATCCTCTAGACCTAGAATGGCCCATGGCCGAACCGTGGGCTGAACGCGGGCGCCGCACCGCGAGAGTAGTCCGGGGTTGCTTCGACACCTTCGCCCTGGATCGGCCACCCCCGAGCAGCTTCACGCCCTGTGCCGGCTAACGTGGATCCCCAAGTCTCTCGGCGATGATGTGGCCGACAACACGCGTCGGTGGTGGCCCCCGCGCCTGGAGAAATTCTGGGCATCGAGCTTGATGCCGCGACGCCGCGGGACCTCGCGAAAGAGCTACGAGCAACGATGTCGATGATGCGATCACCCGCGGGGTGGTACGCCCGCTTGGTTCGTGCACTTCTGCGCCGTGTTTCGGCGCACCAGCGTGGACTGGATTCGCGAACATCGTGTGGCGCTGTCGAGGCTCTTCACGACTCACAAGGACTTCATCAAGGCCATCAAGCCGAGGTCGCGGTCATCTCGACCGGCGACAACCCAGAAGCCGAACTTCAAGCACCCTCGCTGCGTCACCTACGAGAGGCTGAAGGACGGCGGCGTCGGCCTCGTACTCCAGACGGAACTGGGGAAGACCGACTGCACCGGAGCGCTGCCGATCGATCCTGTCGTCGTGAACGGCACGATCAGGATCGTCGCGCCCTGCGCGAGATCGTGCAGTCATAGCTCACCTGCTTCGTCGGGCCGCCGTTCGCCGGGGATGTCGACCCGGCGGGCTGCAAAGCCGGACCAACCCCAACCCCCAAGTAAGCGATCAGTTGCCTGGCTATCCGCCCACTTTTGCCTGCAGTCGTTCTCGCAGTCGTCGGAGCGAGGCTGCGCGTTCCTTACTTGCCTTGCTTCGGAGTCGCTTCCACCCGGGGAGACTCAAGATCTCGTCGACGTAGCGAAGTCCCAGTTCGTATTCTCGTTTGGTGTAGCAATAGCCAGCGAAAGCTCCGACGCTGTCCGCTACTGCCATGACATGCGTCGCCGCAAACGGCAGTACGCGGTCGGCAAACTCGACAGCTGTCCGCGGGGGCAACTTCCCCATCATCGCAGCGGCTAGCAGACATTCTGTCAGCTGGAGGTCCAAGTCGCGCGACATCGCCGAGCCATTCCGAAGAGCCTCGATCTTCTTCCGCGCGGCCGCGAATGAGCCCCCCTGCGCGACCTCAAGCAGGATGTCGTTTGCCTGCGATGACAAGGCCGCGTCGCTCATGGGTTCAAGGCGTAATTGCATGACTTGCGCGTACGCCTTCGAGGGCGTTGACGCCATCCAGCGCGCCCCTCCGAGGAGCGCCACGACCCGATCACGAAGGAGCGCGCTGAGGAGATTCTCGCGCAGACCAAGACGCTCGCGCCTGCGGCGCTCCGCACTCGGGCCCTTGCTCGACCTTGGGTAAGGTTCTGCGGCTTCATTCAAGTCGCCTCGGGGAAATGCGCGAATGGCCTTAGAGATAGTTCAGCTCGACGGGCGTGCTTTGGCACGCTTCCGGGAGATTCGCTCAAGGATCTTTCGATACTGCGGCAATGACTCCGACAATGCGGCCTGTTCCTTCTGCGCCAGCGAGATCGCACGGCGCAAGAATTTTGAGCCAACCTCAAGCTCACCTAGCTCTTCGCAATGAACGGCAAACGCACCGATGAACTCCAGGGTGCGCAACGGTGAGTGCTCAGGCCATTCCAACACGGCCCTTGCCGGTCGAATGCACTCGTTTACAGGACGTCGAGCGAAGAGGAGCGCTCTCAATCGTGCATCCCGAACAACTGCCAGATACTCAACCTTGTTCGCATCTGCATGGCTATTGATGTGCTCCTCCAATGCGTCGATGTCGCGCACTACGCTGGCAGCGTCTGCGCCCTTCGCAGCACGCAGCATAATTCTGCGGTACTCCTCCCAGACCTTCGCTTTCATCTCGGTGGCCACGCCTTGTAATCGCAACTCTGGTTGTTTGAGTCCCAAAGCGGCCAGCCGCCATATGCGCGGCACTTTTCCCAGCATCGACTGCATCGGTAGGATGGGATGTTGCCGTTCTCGAAACAGTCGACCATCTTCGTATGGCACTCGTCGTAGATCTTCGTCTTCTTTCGGGACTTGTAGGACGCACGGCCGCATCCAAACATGCTTGCGAAGGCGCAACTTCCGGGAAACATGACGCAGACCATGTTCTCGTCGTCGTAATAACCATCTGGCTCTTCAGCAGGCTCAGCTTCGTCGGGATCATCGAGAGGCGTCTCGCCGTCATATCCAGCGCCGTCCTGTCCATCTCCGGCGAAGGGATCCGTGCCGGGATCGCACCCACTGCCACCCTCTGGATCGCAGAGTCCCCAAGGATCGCGCCAGTTGATCGGGTTGCATCCCACATACGCAAAGAAGTTCTTTCCACCTGCGAACCGAGCGGGGTCTTTGGCAGTCCAGCGCCCAAGCTCCGCGTCGTAGTCACGCGCACCGAAGCGCACGAGCCCAGTGTCGGCGTCGTAGAGCCCGCCCGCGTAACCGAAGGGCTGGAAGTCAGGGTTTGTGTCCAGAAGCACTCGCCCCCATGTGTCGTAAGCCAGCTCCTGGACGACAACCCCCGTCGAGATCTCCACGACCTTCGTGACCGAGCCAAGGCGATCTTTGACGAGTCGATACACGCCGCTCGACGTGACCATCCGCTCGGGGGCCACATCGCCCGCATACTCGAAACGCTTCGTGACCAACCCGACGGCATCAAGCTCGGCGACGATCTGGAGGCTCGATCGCCAGACCCATGTTCGTTCGATGGCGCCGTCAACAAGCTTTGAGACTCGGCGGTTCTGTCCGTCGACCAGGTACTCCACATCGGTCCCGTCGGGCAGCGTCACCGCCTTCAGGTTCCCAAGTGCGTCGTAAGAGAAGTCCCAGGTGTCGGCAGTCACAACGTCGGTCCTCGACAGGAGGTCGCCGTTCTCGTTGAAGCTGAAGACCAGATCGCCGTAAGTGAGGATGCGATCCTGGTCGTCGAACGTCGCGCTGAACTCACCCGCGGAGTTCTTGGAGAACGTCCGGTTCCCGTTGCCATCGTACTCGTAGCGTTCCGTCTCGACGGAGCCCGTGAGGACGCGCGTCAATCTCCCTACCGGATCGTATTCGTACTCGAACACGGTCGTGACGCCCTGGTTGTTCTCGGTCTTCCGCGTGATCCGCCCGAGGTCGTCCCGCTCGTAGGTGAAGCCCAGGAGCACGTTCCCGTTCGCCGTCGCGACGTACGTGTCTGGCTCCCCGAACTCGTTGGAGGTGTACGACTCGTCGACCACCCCCACGTGGGTCGAGACAACCCGCCCGCTCTCGGGGTCGCGGTTGATCTGAAGGTCTCCAACCTGCGTCAGGAGGTCGTCGTCGTCGTACGTGAATGCAACCGGGAACGCCCCGTTCACGCGCTCCTCGATCACACGGAAACTGGAGTCGTGCACCCACGAGACGGTGCCCGTGACGAGGCCGTTCCAGGCCATGCTCGTCATGAGGCGTCCGTCGTGCGCGTAGCTCACGGTCACTCCGTTCGGGCCAGCGATGCTTGAGAGCTGACCCGTGAAAGGATCATAGCTCCTCACGAGCTGCCCCGTTGGGAAGGTCACGGTTTCAAGCCTTCCTGCGAAGTCATAGCCGTAATCGATCTGCCTCGGACCTGGCTGCACCACGGTCTCCAGCATCCTGTCGAGATCGTACGAATACGTCGTTGGCGTCGGTCCCGTCGGGAGCGCGGGCGGATCGTAGCTGCCGAGAAGCTCGATGTTGTTGTACGTCATCCCGTGTTCGGGCTTGTCCGCAGGCGTCACGCCGGTTGTGTTGTCCTCGCCGTCGTACTCGAACAGCGTGAACTCCAGATCCGGTCGCGTCTCTTGCGTCACACGCCCGTTGTCGTCCCGCGTGAAGCTCGTCGTCTGCGTCAGCGGGTCGGTCACCATCGCAAGCAGACCGTCAGTGCCGTAGTCCCGGATCGTGGCCCTCGGTCCTTGGGTGGTCGTGCGAAGCCTTCCTTGGACGTCGTAGGTCATCGTGATGGGCAGCGTGTCCGGCGTCGTCATCTCGACGACGTGGCCCTGGGCGTCGTAGCGCACGGAGGACACCCGGCCTTCCGGCGTCGTCGTGGTCTCGGTGCGGGTCGTAGCGTCATAGGTCGTGGTCCACGTGCGGCCGGCGACCGTCGTGGTGTTCGTCTCCGTGACGAGAGAGAAGGGGTCGCCGGGGTCGGCGAGCATCACCGTACGCTCTTGGGTGATCGTGCGCGTGAGGCCGCTCGGAAGCTCTTCGGTCGTGGTGGCCGGAAGCAGGCTCTGCATGCCCCAGCGCGGATCGGGCTCGACCGTGGTGGTTACCAGAGTTCCGTCCGGCACCTCCGTGATCGTCGTGCCCGCACCATCGCGCGCCTGCACGCTGGACAGCCCGCTCGGGAAGAGCGTCGATCGCCTCTCGATCAGGTCGGGCCCGCGCGAGGAGTGATAGGCCGTTTCGCGCCCTAAGCTTGTCGTGAATGTCGTGTCGACGGTGCGATTTGGTGAGTCGACACGGGTGAGCGTCAGTGCGCCCGACGCGGCGTTCTGATCTTCGAGCAGGCGGCCATCCGGAGCCCAGTCGAAAATACCAGTATGACCATTCCTGTTCGACCAGGTCTGCATCAAGCCGCTCTCGTCGAACGTCGCGTGCCAACTCGGGCCGGCAGGTGTTCCGATGTCCGTGAGCCAGCCGTTCGGGTCGAGGCCGAGGGTGGTTTCGTGGCCGAAAGGGCCTCGGACGACCGTCGGCGTGCCCAGCGCATCGCGCTCGATCGTGGTGATTAGGCCGTCCTCGTCGGTGATCGACGTGAGGAGGCCGTTGGGGTCATAGCCCATCAGCCTCTGCGTGATTCCGAGCCTCGCGTCGACGGTCTCAAGGTGACGTCCCGAGACGTCGAAGAGGTAAGCCGTGCGACCATCCTCCTCCACCACGACGAAGCCGTGATCGACCTGCTTGGGCATGTCCGAACGCAGGCGGTACACGAAGGCGCCGTTGAAGGCGTAGACGCCATCATCGGGGCTCGACGTAAGCGCGTTCGCGCTGCCCAGCCACGCGGGTAGGGCTGGGCCGCCTTCGCCGCATCCTCCCCCGAAGGCATCGCTACAACAACTCTGTGCCTTGCCCGCGATGGTGCGGATCTGGCCGTCCAGCGTGATTTCCCTGACGAGAGGAACGTCCTCTCCCGTACAGCCCGGCAGTCCGGGGGAGATGACCGGATTGATCCAGATCGTTCCCGTCTTGCTCACCGCGATCGCGGTCGGGCGATCGAGGAACTGCGTCAGCGCTTCGCCGCCTTCACTGATGCCGTCGTTTCCGTAGCCGGCGACGCCCTCGATCAACCCGTCGGAACGAATCCGTCGCAGCAGCCCGCCGACGATCTCGTCGAGGACATACAGCGAATCGTCCGGTCCGAACTCCATGTCATAGATCCGCGTGAACGTCGCCTCGGATGCAGGACCGCCGTTTCCGGCGGAGAAGCCAATCGGCCCCCCAGCGACCGTCGCGATGAAGCCACCTGTATCGATCCGGCGGATCCTGACACCCATCGGATCGACGCGGTTTTGCGCGACATAGATCGAACCGTCACGGCTGACCGCGAGCGCGGACGGAGAGAGGAGCGCGTCGGTCGCGCGGCCGCCGTCGCCGGAGCCGCCACTCTGCGTTGGATTTCCGGCGATGATCGTGAGCAAGCCGTCTGGGCGAGGATCGATCCGGACGATGCTCGTACCGCTGAGCGCGTAGATGCTCCCGTCGGGTCCGAACACGGGCTGCCGGAGTTGGCGCCCGAGGCAAGCACCCACTGCCGGGACTCCGCCACCCGGAGTACACGCCTGGCTCCCTCCAGCAATCAACGTCGTCGTTCCCTCCCGCGTCCGGCGAAAGAAGCTGTTGAAGGTGGAGTAGTAGACGCTGCCGAGGCTGTCGGCCGTGAGGCCGAAGACTTGCGTCGTCCCTGGCGTCACCCGCCGGAAGCCGCGGTGGATCGGGTCGATGAGTCGCGTGCCGTCGCCGCGGAGCAACGTGGCCCCTGCGACGTCATAGCGATGCACGTCCGAGAGTGTGAAGCCGCCGAGGGCTTCGGCGCGTGCGTCACGAGACTCCAGCAAGACGGGCATGTCTCGATTGAAGAAGACGCGGTTGCTCCGGCCATCGACCACCACGTCGGTCGCCTCTCCCCAAGCGCCGAATGACCGTGGCGGGAAATCGTCAGGCTCTCTCGCATACCAGAGCTGGTACTCGTACCCGACCCGGGCGCGGGCTGGGATGCTGCCTTCGAGTTTGCGCCCAAAGGCGTCCAGGCCATCGAAGGCGAAGTCAATGACGCCGTTGAGAGGGCAGGGACAGGCGAAGCTCTGTTCGAAGGTCCTGCCACCAACCTCCAAGCTCACACGGATGCCCAGAAGCTCATTCGGCAGGCTCGGCCCGGAGAATGGAATGCGTACGTGCTGCTGCGCGGTGAACCCGGGAACACGGTGGCTGGAGTAGTGGAGGCTGTAGGGCGTTCCCGTGACCTCCGCGCTTTCGCGTAAGACGTTGTTGGTGCACTCCAGAATCGACGAGCTTACCTCGCATGCGCGGTCATCATCCGGAACGTCAGGCTCCGGATCGGGGTCGGCGGGATCGCAGGAGAGGGCGGCGCAGACATAAGGCGGGACGCGGAGCAGGAAGTTCACGTCGATCGGGCTCAGGTGTTCGACCTCCGTGAAGAAGAGGCGCGTTCCTGCCGGATGCAGTTCGGCAAGCTCCACCCGCGCCTCGAAGGTGATCCCGAGCGCCTCCAGCGTCGCATCATCGTCAGCCACGCCGTCCCCAGAGGCATCGACCTCAGCAGCGCCGCCGGGCGGAGCAGCCAGAATCTGAACCAGGCGCCCATCGACCGTTGGGACCCAGACGCCGCGTGTTCGGTCGAAGTAAGCCGTGGGTGCGCGCATGCCGATGGGGACCTGCGGTAAGAAGCTGTCGGCCTCGATGTAGAGGCCGACGGGTGTGTCGAAGACGACCGCAGCACCGAGCGCTTCCGCTTCGTCGGCACCGACCTCTAGGGCCAGCGTGAAAGCACTCGCCGGGGGAAGGGGTGCGGGCATCCGACGCTCTGCGTCCCGGGGATCGGAGCTACTCGTGGTCGTGTACTCCGTCATCCGCAGCGTCAGGGTCGACGCCGGCTGCGTCGAGCCGTCGGGCATGACGAAGGCGGCCGATGCGCCGGGAGGAACCATGAGGGTCGGCTGGCGCTCCCCCTCCGTGTCGGAGACGAGATCGCCGGTGACGACCGCCATCTCCACCATCGTGTCGAGGTCCACGGTCGTCGCTTGCTGCGACGCCTGGATCAAGATCACGTCGTCGACGACCCCGTACGCACCCCAGGGGACGTCCACGGATCGCTGCACGGGGAGGTAGCCCTGCGCTTCGATGACGACCGCTACCGGGCCGCCGCCGTTCACTGCCATGATGAAGGTGCCATCCGCAGCGACGACGCCGGTTCCGAGTTCGTCGTGTCCGAGGATCCGGACCTGCCCACCCACCGCGGGCGTGGTTCCATCGTCAAGCAGAGCCCTGCCCCTGAGCGCCGACGTGGTTACATCGCCGAGAGCGTTGGGACCGAGCCCTGTCTGAACTGGGACCGCGCCTTCCCAAAGGAACGCGAGCGTCGACTTGAACGACTGGCCTGGGGTTACCGGCGTGCACCGGGCGTGCGTCACTTCGCCCGTGTCGGGGTCGCAAAGATCGATCGTGCACGGGTCGCCATCTGCGACACAGGGCGGCGCGCCGCCACCGCCTTGACCGCCCATACCACCTTCGCCGCCCTGACCTCCACCTCCAGGAGCACCGCCGTGTCCTCCTTCACCGCCGAAGCCGCCGCCGCCCGCGGAGGTCGTGGATGCGGAGGTGGTCACTGCAGACGATGATGAGGATGAGGACGAGTTCGAAGAGGAACTTGAAGAGGTTGATGCTGTCGCTCCGCCGTCAGCCGAGCCACCGAACCCGGCGCCGCCGAACCCGCCAGTGCCGGTTCCCTGGCAAGGCTCTTCCTCGAACAAGGTCGTGCTGGCGGAACCGCCTTGCGACTTCAGTCGGACCCGGATCGAAGTGATGAGATCACCGTCGCTGAAGCCGCGGCTGCATCCGGAAACGGGAAGCGACCCTGCCTGCGTCACGTTTCCGGTGTAGCGGCATCGCACCCAGGTGGTGTCCGGCAGCTGGATGCGCAGAGTGACGCTCATGTGCTTCTTCGTCGGCACCACCTCCACGCTGCTCGGAATGGCGAAAGTCATGCTCGGTTGGAGAATGACTTCCACGCTGGGTCCGCTCGAAGAGAGGGGGACATCTCGGCACTCCTCCAGCGCCTGCCCCTGTTGCCCGATCTCTTCTGTCTCGTCCGGCGCACTCGCACACGCGAGCACGAACGCGATGAACCAGAGCGTGAGACTCCGAACGAAAGATTGGGGCATGGCCGCCTCCAGAATGACGAAGGAGACGGGAAGTGGGGGGTCGCGGTCTAGGATGATCGAATCGATCGCAGCCCTGCCCGCGATCGAAGCTGTTGCACCGACGCAGTGATCTTCAAGGATTGCCGATTGCTTCCGCCAAACCCTCCAGTGTCCTCACAGGTGAGACAGTGCAAGGGGTCACGGCATCCTAAGCGCCTCCGCTCTCTCGACCCTGAAGGAGGTTGGTAAACCCATCGTTCTGCGCCGCCATGATCGAAGCCTGGTAGTTTCGTACGGTGGAGTGGCGACGGTTCGGTCGATGCACGACCTGCGGGCGTGAGGGCGAGATCGTATTCAAGCCTCGCGACTTCGAGGTGCCGCCAAACGGCACGTGGGTCTGTGGAGCGTGCGATCCCGAGGAGCACGAGGACTTCGCCCGCGGACTCATCGAGTTCGGGTATGAGATCGGGCACAAGCCGAACTGACTCTCGCCGCGGTTGGCGCCACGCCTTGCTCGCAAACTTGGGCAACGGTCAGCTACCCCAAGCGGGGTATTCCTTAGCGATGGGCCGCCAGAAGCCGTCACCGATCGTCCTCAGCAACGTAGAAGCTCCACGAGAGGTTCAGCCCTGGGAGCGTGTGCTGCTCGAACCCATCGTGAGGGAGTTCATCCAGCGAGAGTTCGAGCCCGGTCCCGCTGCTGCCAGGCGCCGGAAGATCCGAGCGACATGGAGCGACGACGAGCGCCGGTTCCGTGACGTCTGCCGTCGGCTCGGCATCCGCATCGAGCGCAGGCGGGCCGCGGAGGATGGAAGCGTGGTGTTCACATGCCGCGTGGCTGGGCGACCCAAGGAGCGCGGGTGACGGCTCCCGTTGGCGACGGTCAGTCGCCTTCCTCGTCGCTGATGTCTTCAGCGTCGCGCCCGAGCCGTTCCTTGGTCTTGTCCCGCGCCTCCGTGATGGTCGAGCAGGTGAGCAGGAGATCGATCATGGCCCACACCCGCATCGCCTGCCTGATCTTGTCGCCCGTTCTCACTTCCTTGGGCGGGCGCATGGCTGGCCCGAGCTTCAACAAGTAGTGGGGCGGGATCTTGTGGTTCTTGGCATCGGCGAAGACCTCCCTCGGGTTCGCGAACACCTCGTGGTCGTCCACGTGGTGGATGGTCTGGAGCCGGCCATCGTAGCGGAACGCGATGTAGTTCGGCGGCGTGGAGGGCCGGCGCCCTTCGGTCGGGTAGAAGTAGCGAAGCCTCTTCGTCGCGACCTCCTTGAAGTCGAGGCCCCACACACCGCCGCCCCCAAGGGACACGACGTAGACCATGTTTGACCGGATGTTCTCCATGCCGAGGATCTCCGTAAGGTAGCTCTCGAATTCGTCGAGCAGGTGCTTGTTCCGGTTGTTCTCCTCGGGCCGCAAGCGGCGAACGAGGTCTCGGATCCGACGCCAGGTGATGTGCCGAACGGGGACTCCCTTCAGCTCGCTGGGGAGTGCACGCTCGGCGTACGCCTGCGTGGCGTTCGTCACCGCCACGAGGGCCTTCGTTTTGTCCTCAAATGCGTTCAACCTGGGCACGTACTTCTGGAGCTGATCGATCGTGGGAAGCTCGGGCCCACGCTTCGCCTCGAACACGGCGTGAAACGCGCCCGGCCACCGAAGTTCGACGTCGGTACGACCGTCGCCTTCGACCTCCTGGAGTCGAACGACGCCGGTCTCGTCTGAGCCGGGTGTCCCTCCGACGGCCTTCGCAAGACCCTTCGCGAACACGGCGGAGCGTGAGGCCACGAAGCCCAAGGCGTAGGTCATGTCGTCCTCCCAGTCGCCGAGGAGATCGAACATGGTGCCGACGGGGCGGCCGTAGCGGAGGAGCTTCATCGCCGGCCATCGTAGTCGAGCTTCCCGTAGATTCGCTCGATGCGCAGCGACCGAGGGGGCGACAAGCGGGTGACCGGCAACGCGACCGCAGGGAAGAAGCCTGTGCTCCCCGCCGATGACCTCCAGGCTCTCGTCGAGTTCTTCCGGGTCCTTGATCAGTTGGATCGCGACGCAGCTTCCAGCGAGGATGCGCCTGAGCGCCGGACGGGTGAGTTGACTGCCACCCGCGCATGATCGTCGGTGTTGTCCACCGACTACCGGGGCGGGTGGACGTCCGGTAGCGTCGCGAGATGGTCGATGTGCGCGTCCTCCTCGACTCCGCCGCGTCCCACAATGCCCTTGGTGCGATCGTTACCTGGGCCGATAAAATCCACCTTGCTTACGCCTGGGCGGCATCGGCACGTGGCTCCGCGACCCACTGGAAGCTCCTGCCGCTGGACCGCGTAAGGCGGGCGATCCTTGGTATCCACTTCGCCCAGACCGAGCCGTGCGTCCTCCGCGAGCTGCGAGACCTCGGCGTCCTCCGCGTGATCGCCGATACCGGCGGCGTGTTCCACCCGAAGCTCCTCGTTGGCTTGAAGGGGGCCGAAGCCCGCGCGCTCATCGGGTCGAGCAACCTCACGAGCGGAGGCTTCGCCGGCAACACCGAGGTGAACGTCCTCCTCTCCGGCAACGCCAACGACGAGGCGTTGAAGCAGCTCGCATCCTTCATCGACGATCAGTGGAGACACCCGCGCGCGTTCGAGCCCGATGACGAGTGGTTCGAGGAGTACGAGCGCCTCTATGCGAACCGCCCGTCGCCGCCGAGGCTCGGAGCGAGGAAGAAGAGGGGGCCCCGCGTCGTCGAAGAAGGAGAGGACCTCGACCTCGACTGGGCCGACTTTGTGGAGCTGATCAGCCAGCAAGAACGTCGCGCGCTCTGGACAGGGTGGGAGATCCACGTCTTCGACCACCCCGATGGCTCGTACCTTCAGGAGGCCGAGCGCTGCCAAGCGGCGTTCTCCGCCGAGCCGAGCTACGCAAGGATGCCCGAGGACGACCGCAAGCTCATCGCGGGCTGGGGAGATCGGACGGCCGGCTACTACGGGCGGATGCAGGGCGCCGGCTACTTCAAGAACCTCACGAGAGAACGCCCCGCCGAGATCGGCAAGCACCTCGACAAGATCCCGCTGACGGGGCCGGTGTCCATCCCGCAGGCGCGGTCCTACCTGAGTGGGGTCATGGGCGTGAAGGGCGTCGCTCTCGGGACGGCCACGCGGCTCCTCTGCATGAAGCGCCCCGACCTGTTCCTCCCGGCCAACAACGCGAGTCTCGTAAACATCAAGCGGGTCTTCGGCACGACGCCGAGCACGGTGGAGAAGTACCTCGCGCTCGTCGAGCGCATCTGGCTGTTCCCGTGGTTCTCGGCGCCGAAGCCGAAGGACCCGACGTCGGCGAGGATCTGGCGAGCCCGTGTCGCTTTGCTCGACGCGATCTTCTACGAGCCGCCGGAGTATCTCAGGTAGGCCCGCGTCACGCCTGAAACCGCCCAGGGGCTACAAACGAGACCGGCGTGACGATCTGGCGGATGGTCGTGACCTCCTCCTCGGTGAGCGACCGTGCCTCGCCTTGCGCGTCGACGCCGACCGCGAAGCAGGTCCCGACCACCACGTCGCCGAGCCCGTCAACGAACACGCAGGGTGCCTTGCCGATCAGCCGCCCATCGTCGTCGAAGTGCAGGTAGATGGTTGGCGCGATCCGAAGACCGCCAAGGTTGCCCCCTACCAGCTCGCGCATCGCCTCCAACGACGGGTCGATCGCGCCGTCCTGGGACGGAGAACCGGGGCGGAACACCAGAACGCGGACCGGCTTGGTGACCATGGGCAGGTCTTACCATGGCGAGGCGCCGAGGCTTCCTGAGCGCGGCGCAGCGTTGCGTTCGCCAGTGAACGCGCCGACCATGCGCGAGCCGTGCAGACGATCCTCGGCAAGCTCAACGGCACGTTCCTGGTGAACACACTCACCCAGTCGTACCCCGTATCGAAGTCGATCCGCGCTGCCGTCGCGTACGCCGACTACCACGAGCCCCTCGTCGAACACCTGCGGCGGCATCCCGAGGTCCGCCTCAAGTTCTACGGCAGGATGGACGAGACGAGCGCCGTCTCGCTCCGGCTCCTGGACTGGTTCCTCAAGAAGGCGCCGCCGACGGCCGAGTGCTTCCTGGTGAACGGCGCCTACCACCCCAAGGTCATCTGGTGGCACGGGTACGGCGCCTACGTCGGCTCGGCGAACCTCACGCGGAACGGCTGGGAGAGGAACATCGAGGCCGGACTCTTCCTCACGGAGGATGAGCTGGAGGAGTTGGGGGTTGCCGAGCACCTCGACGACTTGTTCGTGGAGCTGGACCGCATCTCGCTCCGCCTGACCGACGAGCTGTACGCGAAGCTCGATGCGATCGAGAAGGAGCGCCGCCGCGTTCAGCCCCAGCTCGACGCCGTGAAGCGCAAGTTCGACGAGCTACTCGGCAAGGAGAAGCCCTACGCCGGCCAGACGACGGTAGTCCGACCGAGCGAGCGCCCGTCGAAGGCCCGTCAGGAGTTCGTTGACGAGTGGCGTGCGACGCTTCAGCGGATGCGGACGCTCTGCCGCGACTTCGAGGCCATGCGGAAGCGCCCAGCGTGGGTTCCCGCCGACGCGAACCCAACGGTTCACTTCGACCAGTTCCTGCACGGCTACTACTACCACGTCGTCTTGAAGTCCTCCGACGAGGGCGACAGCGCGACGAAGGTCGGGCAGCTCTACGAACGGAACAAGGGGTCGCCGGAGAAAGCGCTGGCCTCCGCCGCCGACTGGTGGGCGGCTCTGCCCGAGCCTCCTTCAACCGGCGCGCTGGGCAACGAGGAGAACTTCATCCGTGAGCGAGCACCGCGGATGCGGGAGTTGCTCACGGCGGCAGCCCTCGACCGCATGACCGAGGAGATGTTCGTAGACGCGCTCGGGAAGGTCTACGCCTTCCGTGACCACGCCCGCCGAGTCGAGAACGCGATCTACGGCCTCCCGTCGGACCACCACGAGACGGAGGACGAGCGCATCCAGCGCTTCGCCAAGTGGATCTGGACGAGACGGTCCGATGCGGGGAAGACGGTCGTCGACCTCCTGCGGTTCATCATCCACGGCAACGATCCCGCGGACGCAGTGGACCGCCTTTGGCTCGCCATGCGGGACAAGCGCTGGAGGCTGCCGCGGCTCGGGAAGAGTTCCCTCGGCGAGGTTCTTGGGTGGGCCCGTCCGGACGACTACCCGCCGCGGAACGACCGCACGAACAAGGCGCTGAGAGCGCTCGGCTACGACGTGCAGGTGTTCAACAAGTAACGCGGTACGATGGTAATCAGCCATGATCCACGGCGGGAAGCAGCCCTCATGCGCAACGGCCTCCGGCGGTTGCGGACATGCTCGGCGCCCGTGCCCAGTCTCCGGAGGTGATCCGTGACGTTCGACTTCACCAAGCTCCAGCCTGTGAGGTCCGGTCCAGGTGACGTGGATCCGATCCAGCTCTTCCGCTCCCTTCAGGTCCGCGATCAGGCCGTCAACGATCTCTGGATGGGTCAGGGCGATGCGCTGCGCCAATGGCACGAGCACAGGCAACGCGAGGACGTCGCTATCGTGCTTAACACGGGAGCCGGCAAGACCCTCGTGGGCCTCCTTGCCGCGCAGTCCCTCGTCAACGAGATTCAAGGGCACGTCGCCTACGTCTGCGCATCGATCCAGCTCGTACAACAGACAGCATCGAAGGCTGAGTCGTACGGGCTTTCAGTTAGCACCTACTTCGAGCAGACGTTCAGCGACAGCCGCTTTCACGAGGGCACCGCGGCTTGCGTGACGACCTACCAGGCGCTGTTCAACGGCCTGACCCACAAGTGGGACGACGTGAACGCGATAGTGTTCGACGACGCTCACGCAGCGACCCACATCATCCGGGATCAGTTCACACTGCACCTCGACCGCGCTCGACACCAGGCGGTTTACAACGCCATCGCAACGGCGCTTGGCGAGCACCTCCGCGAGACGGATTCCGCGATCGGCTTTCGTGAGGCGATGGAGCGCCAGGATCCAAATGCAAGATGGTTCATCCCCCCGTTCGTGATCAAGCGGAACATCGGGGATGTGGGTCGGGCATTGATGGATGCTCGGCTTGACCTGGATGGTTCCGCCAAGTTCGCCTGGGGATACCTCCGAGACAAGATCGACCTCTGCGCTGCGTTCATTACGCCGCGCGATGTGTCGTTCACTCCTCCGGTTGTTCCGGTTCGATCTCTGCCGTACTTCCGATCCGGCGTGCGCCGAGTTTACCTCTCGGCAACCCTTGCCGCCGATGACGCCTTCCTGCGGACGTTCGGGAAGGTTCCTGATCGCGTGGTCTCGCCGGGCACGCCCGCTGGGCAATGCGAGCGGATGATCATCATCCCTGGAAAGGCACGTGGGGTCGTGGACGACGTTCTCGCTGCGAAGACGGCGATCCAAAACTCGAAGGCGCTCATCATGGTGCCAACGCACCGTGACGGGGTGGCGTGGGACGATGTGGCTGCCACTGGTCTCACCGATACGGCTGCACAAGTCGAGCAGTTCAAGCAGGCGGCGCCCCCCACCAAGCTGCGGCTCGTTGCCCGCTACGATGGTGTCGACCTGCCCGGCGACACGTGCCGTGTGATGGTGATCCATGGGCTCCCTTCCGGACTCGGACCGCTTGAACGGTTCATGTGGGAGAAGCTCAGACTCCACGGCGTACTGAGGAGCACCGTCGCGTCAAGGATCGTGCAAAGCTTCGGCAGAATCAGCAGGGGCATGGCAGATCACGGCGTCGTTGTCATCGTGGGAACGCGGCTCGTCGAGTGGCTGTTGACCCCCGCCAACCGGCGCGCGCTGCCTGGGTTTCTCCGGCGACAGGTCGAGCTTGGCTTCCAGGTGTCGGAGCAGGTTGACACTAGTCAGCTCCCTGGGCTCGCCCAGCAGTGCCTGACCCGAGACCAGGCGTGGCTGAACTTCTACGGTAGCTCGATGGCCGGCGTGCCCGAGGAGAGCCCTCAAAGTGCTCCGGCCGTTGCGGAAGCAGCAGCGGCGGAGGTGGAATTTGGCCTCCACCTCTGGCATCGCGAGTACGCGGCCGCAGCCGGGGTGCTGCATAGAAATCGTCAGAAGCTCTTCTCGGTGGGGACTGCGCTCGGTGCTTGGTACATGCACTGGGAGGGTTACCTTCACGAGCTTCTCGGGAAGGCGGAGGAGGCGACGGCTCTCTATCAGCAGGCACGGAAGGCGGATAAGGCGATGCCCAGCGCCGTGAAGATCGAGATCGACACCGTGGGTGGTTCCCACGCTGATGCGCAGCAACTCAACGAGATCGCGCGCTACCTTCTTGCCAACCCAAGGGTGCTCCAGTCATTCGACCAGGAGACGGGCGCCCTGGATGGCGGCTCCGTTCCCCAGACCGAGGAAGCAGTACGGTGTCTGGGCACGTACCTCGGTCTCTGCTCATCACGCCCGGACAACGACCAAGGCTCAGGCCCGGATGTGCTGTGGTACTTGCCAGCGAAGACTGCGTGGTCCCTCGAACTGAAGACGGACAAGCAGGAGGGCGTCGCTTATTCGAAGAAGAACGTGATGCAGGCCATGGACCACGTGCAGTGGGTTCGCGACAACCATGAGGTGGATGTTGTGGTTCCCATCATCGTCGGACCCCACCAGCCTGCCGACGCTCGTGCGAACCCGCCGGACGCGCTGATCGTCATGGATCCTGCTGCCCTGCGGCAGTTGCGAGATCGCCTCCGAGCAGCCATCGAAAACGTGCTCTCCAATTATCTCCCGGTGACGCTCCGCGCTGAGGTGGCGAAGGTGCTGGGCGCGCATGGACTGCTGTGGAGCCAGCTATCCTCGGCGGTTCCAGGGCTGGCTCTGCGCAGCCTCAACTAGAGCAATGTCCGTCCGATGGGAGAACTCGGCGCCGACGCTCGGCGACGCGAGTAGGATCGGCGTTAGGCCCGCCTCCAGTGCGACGCTGGATGCCGGTGTCGCGTAGATCAGAATCTCGACCTCGCAGGGCCAAGGCTCGAACCGGAACGCCGTCTCGCGGGTCCCGGGGCCACGCGACTTCACGAAAACGCCATCGATGGCCATTCACTGCGAAGCTTCGCAGGCCGAGGCCCAAGGTTCTCGCTCCACCGTCCGGAACGAGACCGGACAACTTGTCGATCGGTCTCCGAAGCTCCACGCCCTTCGTTCGGCGACCTGGCAGCCCTCGGTCGGCGCGCCGTCGCATATGGACTTGATAGTCTCGGACGCTTTCATCCCCGTGATCCATTCCTGAGTCGCCCATCCATGCGGCGGTCGGGCGCGAGCGTCGGAAAGGACAAAGGCCTTACCGGGCCTCATCTCCGCCGCGTCGACGGTCCAATAGTTTCCTCGGACTACCTGCAATGCGCCGGCTCGTCCCGTCCATAGAAGAGCCAGCAGCGTCTGTGTCAACGCCGGGGCCGGCGGTCCTTCAACGGGCCTGCCTTGTGGGAATGGCGTATCGATACACGCAAGAAACGCGAACGGGCCTTTGGTAAGTCCCGTACAGACATGCCCGTTGGACAGACGGTATTCCAGACTGTCGTTGGTGTGGAACGACATCTTGGCCCCTTGGACCAATCCCGGGAATCCCGCATGAACTGTCCCTTCGAGCGGCTGCTCAGCAAGTTCGCGAAACGGTGATATTCCTGCGTGGCGATCACGCACTTGGCGAGGGCTCGGCCTGCTTGTCGTCGTCTCCGGTTGTATCTCTGGACTTTCGGTTCCAGCCAAGGAGGCGGTCCTAAGATCGTCTGCGGGGTTCGGGCGTTGGACCCCAGGCTGCGGGTCGAGGACGTGCTGGTCCGTGCGCTTGGTCCCATCGCTCCAAAGCCAGGCGCCAAGGGGGATCATCATCAGTCCGAGGAGCAGTGCTGGGACCTTCCAAGCGGACCCAACGTAACTCGTGGAACCCGGCGTGGTCGGGCTCGATGCGGGGGGTGATTGCGTTGCAGCCTCCGCTGTTCCTCCCATTCCGGCTACCCCCGCGACGATCGGGACAGGAGTCAGCACCTTCGCCAAGGACCCAAGACCGCGCGCGCCGGCCTCGCGAGACGCGCGGTGCCGCTGCTGTCTGATCTTCTCGTCCGCCGACGCCAGCTTCGGGTCGAGAGCGTCGGCACCGGCCTTGAAACTCAAACCGGCGATCTTGAACAGATCCGAGACGACTACACCTTCTGTAACGATGAACTCACCGCGTCCGTCCTTCGCACGGTCGGTTAACCACTGAAGGAGAAGATGTTCCTCGTGTTCATGAACTGCCAGTAGCCAGCGCTGGGCGAGACGTTCGACCAGCGTCGGCATCGCTTGGCCCGTGAGGGTGTTCAACGCGCGCCGTGCCTTCTCCGTGTCGATGCGTGTGCGGAGGACGCCGACGACCTTCTGGACCACGGCCTCGTTGACGTTTTCGCGAAGGCGCTCCTTCGCGGCGCTCGTCTTCGGGCGACCTCGGCCACGAGGCGCCGCCAGCAGCTGTGCATCGGGTTCGGGCGCGCGCTCCACCAGGAGGGCGGCGCATCGGCTAGCCGTGTCGGCTGCCGAGTTGCCCGGAACAGCTTCGCCTGGGCCCCTCGAACGGCTCGACGCCGCGTCCACTTCGACGCGCGGCTTCACCTGGGGCGCGTCCTCGTCCATCGCCCTTACAGTATCCGCGGCTGCAAGAGAAGTCACCGCGCCGCTCGACGTGTACGGGCTCGTCGCGCTCAGCCGACGAGTGCGTCAAGCACAAGAGCTGCGATGCGACCGACTGTCACAAATGCGGAGAGGTCGAGGCTGCCACCCCCTCGCGTCGTCGCGACGGTCACAAATCGCGGCGTCCGGGGCATGCAACGATTCGTCTGAGGTCGGAGGCAACCATGAAGTTGAAGATGATCAAGACGAACACGGACACGAACCACAACACCACGGGGAGGAGGCAACGCCTGCGCGCCATCTGGGTACTGCCACTCCTCGGAACGATCGCCTGCGTCGATGCGTCGTCGGGCGATGCGGCGGCCATGTCATCGGCGATCGTGGGCAGCGAGTGTCTCGACGACATGGGGTGCGCCGTCTACGAGCAGTGCCTCCTAGACGGCTCGGTTTTCTGTGGGGGTGGAGCGTGTTTCGTGAACGGCACGGCAAACGTCGGATGCCTCCAGGACGTCGAGCCCAGCCCAGCGTCCTGCGGCGTCGTCGCAGCTCCGCCGGAGCAAGCAGCCATCGATCCGAGCGACGTCCGGTGCAAGTTCGTCGCAGCGCTCGGGCCGGACGCGCCGTGGGGACGGCCGATGCTCCAGGCCACGGCCGACACGCTTGGCAGCACCATCCGGATTCATCGCCTCAGCTTGTACGGCGTGCTCGACGACGGCAGGACCGTCGCGATCGCCGGCACGGACTTCGGGGAAACGACGATCACGTGGGCGGAGCACGACGACCTGGCGACGTGGTACCGGAACGAAGCGCAGAAGGAGATCGGTCTCCCGATCCCCCCTGACTTCGTCTTCGACGTGCCAGTTGATCGAGTTCTTCATTTGGGGAACGTCGGCACGAACGCATCGGACTTCGTCGATGTGTTCGTCGTTGGGGAGGCGACGACCACGGGTGATGCGCAGATCCAGTTCGGGCTCGATTTCTACGCCCCGGACGGCGTTGACTACGCTCGCGAGGGCGGTTTCTCGGACTGGGGAGCGTGCACAACGGGAGCGATCCGGCTCTCAACGCCGCATGTCAACGCTCCGACCACCTGCGACGGTTCCACGGGGACGCAGTGCGATCCGTCCGCGGAGCTGTGCGGCGGTGGGAAGCCCGATGCGTGCCCGGCGAGCGGCGTGGTCGTCACCCCGGGAGCAACGCTTTTGCAGGAGTGCCCTGGGTTGATCACCCGGACCTGGGGGGCCTCCGGGGACCCCCTCAGCTCGCAGCCCGGAGGGAGCCTCACGTTCGAGCCCTGGGCGGGCGTCGCCTACGTGACGACGATCTGCGGCGGGACGGAACACGTGTGGGTCTCCGGCCAATCCTTAGAGGTCGCCGGGTTCGATCAGGTCTGCGTGTCGGGGGTCGACAGGACGGCGACCGACACCGTGGTGTGGGATCCGTATTCCACCGTCTATCGGCCGGCGGTCCCGCTCTTCTAGGGTCCACCAAAAGGCGGCACAACCCGCGCGCCGCGCGATCTGCGATCGCGGCGGCGCCGGGGGTACTCCTGCGCCATCGAAAAGCCGTTGAGGCAATCCGTTGACCGTCATGCGACGTGGTGGCCGCAGCCACGGCAGACGAGCCGCTGCGCTTCCTTCGTCACGCCCTGCACGAGAGCGCCGACGAGGACGCCGAGAGCCATCCCTGCAAGGCCAGCCTTGGCGCCCTTCGACGCTCCGAGGAGTCCACCAGCCGTACCGCCGAGCAAGGGGGCGGCGATCGACTTGGCGCCCTCCTCGATCACCGCCTCGACCATCGTGTTGCAGACCCGGCACCAAACGCGCTCCATGTTCATCGCTTGCTCCTGTTGTTCACGTTCGAGATCGGCGCCGGACATCGACCACCGCCGCGAAGAGGAGGCCAAGCCCGGCGCCCAAGAGGACGCCTTCTTTCTTGTTGCTCACCGAGGTGCCGACGACCCCACCGAGCATGGCGGCCGCGAGGTAGAGGGCGCCCGTCGGATCGTCGTCGACACGGAGAGCCTGATGAGAGGTCAGCGTGGCCTCGATGAAGGTTTCCCATCGATCAGGGAACTCTCGGACGACAAGCCGGGGCGAGCCATCGAGCAGGTAGTCCGCCGTCTGTCCGACCGGCCAGGTCGCGGTGAGTCGTGCTCCGGCGTCGCGGGGGTGGGGGAAACCGGACCGGCGAGGCAACGCAAGAACCGTGTTTGGGGGCGCGGCGCAGATGTGAGCCCGGACGTGCTCCCAAGCTCGGCGGCTCGAATCGTCACTCATCGTCGCCCTCGCGCATCTCGGCAAGGAGCACGTCGATGAACCGACTGCCGTCCAGGACCAGCGGGGGCTCCCCACGCTCGATGGCACGTCGCAGACGGCTTCGAGTTTGATCGACCGAGTTGGTCGTCGAGAAGTGCCAAGGGTAGGTGTCGACCAGCCGCTGAGAATCCATCTCCGCTTCGAACGCGTCCGCACGAGCGACCGCAGCCTTGGGCGCGTCCAATCCCCGGATGGTTCGCGTCGCCTCGACGAGCTGGAGCACGAACATCGTCGCCTCCTCGCTGTGGCGGAGAGCCAGGGCTACTGCCTCCGCGTCCCCGTACGCGCGCAGTTCAAGCTCCGCCATGAGCACGTGGAGCGGCCGGACAGCGCCATCGTGCATCTCCCGCATCGCCAACCGGCGCGACAGGACGTCTTGCGCTTCCCGATCGATCTTGCCGAGCACGCCCAGTGCCTCGAACTCGGGCCGTTCCCAGGTCGCGATCAGCAGCTCGATCCGCGCACCTTCGTAGAGGAGGAAGCGAAGCAAGGCGGCCTGAGGGTCACCCTCACGTGACGCGGCGGCGAACAAGGCCAGTCCGAGTCCCTCGAAGTCTCCGCGCTTGACGGCCGTCGCGAGGTCCCGCAACGCGGACCGGAACTCGGCCGGCATGCGATGGTGCAAGAGGTCCGTGAGCCCGAAGTGGACGCGGCCCATGAGGGGCAGATCGATGCGCCTCACGGCTTCGCTGAAGGGGATGCCGTCGCGCTCGGCTTGCATGACTTCGAGCGCGAGCCGCGTCGCCTCAAGCGCGACCGACGGGAGGGCGACCTCCAGCTCCGCACGCAACCACGGCGGGTAGTGCTGGGCGACGGTCCGCACGGAGTCCAGGACGAGCTGCATGGGCTTCCTCTCAGCCCCGAGCCTCTCACGGCCTTCTGAAAACCTGACGGGGGGCCGCCGGAATTCTGTGGCCGAGACATGGATTTGTTACGTCCCACCCCAGCCGCAGCCCGCGGCTTGTTACGTGTAACAAACGAGCTGGTCTTCCTTGGACGCCCATGGACGGTCGTGGACGAGGCAAGCTCTCGTGATGCCTCCGGATTCCGGCGTGGGGACCCAAGCGGCGACGTCCAACTGACCGAAAGACCCCGCTGATCCGAAGCTGAGCAATCTCCGCTGGTTGCAGACGACGCTCATCTTCATCAACCAGCTCCGCCAGAAGATCGGCGTCGTGTTCGGCAACCCCGAGACGACGACGGGCGGCAACGCGCTCAAGTTCTACGCGAGCGTTCGCATCGACGTACGCCGCATCGGCGCGGTCAAGGTGTCGGACGAGCCGGTGGGCTCCAAGACGCGCGCCAAGGTGGTGAAGAACAAGTGCCGGCCGACACATCATAGACAGCGAGATCGGTCCCATCTCGCCAGTCGATGCGCACGAGACCATCCCCCACCCGCACTCGCTCTGCAAGCAGCTCGACGATCGTCCTTCGTTCCGCGACCGTAGCGCCCGACCATGCGCGGTGCATGACATCCACGTCAGCGAGCAGTTCAGCGCGCACATCCGCGCTGTTCGCCTTGTCCGCGGCCTCCGCTGCGACGAGACGGGTCTCCTCCTCGATGCGCTCGCGGTCGAGCGAGGCGAGCCGTCCAGCCAATTCCGCGCGCGAGATCGCCCCGTCGGTAGCAAGATCGATGAGGCGCTCTCGCTTCGCGTTCAGCTTGTCCACGCGCGCCGAGATGGCGGGCACCCGGCTCGCCTTCTTCGCTGTCGGCGGCGACTTGGACAGGATGCCACGGAGCTCCAGGAGGCGAGCGTGTACCTGCTGCGCCGCCTCCGGATCCGTTGCACTCACGAGCGAAGGGATGCAGCTGCATGCCTTCCGATACATCCGCTCGCGGCAGACGTAGTAACCGTCATCGGCCTTGTGTGAGTAGCTCGCGCTGACAGGCGCTCCGCACTCGAGGCATGTCGCGATCCGACGAAGCAGCCAGTTCGCCGTGCGCGCGTCCTGACCTGGAGCTCGGCCAGCCTTGCGGCGCCGATCAAGCGCGCTCTGCACCGTGCACCACAGTTCAGCCGAAACGATCGGCGGATGACTCTTGACCCACGAGCCGCCGCTGTCTCTCACCTCGCCGAGGTAGTGACGCGAGCGCAGCCGATCGCGCCACATCGACCGATCGCCGTGCTCCTCGCCGAGGTCGTAGACGATGTCATCGAGCGAGTGACCCAGCGCGCAGAGGTCGAAGGCGCGACCGACGATCGCGGCCCGCTCCGGAACGACAACGAGGCGTCTCTCGTGTCGCTTATACCCGAACGGAGGGAGGCCCTCGACGTAGAGACCTTGGTCGCGAAGCTGCTTCCGACGCACGACGGTGCGTCCGTAGATCTTCGCGCGCTCGTGCTCGCTGAACGCCGCGTGCATCGTCGCGATGAAGCGCCCCTCGGGGGTCGCGTGGTCGAAGCCTTCGTGCACTGCCTCGAAGCGGATGCCGCGTTTCATGAGCGCGGTCGTGCTCGTGAGGAAGTGCGCGACATCGCGACTCCACCGATCCTGCCGCGTGACGACAACCATATCACCGGCCCGAGCGTCGGCCGTGAGTCTCAACTGCTCTCCTCGCCGCTCGACGGCTTCACCTGACCCGGACTCGACTTCGATATAGAGCGTCGGTCTCGGGTAGCCGCGAGCCTTGCACCACGCTTCAATCTCTTCGCGTTGGCCGTCGAGACTGGTCCCGGTCCGCGCTTGCTCTTGTCCGGAGACGCGGGCATAGGCGAGGACTCGGCTGGGGGTGAAGGTTCGCTGGTAGGACATGAGGCATTCTCTTGGCGAGCAAGCGAAGCGAGAAGGATTTCCGTGATGCGTTGAGCGCGGGTCATCGCCAGCCTTCCAAGTGCTGCAACACGATCCACCTCGCGTGATTCCGCGCTTGCCGGTGGCACAGCTTGCACGGCGGCGAGCATCCAGCGCTGCGCGACGTCTTGGCGAGTTGCCTGGCGTAGGCTCCGCGCGCGACGTAGGCGAGGGCCCACTTGAAGAGCGGATCGGTGGGGGTCACGGCTCACCGATCCTGTCGATGTGCAGAAGGTTCAGCGCGAGCAGGAGGCACGCGGCCAGGAGCAAGACGATGATGACGATGGTGAGAAAGACGTTCATCGCTTCGACTCCTCGACCTCGACGCCGCTGCTTCCGCACGAGACGTCGTAGTGAACGCCGCCGTAGGTGACGCCGAACGCGAGCGCCCACAGGACGATGATGGTCGCGATGCAGCCGAGACAGCCGAAGGGGCTGCCGCCAGAATCGGAGTTGCTCATGCGATCCACCCTTCCGGTGGCACCTCGCAGAGGTCGGCGCCGCGCTCGACGTCGGGCGTCTCCACGAGCCATCCCGTGGGATCCAGTCGCCCACGCTCCGACTCCGGGTAGAGGTCGAACGCGGCGAAGGGCGCCATGGTGCGGGGGCGAGCAGCGCCATTCGCCGAAGAATTTTTAGTGTTCACGCGCAAAGTCCAATCTCGGATAGGGAGACCACCCGCCTGGCTCCGTCGGCCTCGACAAGCACGCCGCAACCCGCGCCAGCGGCCTTCGATGCCGCCTCCAGGGAGCCCTCGTCGGTTCGGAAGAGTGCGACGCGCTTGCGCCGGAACTCCCGCCATTCATCGCGGGATGCCGACTTGAGGATTCGTCGTTCGCAAAGAACTCGCACGACGTTCTCGATGCGCGCGACGCTCAGGCGCAACGTCGCTGCGATGTTTCGGAGCGTGAACTCCTCCCCAAGCTTTCCGCGGCGCGCGATCTCATCGAGGACCGATCGCTGTGTCCCCGACAGCGTCTCCGGGTCGTAGACAACCTCCGGGCTGAGGGTGTAGCAGGACCGGTTCTGACGCTGGACATCCCAGGTTGCCCATCGAACGTTCCCCGGCTCGTAGTCCCCATCTGAATTGATGCGATCGATGGAGTATTCGGCGCGCCCGTTCGAGAGCTTTCCGCCGGGGCGAGGGCCGATGTGGTTGTAGAAGGCCCAGAAGTCCTTCTGCCATTCTGGGCACACTCTGATTCCGCGACCACCGTAGGCGGAATCTGTCGCATCCTCACACCGACGGTTCATTCGCCACCAAATCAGGTACTCCGGGAGGTTCCGGGCGCTGACCGTGCTGTTATGGCGTTCCGTGTCGCACTGCCCGTGCTGAACGTCCTGCCCGTTTTGAAAGGCCCCGCGAGGGGCCAAGTTGATTCGCATGTGGAAGCCTTCAGGTGCCGACGCGGCGGACCTTGGTTTGAATCAGCGCGGTCAAAAGCTCGCGCTCTTCGGCGCGGCGACGGAGGAGCAGATCGAGCAGCTGGCGGCGAAGCGGGTCCTTGTCTTCGACGGACTCGCGCGCGTAGCGCTCCTTCCACATTTCGGCGTCGGCGACAGCGACAGCTTCGAGCGGGAGCAGAGCAATCGCCTCGCCGGACGTGACGACCGCTTTGCCCGTGCGGACCTCGTTGCCGAGCTTGTCGCTGACGTTGTCGAGGGCCTTGGCGATCCTCGCGTTCGCCGTCTCGGTCTCTTCGCACGCGGCGTTGAGCTTCTCAGCCCATCGCTCGCGCGCCGCCTTGCGGATCGGCGAGAGACCACGCGGCGACTCACCACCGCGAGCGGCCTGCTCGGTCTTCTCCACCTGCGACGCCGAAACAGGCAACGCCTTGGCGCGCACGCCGGAGCCGAACTTCGATGCGGGGGCGGCGGACATGGGTTAGGCCGCGTCCGTTTCCGCGTCCGCCTCAGCGCTCTCGATCAGGCGTCTCTCGTTTTCGTCGAGCCACGCATCCTCAGGAATCCCGAGGACCGCCTCGATGATCTTCCGGCTCGCCGAGCCGGGCTTCGACGTGCCGTTCGCCCACTGACGGGTCGCCTCTCGCGAGACCCCGCATTTGCGGGCGAGCTCGGAGAGCGAAACGGTGGGCGGCTTGGCGTGGGTAAGGTCGCGGAGCTGGTCAGCAGCTGTCGGCATCGCCAAGACATCTTGGCAAGTCCGATCGGCAACGTCAAGGGCCCACGATGAAGCGCGTTGTTTTAGATGGGCACAACCCCGAAGCTGCGGGGGTGTTGGACCCTCAGAAGAAGCCCAAGCAGAAGCAGCTCACCACAGAGCAGGCCGAGGCCCTCGCGTGGGCGACCAAGGCCCACCTGGAGCGACACGGACTAAGCACCGAGGCTATGTCGGTGGCCACTGGCGGCGCGGTCACGAAGGAGTCGGTCCGCAACGCGGCCAACGGGAACGCCGGCATGGCCACCGTGCGTGCGCTTGAGCCAGTGCTCGGGATGACCCTCGAGGAGATGGTCAACGCTTATCGCCGATCGAGAGCCGAGCCCGAGGGCCACCGGCCCGCCCGCTTCGTCGAAATAAACGAGCGTTACGACAACGAGGAGACGCGACAGGCAAGGCTCGACGCGAGGGCAGCTGGGCACTCGGAAGAGACGGTACGGGCCGCGTCCGCCCGGATGGCGCCGCTCAAGGGAGAGGCGACGTACGAAGACTTCGTGGAAGCACTCGAGAAAACTTTGGCCGCAGCGAGCAAGATGCCGAGGCCGCTGGGGGTGCCGGCCAACGACCTCAGAGCCAGCGAGGACCGCGGGACGAGGCCGACGAAGCGGACGAAGCGCGGCGGGCCTTAGCTGGCAATCTGCCAGCTTTCTTAACACTTGGGGCGCGGCCAAAGCGCGACGCTTGAGCGATCCCGACACAGGAGGGGCAATGGATCAGGAGACGGTAAACAAGATCGGCTACGGGGTCGGCGGCTTCGCGCTGCTTTTTGCTGTTGGATTCGGGGCGTACACCCTCGGCACCCGCGGCAGTGCGAAGGCAGAACCTGAGCGCCAAGAGGCCCCGCGCGAGGAACCCCAAGAGGGGCGACCCGCCGCGGCAGCTTCGGCGAGCGCCGCGGCGTCCGCTGCCACGCCATCGGCCAGGCATCCTATCTATGCCGAGAAGTCGCTCGACGCCGCCGTTAAGGTCGCCGCACTTGGCGACTCTTACAACGACAACGACCCGGGCACGCTACTCCTACTGGGATGGTCGCACTTCAACATGACACTAGAGTCAGTGAAGGTCTCGCAGAGCGAGACGACCTTCGGCAAGGTCATGAAGGATCCGGACGAGGAGCGAGGTAAGCGCGTATGCTGGAGCGGTACGATCAGCCAGATCGATAGTGAAAAACTGCCGATTGGCGGCAAGGTGTACGTTGGTCAGATGATGACTGGAGCGCGGAACTTCGTCCGGTTCTACGCCGTGGGCAGCACCGGGGAACTGGTCGAGCGGAAGCCGGCTCGTCTTTGCGGCGTCGTCGCCGGTCGCTACAGCTTCCACAACGCGAGCGGCGGGACGACGCACACGACGGCCGTCGTCGGGATCTTCGATCTGCCAGAGAACAAGGAGCGCTCGTTGCCGGCGTTGCCCTAGGCGCTCATCGCTTGCCACTCCTCGGCCATGAAGCCCCATCCGTCGTCACACCGCACCTGGTGAACCTCTGGGATCGGCTCGCTCAGAAGTCGCACCAGTCGGCTCGTCGACGCCCAGTTGAACGGTCCACCGCGCACGATCGGATCCGGCCATCGGAGCAGCGCCACGGGGCGACCTGTCGTCTCACCAACGCGAAGAAGTGCGAGCGACTGCGTGGTCCGAAACTCCCACGCGAGGTCATGGATGGCGTGTCGGCCGCACTTGCGGATCGCCTTCAGGAACGGCACGCGCGGGGCCACTAGGCACGCTCCGAACGCGTCGCAGCGCGCCTCGATGTCTTCGCCGCGGTAGGCGGTCCGGCGGTAGAAGAGCTCTCCGAGCTCGTGTCCGAGCAGCCAGAGCCCGCGCTCCGGCGCCGTCCCCTCCCGGATCTGTACCTCGAAGTCCTTAGACCCAACCGGCTCGAGCCGAGCTTCTTGATGGATCTCTAGGTAGACCGGATCTCGCTCGGTGGCCTCCTTGCAGAGGTCGACGAGACACACCCGCTCGTCGGGATCGAAGCCGTACGACGCCACGAACGCGCGGGCGTCCCCCTCCACATCGGCGAGCTGATCGGGCCCAAGCATCAGACCGAGGGTCGGCCATCTTGCCGTCGGCCGGTAGCTGCGCGCCCGTGTCGCAGGACGAAAAATGACCTGGCCCGCCAAGCAGACTTGACAAGATGTCTTGCCATCGCCAAGATAGCTCCCACAAGCGATGGCAACGCCCTCCCCCTTCTCCCCCCACCTGGCCCGCACGGTCCACGATGCACTCGACCTCGGCGGCCTCTTCTGGGTCTCTGATTGGAACTGGGCCGCCGTCCTCGCCGAAGCCATCACGACCACGCGGGCAGTCCCGAACGCGGATGAGTGGGCGGACTTCGTCGCGCACCTCGCGGACCACCACCACATCTCCAACGTTGTCGACGAGTGCGACCCCGAGCACCTGGACGAGTGGGAGGACGACCGCGCCGCGGGCGAGGCCGAGGCGAAGCGGTTCTTTGCTGACCGTGGTGTCAGCGCGAAAGGAGCAGCAGCGTGAACACGCTCCTCTCCTACGTCGCCGATGTCTTCGGCTTCGATGCTGCCGAGCGCGCGCTGCTCGGTGGCGCATCCCTCGCTGAGGCCGCTGCGGTGGCGGATGAGGCCGCCGATTGCGATGCGCGCGAGACGCTGGTTCCGGAGGCTGCGAAGTGAGCGCGCTTACCTGCCAGTTTGATCTCAGCAGCGGCGATGAGCCTGACATCTGCGGGCTGCCCGCTCGCTGGATGCAGCCGAATGACTTTGGCGACTTCCCTGCGTGCGACCAGTGCGCCACCGAGGACGCATACGCCATCGAAGACGGCACGCGCATCGATGGGAGCGGCCAATGAGATGGCTCGCCTACCGCGAATCCGACGGCACAGGCTGCGTACGCGCTTGGGACGGAAACAACACCGAGGCGCGCGCGTGGTGCAGGCACGGCGGCAAGACGTTCCTCGGCCTCCGCACGGAGGTCAGCGACGCATCCGCGTTGCTCGGACCGACGAAGAGCACCGAGGAGCAGAGCGAAACGACGCTGCGCCGCCTCGCGTTGAGCGTGGCGCTGGGAGGAGGGACCAATGCACCGATCAAGTCCGGCACGTAACCCGATGCTTCACGCAACCATTCGCACCGCCTCGCTGCACCCGAGGCCGACGCTCGCGGAGTCGCTCGTCGCGTGCGCGCTCACCTTCTCCGGTGACTACGACGTCGCGAGGAGTATCGGAAACAACGTCGCGATGTACCCCGCGGACCTGTCGAGTGCGGAGCTTCACGATGAGATCGTGGCATCGCTCAAGCGTCACCTCGAGATGGGCGCGGCGGTCTCGGACGTCCAGATGTGCGCCCGTGCGCTCGCGCGGACCTTCACCCGTTGGCACTCGTCGCGGCTCTGTGCCGCGTGAATTGAACTGGGAGGAAACTAGAATGGCTACCAAGAAAACGACCAAAACGACCGCAAAGAAGTCCCGTCCCGTGCTCGTCACGACCGCGCATCGCGGCGTGTTCTTCGGATTCGCCGATGACACCGACGGCGAGACCATCAAGCTCAGCAAGTCGCGGCTCTGCGTCTACTGGTCCACCGACGTGAGGGGCTTCATGGGCCTCGCGGCGACCGGTCCAACGTCAGGCTGCCGTATCGGCCCACCCGCCGACATCACGCTCCGCAACATCACCGCGGTGCTCGAGGTAACGCCCGAGGCGGTCAAGGCTTGGGACGCTGCGCCTTGGTCGCGCTGAGGTGACGACCATGAAGCTCTACAAGGTCACCAATTCGAAGGGCGAAAGCTGCCACGGCGGATCGCTGAAGTGGTCGCTACCGACCGCTAACGGTCCGGGTCAGTGGCACGAGGTGAGCGGCACCATTCTACTCTGCTCGCGCGGACTGCACCTCACCTCTATGCCAGAGGCTTGGTGGGTTGACGGTGGGCGCCTCTTCGAAGTCGAGGCCGAAGACGTCATCGGCGACCCCGCCACGAGCACGAAAGTGGCAGCAAAGCGCGTCAGGCTTCTTCGCGAGTTGACCGGGAATGACTACGCACGAGACCGTGGCGTGCGCGTAGCGCGCGGCACGGTCGAGATCGGCTCCGGCTCCGGCTACGGCGACGGCTCCGGCGACGGCGACGGCTCCGGCTACGGCGACGGCTCCGGCGACGGCGACGGCTACGGCTCCGGCTCCGGCGACGGCGACGGCTACGGCGACGGCTCCGGCTACGGCGACGGCTACGGCTACGGCTACGGCTACGGCTACGGCTACGGCTACGGCTACGGCTACGGCGACGGCTACGGCTACGGCTACGGCTACGGCTACGGCTACGGCTACGGCTACGGCGACGGCTCGGCCGACATCGTCACCTGGCGGTGACTTCGTCGGCCTGCGTAGGGATAGACGAAACGAGCCTGACAGAACTGACATCTTTTGGAGGAAAGCCATGATTCTCACCATCACCGCATCCACCCCGGGCGAAGAGCAACCCGCATTCGAAGTCGAGATCGCCAAGGTCAACGCCGACGGAGGGCGCGCATTCGTCGCCAGGCGCACCGACATGCCAGTCGGCGAGTCGTGCCATGTGCTCGTGAACGTCGAGGACGACGACGCCATCGAGGTCGTGATCGCGAAGTGCCTCGCGCGGATCGTGGGCCTGAAGCTGGCGAAGCCGAGGACGAAGAAGGCAGAGGCGGCGGAATAGTGCACCTCGATGGCCACCTGTTGCGACGGGCGAAGCGCGAGAACTTGCTCCGCCTCGCCCGCGCGATGGGTCTGCGACTGCCGCCGAACACGCACACGGAAACGATCTGCAAGCGCATCTTGAAGCGAAACGAAGAGCTGCGAGCGCGCGACGACTGGGAACGGATGCGGAGGAATAATGTTTGACCAGGAAGAAGAGCAGCCGAGGCGCGAGCGAATCGCCCTCATCGACGTCAGCGCGATCTATTGGCAGTGCTGGCACTCGAGCGGCGAGGACCAAAGCGCGTCGGCCCCCGCGCGCGCCACGGCCGACAAGGTCAGACGCATCGCGGAGCGCTTCAAGCATGTTGCCGTGTGCGCCGACGACTCGCGCTCGTGGCGCCACGACCTCGCGCCGGATTACAAGGCGAACCGCGAGCAGAAGCCACCGGAGGCGTCAGCGCAACTGCGTCGCGCCTTGGAGCTCATCGAGTCGGACGGCTTCGTCATCTGGCGCGCGAAGAACTACGAGGCCGACGACGTCATCGCGAGCGCGGTCGCGTGGGCGCGTCGGAACGATCTCGATGTCGTCATCGTCAGCGCCGACAAGGATCTCATGTCTCTTGTCGAGGACGATGGCAGCGTCATCGTCGAGTCGATCCGATGGGATGAAAGCATCGGCGGATTCCCGACCTACGATGCGGCGGGCGTCAAAGAGAAGTTCAAGGTGCACCCGCGGCAGATCGCCGACTTCCTCGCGGTCATGGGGGACTCGAGCGACAACATCCCCGGGATCCCGGGCGTCGGCAAGGTGAAGGCGGCCGAGCTGGTGAACGCTTACAACGATGTCATCGGCATCATCGACGCGGCGAAGGACGAGAAGAGCAAGATCACGCCGAAGCTTCGCGAGGCCATTCTCGCCAACGAAGCGCAACTTGCGACGTCGCTCAAGTTGACGTTGCTGCGAACCGATGTGGACCTGCCATGGCCGGACGTTTTGAAGCCGCGGCTACAGAAGCCGAGACCAAAAAACCAGGAGGCCAAACCGCCGCCGCCTGCAAACGAGAAAGAGGAAGACATGTCCGAGCCGACCGATGCTGAATTCGAGAATGCTCCCCCGCCTGCCGACTCTGGCGAGCAAGCCGCGCCGCCGCCGAATGGCGAGCAGCAGCAAGAGCCGCAGAAGCCTGGCCCCGCGAAAGCGGACAAGAAGCCGGAGACTGTGACGGCTATCGTTCAGGTCGCGCAGCCTGGCACGAGCGGATGGGCGCTCGCGCTCGAGCCGCAGAACATGCGGCAGGCATTTTGGCTCGCCGAGACCGCGGTCAATTCGCGCCTATACGGCAACTTCACGAGCCCCGAGGCTGCGCTCATGGCCATCATGCGCGGGCGCGAGCTTGGCATTCCCGCGCTGACAGCGCTGTCTGCATTCGATGTCGTCAAAGGAAAGCTCTTCACGAAGGCCGACTTTCTGATCGGCGTTGTCCAAAAATCCCCGCTCTGTGAGTACGTGATCGAGACAGAGCGGACGCCGATGAAGTCGACCTGGGTCGCGAAGCGCAAGGGCTACCCGGAGAAGACGCTCAGCTACACGATCCAGGAAGCGAAGGACGCGGGGCTCGTCATCAACGATTCAAATTGGACCAAGCGCCCGGCGCAGATGCTCTCGAAGACGTGCGGCGCCATCATCTGCCGGCTCATCTGGAAAGACCTCTGCCATGGGCTGTACACCCTCGAAGAACTCGCAGCGTTGGCGGAGGCAGCATGACCACCTTCCGCCCTTCGGTGCAGCTCTACGCCGCCCGCCTGGAGACGATCCGGGGAGAGCTTCGCCTGGCTCGTGGGGACATGGGCTCCAACCATGAGGCGGCTCTCGAGCGGCTGTGCGAGGAGGCCGCAGCGGAAGCGTTGCGCGCGGTGGCCGACGAGATCGCCGCTCGCTTCGCTACCAACAACGCACTGGCTGCCACGGTGCGCGACGAGGCTGTGCAGCTGATTCGAGAGCGTGCGAACGACCGAACACGCGCGCTGATTGTGGCGCGGTTGGAGAAGATGACATGAACTTTGGCGACGCAATCGCAGCATTGAAGGAGGGCCGCATGGTTCGCCGCCGCGGCTGGAACGGCAAGGGCATGCATCTCTATCTCGAGGACGGCCTCTTTCACCACGTTGGCGGCGGCGTGCACAAGGGCCACGTCCGCAAGTACGAGCCCGTCATCTGCATGTACACGGCCGACGGCAAGCACCAGCCTGGCTGGCTCGCGTCGCAGGCGGACATGCTCGGCGAAGATTGGGAGCGCGTGGACCAATGACCCCCACCGACCGCCTCCTCGCTGCTGCTCAGCGCGTGCTCGACAATGCCGCTAATGGCCGCCTCACCTCGGACGACTGGCAGGCATTGAGAGACGCCATCGACGCCACACCCCCGCCCCCGGCTGCGGCTGCTGCGGTGGCGCCCGCATCGGTGGCGCTCGGCCCCAACGTCTGGGGATTGAGCGACGATAAGAATGAGGAGCGGTGGTCCGACTTCTACGACACGCGCGATGAAGCAATCGCGTCAGGGCGTCGGCAGTATCCCAAAGGGCCGTTTTACGTCCTCGAGATGCGGCCCGTGTCGCACTACGAATACATCCCCGAGGCGTCCGACATCCTCGAGCGCATGGCGGAGAACGCCTACGACAACTGCGGCGCCGACGAATGGCCGGACCTGCCGAAGAGCAGCCGCGCTGAGATCGCGCTAGACCTCGCGCTGACGCAGTGGGCGAAGGAGTACGCAAAGGATCTGGAGCTGCGCTGGTACGTCGGCGTGACGCCAATGCCGGAGAAGATCGACGCAGCCGCCGCCCTCGGGCGGGAGGAGGGGTGACCGTGAGCGACCTCACCGATGCAGAGCTTGGATTCGTGCCGTACGAAGACGAGGAAGACATGAAGCCCGAATACGAACCGAAGACGCTCGAGGCCATTCTTGGCAAGCTGGTCGAAGAATGCGGCGAGGTCCAGGCCGCGTGCGGCAAGACACTCCGCTTCGGGCTGGAGTCCACCAATCCAGAGTTGCCTCCGGAGAAGCGCGAGACGAATCGCGCGTGGATCCTGCGTGAGTTGCGTGACCTGCGGTGGGCGATGCTCAAGGTTGAGGTCGCGCTGGGCGCAGCCACCGCCGCCGGGGAGGAGTGAGGTATGCCTAGAGCACAGCAATCGAGGGGGCGCGGCGCGTTCGGCATCGGCATCGAACACGGCAAGACGGCCGCCAACCTTGGCACGCTCTTCCGGTCCGCCGTCATCATGGGCGCCGACTACGTCTTCACCGTCGGTCGCCGGTACACGCACCAGGCCAGCGACACGGTGAAGAGCTGGCGGCACTTGCCGCTTTTCCACTACGTGGACATCGCCGATCTCAAGGCGCACCTGCCGCTCGAGTTTCGCCTCGTCGGTATCGAGCTTGACCAGCGCGCCAAGCCGCTCGCCGACTTCTGCCACTTCGAGCGGTGCGTCTACCTACTCGGCGCCGAGGACCAAGGGCTGACGCGCGCCGCGCTCGACTCGTGCCACGCGCTCGTCCAGCTGCCCGGCGCGTTCTCAATGAACGTCGCTGTTGCCGGCTCAATCGTCATGTACGACCGCATTGCAAAGGCCGCGCATGGCATTCGGAGAGCAGCATGACCACCCCCACCCCTGCGACGCTTTCGGCTGAGAGGCTGGATGAGATTCGCCGCGAGCATGACGCGCTCGGTCGTCGGACCAGCGCTACCTACGACTGCAACGAGATGGCGCGCGTGCACCACAACTGCGGAGCACTGCTCGCCGAAGTCGACCGCCTCCGCAGCGCCCTCGCGACGGCGGAGGCCGAGAGGCTGACGTTGGCGGCTGAATGCTTCACGTGCGGCGGCCCATCGATGACCGCGTACGAGCTGGCTCGGCGCATCGTGAAGGACGCCGCCTCCCAACCGGCCGGCGCTGATGGTGGGGAGGAGGGGCGATGAACGACCTACGCGACACCGTGAACAAGCTGCGAGCGCTCCGCAAAGTGCCGCTGCCCGTGCGCGTCTGGGCCCAGGACCCCGCGGTCGGCTGCTTCTGGAAAGACGACCTGCCGGAAGACTCGGTGTGCGTCGAGACGCTCGGCGGTATCGGTGCACTCGGCGAAGCGGTCGCAGCGTTCCCTCGTCCAGAGCAGGCCGAGGAGTACATCGCGCTCAAGGAGGCTCTGCCCACCCTCCTCGACGCCGCCTCGCGCTGGGCGACGCTGTGCGAGATGGCGGCCGACATCAAAGCACTCGACGAATGGCGGCGACAGGTGGAACACGAGGAGCAGCGACGAGAGGAGCAGCGATGAGCGGCGATAGCAACCGAGCGGTCATGCTGGGGGATGTGTTGGCGGCGATTGAGGTCGCGCGGAACTGCCACGCAGAGTCGCGGTGGGCCATCGACATGCTCAATCTCATCGATGAGAAGGTGCGTTCCCTCCCCACCGCCCAGCCCGCGCCGCTCGGCCAGGTGGAGACGTTGCGGCGGGTGCGCGACGTCGTGTCGTGCATGCCGGGCAACGCCGCCGTTCGTTTCGCGCTGGCTCGCATCGACCACATGATCGAAGAAGCCGAGCGCGCAGCCCCCACCGCTGAGGGGCCCCGGCCGTGCGACGAATGCGACTGGACCTTCGGATGCTTCAACGGCTCGGCCCCGTGTCGCAAAAAGACGCCCGTCAAGCTGGTGGAGGAGCCGCCCGCCCCAGCGGCGGAGGTGGCGCCCCCTGCTGCCCACCAGGAGCAAGCATGTACCGCACACCCGCAGTCCCCGAGCGCGATTGGAAGTATTGGCTCTGCCGTCTTCGCCTCCACCGATGGCGATGCGTCGGCACCTGGGCCTTCCACGAGCGCGAAGTCTTCGACCACTGAGGCCCCCGAGCCGGCGACGGAGGTGGCCACGCTCTTGGCCGACATGCAGGCGAGCGCCGACGCTGGCGACCAAAGAGGAGCGCCGTACGCATCGCTGCTCCGACGAGCCGCCACCGCCCTGCGCGCGAGTGAGGCTGCTCACGTTCGCCACCTCGCGCAGCTTCAGGCCGTGGACGACGAGGGGCGGACGCGACTCGACGTTGCGGAGCTTCGCACCGCCCTCGAAGCCGCGGAGGCGCGGGCTCGCGAGCTAGACGGGCTGCGCGTCGCGTTCGACGTCAACGGCGTGCCGCAAGCCAAGCAGTATCCGGCCGAAGAGCAGGCAACGTCAGCGGCTCTCGGTGCACGTGTCGGCCTACTGGTGAAGGAGCGCGACGCCGCCCGCGCACGCATCGCCGAGCTGGAGGCGCAGCTGCGTGAGCAGCACGACGAGATGCAGGACAGCATAGAGCGCGACGACGCCACCCCGCTGCCGGCGTTGGGGGCCGAGACGCTCCAAGGCCTGTCGTGCGTCTACGAGCAAGCGTGGAATGCCAAGGCGGGCGAAGACTACGCCGCGAAGATGACGGCCGGAGTCGAAGCCGTCGCCCGCCGCGTGCTCGGGGCTGTGAGAGAGGCGCTCGAAGCTCGTCTCGATAAGCTACAATCCGTCGTTCCGGCCGGATGGCTGACGCGGAGTGACAACCCAGCGGCGCTCGTGAAGCTGCAAGAGGTGCGCGCCGTCCTGTCCGCGGCCCTCGGCGAGGTGGTGGCGGTGGAGGGGCGCAGGGCGGAGGAGCCGAAGCTGGAGAGCGACGACTTCAAGTTCACCAGCGAGCACGCAATCATGTGGGCCGACAAGGTCTACCGCGAGAGCGACTCGTTCACGGGCGCCGCGCTTCAGGCGGCAGCCAAAGCAATCGCGACGTGCGAGGAGCGCCTGCGTGCTCTGGAGGGCGGGCGGTGAGCCGCTACTACGAATACGGGCGCCTGAGCGCCTCGCGGTTCTGGACTCTGCCAAAGCTCACAATGCTGATGGTGTTCAGAGCACCCGAGCCGTTGACCGAGGCCGAGCGAGCGGAGCTTGATGAGCTGCACCGTCACGGCCGAAAAGAAGTCATCGCGTTCCGTCGCAAGTCGTGGCTTCGACTCCGGAGCGAACAATGACCACGAAACTCGACCGCGCCCGCGCCCGGGTGGTGAGGGCGGCGCGCGCTTGGCGCGACGAACTGCACCGCAGTCACGGCCAGTACCTCGCAGAGGTTGCGCTGCGGAACGCGCTCCACGCATTGGACAACACCGAACGCGCAGAGCGCCGCGCCCAAGCCGCCGCGCGGCGAAAGGGACGGACGAAGTGAGCCACCATTGTCACGCATTCGGCTGCGACGTGAAGACGCGCCCTGAGATGCTCCTGTGCAAGGCACATTGGGCGATGGTGCCGGCCGACCTGCAAGCCGACGTCTACGCGCAGTATCGCCGCGGGCAGTGCAGCGATCGGAGCCCGTCAAAGCGCTGGCTTCTCGCGGCAGCAAGAGCGCGCCGAGCGGTTGCCGAGAAGGAAGGTCGCGCGCCAGCCGTTGAGTTTCTCGACGGCATCATCGCGACGCTGGAGAAGGTGACGGCAGAGCAGGACGCAGAGGCCCGCCGCCGCGCGGGGAGGGCTGGGCGGTGAGCGACCGTGACGTCGAGTGCGAGGCTTGCGGCACGACCGGCCGACGTCCGTGGGTGCATCCGGCGCCGCGAGATTGGCTCTATCTCGAGACAGAGTGCGACGCCGAAACGGTGCTCGTTCACGCGTGCTCGTGGGCGTGTGCTGCGCAGTTGTGGAAGCTTGGCCCGGGCGAACGGTGGACGGCTGCGGAGTTGGACGAAGCTGCGAAGCCGACGCGCGCAGAAGCAGTCGAAGCCGCGGCGCGGGGGCTACTCGACGCGCTGCCGAGGTGCTCCGAGGTCAAGTGCGACGATCCGGCCGTATTCGTGGAGTACGGATTCGAGGGCAGCACGGACTACCTCTGCCCGGAGCACGCGCGTCAGTACAATGTCACATGCGAGGTGCCCTGGGCCGACGCCGTCCCGGCGCAGCGCCGGGAGCTCAACGGGCGAGGAGGGGGCGATGGGTGAGATGACGGTTGGCGAATGCATGTTCTGGCTCGCCGTTGCGTGGCGCGTGGTGCCGAATATGCGACCAGCAGAAGAGATGTTCGCGGCTGGGCTGAGCGCCCTTGTGCTGCGCGATGTGGATGAGCTGCGCTGCGTGGCGTACCAATCCGAGCGCGAGACTCGGTGGCTCGCGAAGCATGGCAAGCCGCATCACGTGCGCGAGATGGCGACGGCCGCGGCATTGTGTCGCGAAGCAGAGGCGGCCATCCACCGCGAGCGCGCAGGGAGGGGCGGGTGAGCCTCCTACGCAATGCTGCTCGGTGCCATCGGTGCGGCGACACCATCGAGAGCAAGCACGGTCACGACTTCGTCCGCTGCTCGTGCGGCGGGCTCTTCGTGGACGGGGGACTCGGCTACGCGCGGCGAGGCTGGAGCGATGGAGTCACCTACGACGAGCTGAGCGAGCAGGACGCTGACGAGCATGTCAGCGCGTGGCACATCGCCAACCTGAAGCGCGGAGTGCGCAACTACCTCTGCGGCAAGCCGTGCGAGCCGAGCGTTGCTGGCGCCTCAGCTGGCATGTGCATCCTGGCGCCAGAGCACGAAGGCGAATGCTCCGACGCAGTGTGCCTCAACGACGTTGACGAATTCTTGCGTGTAGGCAACGCGCTACTGAGGCGCGCCGGGCGGCCGGCGTCGCGGGGAGGTGGGGAGTGAGGCCGGACCCGCACGAGACACCTGAGCTGGTAAAAGTTGGCGATGCGGTCGTCTGGCTGCACGTACCACGAAGCGGTTGGTGCCTCCCCGTGCGCGTTCTCGCGGTGGTCGAGAAGGTCACCAGGTCGCGCATCCATATCCGATGTCGCAAGGCTCGGACGGGCGCATTCGTCACCCGCATGGTCAAGCCGGAGTCGCTCCGCAATCCACTGGAGAGCGAAGCATACGCAATCGATGGGTGGTTCTTTCAGACGGGCCGGACGCGGCCGGGAGCGCGTGACGATGAGTAGCGAAGAGCTGACCGACGACGAGGTGGCGCGGTTGCGGGACCTGATGGCGGACACCGATCGCTTCATCGACCCGGTAGCGCGGGAACTAGCGGCCGATGCTGCGCGCCTCTGCGATGCTCTTCTGGATGCTCGCAGGGATGCGGCACACTGGGAGAAGTGCTGCAAGTCGAAGCCGACGCACGCGGAGATGAACGCCGCAGTGGAGGAAGCCGAGGCCCGCGGCGCGGCGCGTGGCAGGGCTGAGGAGCGGGCGGACGTTCTCACCTGGCTGGAGTGCGATGCCGAAGTCGTCCAGATGGGGCGCGAGTTTATGCGCCAGGACGACGGGAGAGGCACGCTCGACGCGGTCGAGAGAGCCATCCGCGAGGGCGACCACGTAGGGACCGCCGCGCGCGAGGAAGCGTGGCGAACTGGCGGCGCAGCCGAGCGGGACGGAGAGGGGGAGGGGCGGTGATGAAAAAGCACGACCCGGAAACGTTCGCTCGGTGCAACACGCCGCGCCCAGCTGCCGAAGCGAGTGCAGCGATCGAAGCGTTCAGCGCGGCGGTGGCAGAGGCTCGCAAGGCATACGGCATCGGCAACGTGTATGTCGTGGTCGAGGCGCTCGTCGAAGGCGAAGGCGACGAGGGACCGTCGGCCACGTGTGCCGTCATGCACCTTGGCGACACGTCACGCTCTGAGGAGCTTGCGGCGTTCGCATTCGGCTACGAGACGCGCAAGGCAGAGAAGCGACGGGCGCAGTTCGTCGGACACGGCATGGCAGCTGCGGGCGTCAGGGAGGGAGCGGAGGGTGGGCGCGATGGCTAGCTGTCCCGACTGCGGCCAGAACTACTACAACCCCGGCTGCCGCTGCGAGGCGATAGAGCGCGAGCAGCGAGAGGCCGACGCGCCCGATCGCATCGACGACCTCGAGGCAGAGGTCGAAGAGCTGAAGCTGCGCATCGCTGCGTTGGAGCGGATGGCGGAGCGCGAGGGGGCGGGGCGGTGAGCGACCGTGACGTCGAGTGCGAGGCTTGCGGCACGACCGGCCGACGTCCGTGGGTGCATCCGGCGCCGCGAGATTGGCTCTATCTCGAGACAG
>JBGTSH010000019.1:0-56237 GCA_041940405.1 Polyangiaceae bacterium
TTCAGGGATTTCCACCGTCGTGTAGCGGCCGCTGCTGTCCACCACGACCCGATCGGGGCGCTCGAAGTCCGGTCGGTCCACGACGCGCGGCTCGTCCGGCCCGACGTCCCCTCGATCTTTGGGACGATAGGGTCGGCCCTGCCGGTCCCGGACGAGCTTGGTGCAACCCAGCGAGTCCTCCCAGAAGGGCTCTCCTTTGCACCATGTCACCGTGGCTGGGCCCTGTGTTCCCTTGTGAAATCGCCAGAACTGGAAGATCACGCCACAGTCGTGGCGAAACACCCGCTCTTGAATGAACCAATCCGCAGGCGTCTTTTCGTTGCCGGTTTCCGGACCTGGCACGCCGAGTAGACACATTCCCGCCCAGGTGCTGTCGTCATCGCAAGGAGCTCGGTAGTTCGGAAACGTGACGGTCTTCGGATCGAAGTCGTCCACGATCTCACGCCCCCGCTCCTCTATCGTTGCGCCGCCGTCCTTGATTGCGCGGATGACACGAAATGGCTGCCGCCCAACGATGAACCGCGTGTCATGGTCGTTGGTTGGCTTCTCGCGGGGCCGCGGCGCTTGCCAGCCTGCGACCTCGAACTCCTCCGGGGTTGCTCGCAACACCGTCATGAACACGTAGCGCGGCCAGTCCGAATCTGGTGCTTCTCTGTCGTTGAGGGATCGTCGGAAGCATCGCTCCTTGAGCACCCATGTGAGTCCAGGCTCCCAGGGCGGCGGAATTGTCCCTTCGAGCACTGAACTTCGCGGTTCAGGAGGATGCACTCGAAGGGGCGGAATCTCCCCCAAGCTCCCCGCAACTGGGTCCGAGCACATCGTGAGCAAGGAAGAGAGAATCAACAGCCTCATTGATATCTCTTCCGCAGCTTGAGTAATCCCTTGCTGATCACGTCCCAGGTTACATTGGCATTGCCATAGGCATTCCCGGTGCCACTCGGGCTTTTCTTTGGCCCCACGACCTGCTTCAGGTAGCGCGGCGCACGGAGCGCGACGTCGCCGGGGCCCCTGCATTGGAGCCACACCGGCTGCTTCTCGAGCATCACGTCCCCCGTAGCATCGAGCGAGAGCCGGTACCGGTGCTCGTACGGCACGTGTTTGCCGGGGATTGTTACGAGTTTCTTTCCGACCAAGCGTGCGGGGACCCCGTCCGAGTCTTCGGGCGGGGTATCGATGTTACAGATCAGCCGACACTGAATATCGTACCTCTTGTCGTCATTGGTCGGCGCCGACTCGACGAACTCAGCCTCATACATGAACAACGCGTGGTTCCAAACCGGCTCCGGCCCGTCCTCTCGGTTGGCCGATCGGAAGTCGCCCACGCAAGCTGACCACCTCCCGCGCAGCGCGCCTTGAAGCGCCGAGAAAAGCGCGGCGCCACGACGACCAAACTCTGCTTTTACCTTGTCGCCGTTTCCCCCGTACTTCGCCTCGAATTGAGCCATGAACTTGTCAACCATGAGCTTCTGGCCGGCCGGGCCGGCCTTGGTGTCGGCTGGCGCGATCGCCTTCACTGCCTCTGTCAGCTCATGTCGGTTGCAGTGCCCCTCGGGGCTCAGCAGGTCCAGGATGCCGACATTCGCGGCGATTGGATTTTCGTCGAGGCGAAAGATGTCGACCTGCTGAGACGGGTTTGCATATTGGCCCGCGAACTCGGCGGCCAGAAGCTCCATGTCGCTGGACCGAAAGCTCAACCCCGGCGAGACCTTTCCCTCGGGCGGCTCGAACAGGATGCTCGCGATCGCTGCGAAGTCACAGTGCCCTTCCCAGCCCTGCTTGGCCGGCGACTGATGGTAGTCGACTTCCCAGCGAACGATTGCGTCAGGGTCTGTATGCTTGACGAGGCGGCCGTACTCGAGGAGCACCTTCCTCGCCCGAGTTGTCCAATAGTTCGGATCGAATCCGACCTCGGCCTCATAGCGCTTGCGTTCCTCCTTCTCGGCCTTCGATTCCTCAAAAGGAAGCTCGAAGTCGCCGCTGCGCTTGGTAGGCCAATACCAAAAATTCCAAGGAGCGAACGGCCGGTCCGACTCGTTCGGCCCCTCGCGCGACACGCCAACCTGGACGAGCGTTGCCGAGGCCTCCGCCTCGGGTACGTCTATCATCAGGTTGTACTCGCCCACGTGCTCGGCGCCGTTCGGGATGAGGTAGCGGAGCTCTCCGGTCCCCGAGATGGCGAGGTCCGGCCCGTCCAAGGTGCGCCGAAGTCGCATCATCTCGCCCTCGGCCGCGCGACAGCGGATCGTGAGATCGCCTCCAAAGCGCGTGGGATTTCGAAGGGTGAACCAGCTCATCGATCCCTTGAACGGTTCCTTCCTGGCGTTGGATGCGCCGAGAGGAAGCCGTACGGCCTTGCGCGTCAGGGTGTTCGGCAAGTTCGCGGCGACCGCACGGCCAGTGGTATTGGGCGGAGGCTTAGGAGGCGGCATAGCGATTGAATCTACCGTTCCACGTCACGAGCCATGGGCGCTCCGAAGCTTCGCCTTCGTTGCACCGTCGAGGAAGCCCGACGCCTCGATGCCCTGGTCGACTTGAAACCGCCGCAGAGCCTCCTGAGTTCGGGAGCCGAGCCTGCCGTCGATCGGGCCGGCGTCGTACCCGAGGTTGTTGAGTCGTCCCTGCGCGCCGCTCACCCCCTTGTCCGCGACGTCGTCGAGGGGATTGAGCGCGCCGACCTCCAGGGTGAAGGCGCCAAGCGCGCACTCCAGCGTGACCTCGCGAGCATCGAGCGGGATCGCCCTTTGGAGCGCTCCCGACGCGTCGGTCGAGTCCTCGGCAATTGCGACGTCGCCGAGCCAGAGCGTGTACTGCGCGTTGGCCAACGGCTTTTGATCGAGACCCAGGAGGATCACATGCAGCTTGCGCGATGCGACCAGCGCGAAGAACCTATGACGCGCGGCCGTTCCTCCTTCTTCCACCCGCTCGGTTCGAGCCGGAACCGAAACCTCATCGCCTGGAAACAACATGTCGGGCTCGCGCTCGGCTCTGAGGCTGGTGTTCGCCGGGTGCGCCCACACCGTCTTCCAGTGCCTGAAGCCGTACAGGGCTGCGATCGATGTAGCATCCTCTCCCTGTCGGACCGTGTGGACGTGCGAAATGGCGTCCGCCCCATCGGGTGGCGAAGGAGGGGAGCTCCGGCCCCACTCACGGCCGTCCAAGTCGGGAAAGGTGATGTCGCAGACGCCAGCGACAAGCCCGTCGAGCCGTGCAGCTCCGTCGGCGCCGAGCCGGCCCGTCTGCAGAGAACCGTCCGGCGTGGTAATGCGGTAGCGCTCGCCCCCGAGCGGCGCACCCCCTTCGGCGACGAGGACGACCTCGATCCACGTCGTCTTCGTTCCCGTCTGGATGGACGGCGTCTCAATCGACGGCCCGAGCCCTTGGTCCACACCGCCGGCGCGGTCCCGAAGCCAAAGTACGAGCTTCTGCTCCGCGAGTGCCTGCTCGATCCTCATCAGGTCCAGCTCATTGGGGCCTGCGCGGGGTGAGAGCCCGATCCGGCGCTCCATCTGGACACTCCAGGTGGCGGCGAGGCGCTCGCGATGCCCGGAAGAAGACAGCCATTCCTTCAGGTGTAGCCTCGCGACTGCGGGCTCCAGCGGGCGGAAGCCGTGCCCAGGGGCCGCATCGCCGATTCCGGTAAGAATGAGATCGTCGAGCCCAAAACCCAGCGACGGAAGGTGCGGCGACGCCCAACGTTCCCAGCCTGTCATGAGCGGCCCTTCTTGTGGCCTTGCGACGGCAGCATCTTGACGAACGGCAGAGACGGGTCGGAATCGACCTGCTCTCGGACCGGCAGCGTCGCGTCCGGATCGAAGTCGGCGCGCGGCTCTCGAGGCGCAATGGGCGCGCCCTCAGGCGCGAACTGTCCGCTCGTGAAAGGGAGCGGTCGGCTCAACACCGGTCTTGCGAGGTAAGCCGTTTCATCGACGTTCTCCACTTCTGGCCGCGGTGGAGGTGCAAAGAGAGGTGCTCGGGCCGGTCCGGGCGCAGGCGCCATTACGGGTCTCTCCTCACCACGGAGCCTCGCGCGCTCGGACGCGTACGCATCTCGGAACGCAGACGCGACCTCGGGCCGGCTGACGATCGCCTGGCTCCACCGAGAGCGCGCCTGCTCGAGCTCGGCGTCGGAGACGCCCGCCCCAGACAGGACCAATGCATGCGAGGCGAATGGCTGCGCGAGTCGTGCGCAGAGCCGGGCGAGGTCGCCGACGTTCTCCAGAGGATTGAATGGCCGCCCGTTCACAGTCCCACCCATTGAAACCAATCCGGCGCGTGTTGCTTGTACGCCCCGATATAGTCCGGATGTATCGCCTTCGGGAAGTCGAGGCGATACTGCGCGGCGATGGGCCTCAACATCTCCGGAACCTCGGCGCGGCCGTCGAAGAACGCCGGCGCGAGCGCATCGACCGCGGGCGTGAGGCGCGCAAGAGCGCCGGAGTCGACCGTTGCGGCAGGGATCGGGCCGCCCTCTTGAGGGATGACCCCATCCTCCACCAGGGCTCCGCTCTGCGCGTCCACCACGCGGATCATGCTCGGGCGATCGATCGTGATGAGCCCCTCACGAACGTTCCGAAACCCGTGCACGAAGGCGAGATAGACAGCCTTACCATTGCGGCGCGTCGGGACATAGGGCATCACCGACTCACCACTTCGCGGATCCATCGCGCGCCAAGCCTCGCTCACGGAGATGTAGCCGCCGGGGAGCATCTTGCGGTCAATGGAAGGCTCAGTCACTTGGCTGCTCCTGTCGTTGTCGGGGGGCTCTTGCCGGCCGCACGCAATGAAGCAGCAGGCCAACAAGACCGGCGGGGCGTGGATGGCACGCATTCACCAGACCTTCCTTTTCGTGACCGTCATCTTGATGCGCTTTTCGAGTGCCTTGTCGAACTCATCCACCGGAATGCGCAGCCCACACTGGCCCAAGCCCGTATCGTTGACGATGAAGGCGGCGACGTTCCCGTGCTCGTCATACTCGACGCCAGTGACCGCAATGGCGTGCAACCAGCTCGCGGCGTCGTCCGGGTTTGGTTTGACGTAGTCCCCCCACCAATACGGATGAACACTCACGCCCACCCCCTTCCCCTCTCGCACTGCCTTCTCGATTTCTTCGATCGACTGTGGCCGCGTCTCGGCGGGAATGCCCTTCTCTTCGAGCATGGCAGCCTGGTTGGCCGGGCTGATGGCACCGTTGTTATGGGCACCCGGCGCGTTGGCGGCTCGACCGCTCTTCTGCTGTTCGTCGAGCAACTGGTCCTCGGTCATGGGCGGCAAGCCCTTGGCCGCGCGTTCCTTGTTGATCAAGTTGCGCCACGTTTCGAGCCCGCAGTTGCCGTAGCTCTGTGCCGTCGAGCCACTCGATCTGGTACCGGCTGCTGCCTGACACGCGTCCTTCTGAGCGCCGACGGCACCCGCCAATCCAGCGGTCGGACCGCCGATGAGAACATCGAAGGAACCGATGACGACGATGCCGTCCGTCGTGGTGTCGGTCGCTCGCGCCGCCGGGGAGCCGTTGATGAGAACGGTCGACGACCCGCTGATGACGGTAGAGCCGGTCGCAGCGCACCCTGCAAGCGAGCCAATTTTGGCGGCGTTGCGGCCATTCACCTCGACCAGGATCGTGGTCGAGGCGTCGAGAGACGTGCTTCCGTGCGAGCAGGCGGCGGGATCGCCGTGGCGGGCTGCGGGCAGAGTCATCGGCGTTGCCCCTCGCGACAGGGAACGGCGAGCACCGAGCTCGTGCGGCGAACTCCTACGGTGGTTAGCGCGCGAGCGGAGGTCGGTCGGGCTGTTGGGCGCATCGAATCTGTATCCTTCCCGCGAGACTCAACCGGACAGCCAAACGTCACGGCCACTGGAGACGCAGCTCGAGCAGCCCGTCCGCCCCCATCCCGCCCATGTTGCCCGCGCCGCCGTTGCCGCCGGCGCCGCCTGGTGCGGCAGTGGCCGCGATCGCAAGCGAGACGCCATCGTTTTCGGTAGGCGCGGCGCCCACGTAGGCGATCGCAACAGAGGGACCGCCGCGTCCGCCGCCGCCAGCGCCGCCTTGGCCGCCTTTGCCGCCGGGGCCGCCGTTGCAGGCGCCGCCTCCCGTTCCCGCGGGACCCTCGATGCCGCCATCCATGCCCTCTTGGCCGGCATCGCCCGCGCCCCCGGTTCCGCCCGCAGCGGATGTCAATGACGTATCTGTTAGCGTTACGTCCGCATTGATGCTGACGAGCGCGAAGCTGCCGCCGCCGCCGCCACCGCCGTTGCCCGGGTTGCCGCCGCAGCCGCCTGCGCCGCCGCCGCCGCCGCCGGGGCCCGCGCCTCCCGAGCCAGTAGTGCACGTGTTCGCCCCTCCGCCGCCGCCGCCGCCTTGGCCGGGCGCTCCGCTGCTCAGGCCGGCCCCGCCGGCTGCACTGGTGTAGCCCGTGCCCGAAAGCATGCCGAGGTCGGCGGCCAGGGCTCCCAGCCCAGGCATACCCGGATTTCCGTCCTGACCCTCACCACCGTTGCCGCAGGCTGTGCCGTCCTCACGTTTGCCCCCCAGGCCGGTGGTCCCGTTGGGTGGCTCGCCTGCTTCGCCGGTTCCTCCGTTCGCGCTGTTGTTGCCTTGGCCGCCGGAGCCTCCGTCAACGAGCGTGGCCCCGCAGGTCTGTTGCCCAGGCTGCCCCCCCGCCGAGCTGGCCATCCCCAAACAACCATTGCTTCCCGTCCCCCCATTCGCCGTCACCGGCGTCATCGCCTTCGCCTGCGGCGCGCCAACCGCCCCGGTCGCCCCCGCACCCGCCGTCACGTTGACCCGCGCCACATCCGCAGTTGTCTCATCGACGACCACCCCAATGCTCGACGCCCCTGCACCCACTGCATTGGGACTCTCGACCTCGAGGTCTTCCAGCCGCGTCAGACCAGCACCCGACACAACGAGCGCCGGGACATCAGGCAGGCCCATCAATCGGGGCCGATTCGTCGCGTTGTACGTCCACATTCCGCAGTCGAGGCCACCGAAGATGGAGCGCCCGCCGGAGAGCGTGAAGCTGCCGGTGAAGACGTCGGTGCCGCAGATGTAGACAGCCTTGTTGTCCTCGACCGCAGCGAGCGCTGCGGCGAGATCACCGGTCGGTTCGTCTTTGGTGCCGGTGCCGGCGGCGCCGGACTGGACGAAGATGCCGCAGTCCGCGGGGACGCTTTGTCCGTCGTCGAGCATGCTGGGCACGCACCCGGGATCGATGGAGCCGCCGCCACCGTCGCCGCCGGTCGAGGTGGTGCTGCTGGTGGTGGTCGTCGTGGCGGTAGCGCCGCCTGCGCCACCGCCCCCCAAGACCTGCGCTCCGGGACAGTCCTGGCCGCCGAAGAATTCGTCGCAGGCGTCACGAGAGCAGCCGGCGATTGCGAGTGTTCCAAGAGCGACGACGCCGATCGAGAGATGAGCTTTGTTCATGACGAGCCTAGAAGCGATGGGTGACGCCGACGCCGGCGAAGGAAGGATCGACGAGGGGGAGCACCGCGGTGTCAGAGGGACTCTCCGCTGGAAGCACCAGGTAGATGACCATGCCCGTGGTCGCGGCGGCAGCGAGTCCGTACATGACGAAACCGACATTTTGAAAGAGATCGGCTTGGTCGAGCTCTTCTTGTACGCCGCCGATGCATGCGTCGGTCGGCGTGGGGCATGCGGAGGCGAGATCTTCGGCGTTGCCATAGGCCGACGAGCCCGCGACGGTGAGGCCGATTCCGGTGCCGAGCGCAGCCGCGCCGATGCCGGCGAGGAGAATCGTGGGCCAAAGCGGCTTTTCGTCCGGAGGAGGCGGGATGACAACGTCGCCTTTTATCGGTTTGAGCTCGACCGGCACCTGCTTTCGCTCGGCCTTGGCGACGCTGATCTTCACCGTCGCCGGCTCGTGGCCTTGCTTCGAGACCGTGACCTCGACCGTGCCCGGTGTCACGAAGATCGGATCGTCGCTGATCGCGATGGTGTCGGGCTTGCCGGCGACGCGCGCCTCGCAGCCCGGCACGGACGGAATGAGCACGACGGCGCCCGATTCGGCTCGCGCGCGCTCGTACAAATCCTCGATGCGCCTTCGGATGGCCTCCGACTCCGAGACGTTTACGGTCTTTTTTGCGTAATGAAGGTGCTGCGCGGCCTCGTCGAACTTGCCGAGCTTGAGCTCGACCTCAGCGAGCGTGACGGCGATGTCGACGGTCTTTCGTTGCGCCCACGCTTTCTCGCCTTTCGCCTCGGCGTCGGGGAACCGGCCCGCCTCGTAGTCGGTCTGCACCGCTGCCATCAGGTCGGCGATCTCCTTGTCGGAGCCCTGTGCGTGCGCGAGCCGCGGCGCCAAGAGCGAGAGCGCTCCTGCGAGGAGCATCGGGAGACATGTCTGCTTCACTTCGGCTTGTCCTTCTTGAAGTCGTACGTCATCCCCGATCCGCTCGCCGTGGACGTGGGGCTCGACGATGGTGATGACGAAGTCGTCTGCTGCGCTGCGACGGGAGCTGAAGCCTTGACCGTCGCCGTCGGCTTGACGCGTACGGTGGGCTCCTGCGTCGGATTTTCGATAGGGCCCGGCGTTGCAGCGGGTTGCGGCTGTGTGGTCATGGTTGGAGCCGCGACCGTAGGCGGGGCGGGAGTCGCCGGCGCAGTTGCTTCCACGACGGCAGCGCCCTTCTCCGGCTCGGTGCTGTTGCCAATCAGCACCGCGACGATGAACGCTCCGGCAACCCCGGCGACGACGAGCGCAACCACGGGCCATCGTCGATCGACTTTGGGGATCGAAGCTGGTCCGATGACGGTGTCGTCAGCTCCGCCGGAGACCTTGACGGTGGGCGCGCCCTTCTTGAGCGACGGGCTCGCAGGATTCAAGTACGCGCGCGGCACGGTGAGGTGGCCCGCGACGGGATTGGGCTTGGCGTCCAGGATGTGGACCTTGCCGCTGCTCTCGGGGGCGGCGCCTCCCGGCGCCTCGGCCTCTCGCGCGGCAGCGACCTTGGCGTCTTGCAGGAGCTCTTTGAGCTGATCGTCTTGACCGAGGCGCTCGGCGGCAGCGTCGCTGGCGTCTTGGTCCTGTGCCTTGGCCTTGACGGCCTGGCTCGGAGCGTACGCGCTCGACTTGCCGCTCACGGGTTCCTCGCCGGGAAATAGGGCTGGTCGAGCTCGGACGGGTTCCATTTTGCGGAAGCCGTCGGAGCGGAAGTGGCCGTGGGAGCGGCAGGTGGCAGCGGGGTGGACGCGCGCGGAAGAGGCCCGGTCGTTACCGCGGGCTTCGCCGGCCCGGTGGCGGCGGTCGCGGCGGACGCCGTCGCCGTGGGTCTTTGCGAGGCCGGAGCTGGAGGGGCGGGCATGGGTTGGGGGGCGGCAGCTTGCTCGGCGGCGGACGTGGTCGTGGCGGCAGGCGCGACGCCTGGCGCTGCGCTCGGCGCCGGCTCCTCGCGGAGGATCATCCGACCAGCGACGAACGCCAAGAGAATGGCCGACATCACCCCGAGCCCAGCCAATACCCCCAGAAAGGCACTCCGTCGCGTGTCCGCTCTCGCGATGCTCCCTTCCGCCGAAGAGCCGTCATCGACGGCGTGTGATGTGGAGCTCAGCCTGTCGGTGTCGAGCTCCGGATTCGGGACGGGGGGCTCGTAGCGCGGCCGGTCCGGTGCGCTGCTTCGAGACGCACCGGGCGGTGCAGCGCGACCCTCGAGATCGGCTTTGGCCCACGCCGCCCACCGTTGGCTATCGGGCAGGAACGACGAGCCGACGGTCTGCATGCGCTCGGTGCCCCGTTTGCCGAGTGGCGCTTTGCTCCAGACGGGTGGGTCGCCGGTCGAGCTGTTCGGTGGCGGAGCTGAGCCAACCGGAGCCATCTTGAACGTTCCGCCTTTCGGGAGCGCTTGAACCGGTGGCGGCGCGGGTGAGGTGCTGGTCATTCCGGTGGTGAGCGCGGCAGCGGTCCCCGCCGCAAGGGCGCGTGCGCGCGTCTCGCGTTCGTTCTCTGATTGTCTGTGCTCGCGGTCCGCACGGCGCGCCTCGATCTCGACGGCGATCCGGCGCAAGACGCGGCCCACCTCTTCGGCCGTCGGCCGCGACGATGGGCGCTTCTCGAGCATTCGCGCGATGAGCTCCGAGAGCTCCGGAGGCAGGTTGGGACGCAGCTCGCTGAGCTGCGGAGGGACGAAGGTGAAGTGCCGCATCGTCACTTCCTGCTTGTTGAGCCGCTCGCTGCGAAAGAGCTCGAACGGATGGGCGCCGACGAGCATCTCGAGCAGCATGAGGCCGAGGGCGTAGACGTCGACGCGACCGTCGACGAGGCCGAGCGTGTCGTCGAAGCGCTCCGGCGCCATGTAATGAGGCGTGCCGATCGGAAGCGGCTTGGTCGTCTTCAGGCTCTCTGTCCGAACGCGGGCCAGACCGAAGTCGATGACCTTGATGTGGCCTCCCGGCAGCGCGATCACGTTCTCGGGCTTGAGATCGCGGTGGTGGATCTCGATCGTGTGCATCGCGCGGAGCGCGTCCGCGATCTGGATCGCGTAGGTGACTGCGTCCGCCGCTTCGAGCGCGTGCTCCGTCTTCATCAGCTCGCGGAGGGTGATGCCGCCGGCGAGGTACTCCATCGCCACGAAGACCTTGCCCGCGTGCATGCCGCCCGAGAACACCTTGACGACGTTGTCATGAACCACCCGCACGCCGGCCGCCGCTTCGCGCCGGAGCCGATCCTGCGTCAGCGGGTCCGTCTCGGTCCGTACCGACGCGACCTTCAGCGCGACGTAGCGATCGAGGAAGACCTCATGCGCCAGGTACACCTCACCCATGCCGCCCCGGCCCAGCACGGCCGCGATCCGGTAGCTCTGAAACTCCTCACCCACCCGGAGGGAGTCATCCGGCAGCGGCGCGACCTGTCGCACCTGTTCAGGCAGCGTCATCGGCTCCCCCCATGGTCGGGTGGCCGATGGTAGCCCAGGCCGGGAACCTTCGGGATGACGCGGCACCGAGACAGTATCCTCACGAGCGCGCCGGACCGGACATCCGCCCCCCGAAAGGCCGACAAAACCGGCGGATTGCCGATGTCGCTAGCAGTCCGCATGCCCGCCGGCGCGGGCGAGCTCCGGGCGGGGGGCTGACGACGGCGCCGCGATCGACGTCGAACAGCTCGGGATCGTCTTCACTCGCGTGCCTTACCGAAAGGCTGCTTGGACCACGCCACGAGGCAGACCAGATCGGCGGTTTGGGCGAAGAAAGCGGGACGTTCTTCTGTACGTCCCACACGCCGGCGTCGTGGTGAGCACCCCAAAAGAGCCGCCGTCCGTCGGAGGCAAACGCGAGGTGGACGCCGATTGGATTGGCGACGAGCGGATCGGGACGTCAGCCTGCATGCTGTCAGGCCTGCCAGACCTCCTCGTCTCTGCGCCCAAGTGGAAGTTGATGCGCTCTCCGACTTTGGTCGGGTTCACACGTTGGACTGGTACGACGGTCCGCTTTCGGGCCTCACCGATCATCACGGAGAGCTTCACTTCTTCGCCGTGACGTCCCTCGATCTGGATCCGCAGAAGCAGGCCGTCTACTTCGTCTGGCCGGCCGCAGGTCCGCTCGCTGCCCTTGTCATCGAAGACTGGGCCCTATGGAACAGCTGGGGTGAGCCGATTCGGAACGAGCTATCCGCCCCCGCCATGGCGTCGCCCGAGCTGCTTCGCGCGCGCAGGCAGTACGCCGACCTCCAGCTCGCCATCCGCGACGCCTACATCGCGCCACCTTACGCGCGCCGCGCCTGTGCGGAATGGGAACGAGACGAATCGGCGACGACGGGTTCTTGGGACGGCTTCCTCGTCCGGTGGACGTTCTTGGATGATGCCGGAGGGCCATGACGAACAAGGATGACTGGCCGCGTGAGAAACGTTGGAAGAGCGTCTACACGCGCTCCGCGAAGCTGGCGCGCGCGAAGCAGCTTGGATTCGACTATCCCGTCCTCTCAGCCCATCAACTGCTCGAGAGAGACTTCGCGATAGCACTGCCCCCGAAGCGGCACGTGCTGTTCGTGTGCAGCAAGAATCAATGGCGCAGCCCGACCGCCGAAACCGTGTGGCGACGTCACCCGGCGCTATCCGTTCGCTCCGCCGGGACGAGCGCCAGTGCTCGACGAAGAGTCACTATAGACGACCTCGCCTGGGCCGACGTCGTGCTCGTCATGGAGCAAAACCACAAGTCCAGGTTGGTTGCCGATTTTCCCAGCGCGCTCGCGGACAAGTCCATCCACGTCTTGGATATTCCGGACGAGTACCAATTCATGGATCCCGAGCTCGTCGAGCTGATCCAAGCGGCAGTCGCCGAAGCTCTCGACCTTGAGTAGGTGGGACCGCGCTCCCCCGTCGACAACGAGCGCGCCGCCCCGGTGCTCAGGGCTTGGTGGCGATGGCTGCCGCCTCTTTCTTCACGTACTCGTCCGGATCGGCGGCGAGCTTCTTGGCGAGCGCCTTGGCCGCCGCGGGATCGCAAGGGACCATCGATTGGAGCGCACCGATCCGCTGGGCGGGGCTCATCGAGGCATCCGCGGTCCAGGGGGTCAGCAGCGTGACGATGCGCTTCTTGATCGCGGGTGTCACCCCCGGCGCCTGGCACATTCTGCCGACGTACTCGGGGTAGGGGGTCGGCGTCTTCTCCAGCGCCTTGAGGACGATCTCGTACTCCGGTACGCACACGCCACGCGGCCACCGCGTGAGCTCGGACAAGGCCTGAGCGCCGACCCACTTGTCGCGGTGGTCGATCGTCCGCGCCCAGAACGCGCACGCGTCCTTCTCGATCTCGGGAACGCCCATCGCCTCGACGGCTTCTTTGCGGACATCTTCGTCGGGATCGTCGACGAGGGACTTCACGAAGCTCACGACCTTCGCATCGTCGAAGTTCGCGCCGACGAGGCCGGACACGATGGCCCGCCGCGCGCGCGGCTTCGGGTGCTTTCGCGCGAGATCGAGGACCTTGTCCCGATGGCCGGTGGCCGCGAGATCGATGCTGCCCACCGCCCAGCCCAGCTCTCGCAACACCTCGTCGTCCGTCTCGCGCTCGAACGCGGCGATCACCCGCGCGGACAAGCCCTTGTCGACGTGAAACCCCGGTTTGCCCTTCTCTCCGCGGATCTTGGCGCCTAGCTCGCGAACCCGCGGATTGGGATCCTCGATGAGGTTGACCAGCGTCTCCTGGTTCTCCGGCTTGAACCTGAGCAAACTGTTGTGCCAATCCGAGAGCGGCGCGCAGTCGTGGGGGTTGGCGCACGCGAGGATCGCTCGGACCTTCGTGACGAGCTCGGGCAGGTTGCTCGGTGCCGCGAGCCCTTTGTCTCTAGCGGGGCCCGCCGCTGGCGGGGCAGACGATGCCGCGGGCGACACGGCCGTCGCACTCCCGGCGGCGACCGGCACTACGGCGCCCTTCTCTGGCGTGCTCGTCGGAGCGGTCGTCGCGCATGCCGTCACCGAAGCGAGAACGGCGCCCCTCAAGACAATTCCCACCACGCGGCTGCAAAGCACGAGCACCTCCTCGTCATTCATCCCAACCGACGACGAGACGGTACAAGGTCGCGCGCCCCAGCGCGTAGGAAACCGACCGCGGCGCTTCGCGACAGCTCGTCGGCGGTGCGGATTCCGGCCGAAGGTGGACGACAAGGCACCCAAGCAGCTCGCCTTCTTTGAGCATGACAGTACCGTACGTTCGCCGGAGCCACGGAAGAAGCCCTGGGCGTGACCGCTGCGGCACGTCTATGCGGTCGACGTCGTCACCTACGTCCGGTGCGGCGGCGTCACCCGCGTGCTCGAGGTTCTCGCGACCTGACGCAAGATGCTAACCTCGCCGCGATGGCCGCCGCGAAGAATCCCAGGGCGGCGTGCTCATGGCTCCTCGCGCTGCTCATCGTCGCCGCCTGTAGCGCGCCATCCGTGAAGCCGCATCCGGGCGAGCTGGGAGCGCCGAGCTCGAGCGCCGAAGACGTCCCCGACGACCTTTGCGCCGTCATCCCCGCGGGCTGTCCCGGCTCGAGCCATGACAATGGCTGTCCTGACGTTGTCTTCTCGGCCGAGCGCGCGTGCTCTCCCGACGATGCGATGCGGCGCCTCATTCGGGAAGCGACGGAAGACCTCGCGCGTGAACCGCGGCTGACGCGTGTTGCGATCCGCGGTGACGCGAAGGGCGCGCAGTGCGTTCACGATGCGCTCGTCGTCGGGGGGACCGCGCAGGCGCGGCTCGCGGTGCACCCTGGAAGCGGAGATGTCGCGCTCGAGGCCGAGGTGTGGGACGGACAAGCGTGTCGGTAAGCGCTCGCCCGCGGAAGAACCCGCTCGCGCCATCCGAAGTATGGAACGAGCGCCCGCAGGCTCTTCGAAGACGTGTTGTGCCGTATCGACCTGGATGAGATGGCGCGAGCTCGCGGAGCCGCCCTCCTGGTTGACTTCTTCACCTGGGCGACGGTCCGACGAACCCTCGACGTGGGCGCTGCGGCGATTCGGGACATGTCCCCCCATGCGCTCGCCGACGCCTTGTCGGGCCGCCGTGGTGGCCAATCGACATGGCGCCGGTATTGGAGCCGTGGGGGATAGAGACGGTGACGTAGTCGCCGCCCGGCAGGTCTCACAACCGCATCTCGTAGAGCGCAGTCTGCAGCGTCTTCGGATCACTCCTCGTAACCCAAAGCCGCCCCGCCGCGCTCGCCTCGGCATACGTGATCTCTCGCGTTCCCACGCCGTCCACGTCGATGCGCGTGAACGTGCGCTTCTCGAGATCGAGGAGGTACGACCAGCCGGTGTCGGCGACGACGTATCTGGGTCCGAGCCTGCCGTCGAGGCGCGGGGGAAAGTAGGCCTCGATCTTGGTGTCGAGCTCGATGCGTTTGCCTCGGGCGAGATCGACGATTCCGATCTCGGCGACCAAGAAGCGATCGTCGTCGAGCCAATCGGTTCGGGGGAGGCGGTCGCCTGCGATCTCGGCGAGCTCGGTGAGGTCGTCGCCCTCGGGGAAGCGGCCGCAAACGAGGCGCCAGCTGCCCGAGATCTTCGGCGTCATGCAGAAGCGGCGTCCGGTCGGCGACGCCTTTACATACAGGGGGAAGGCATGCGTCGTGCGATCGGCGATGACGCGATCGCGGCCGGAGGCGAGCTCGACGATCCGGAGCGCGGTGGCGTGGGTGCCGTCATCGTCGACGACGAGCCACTTCGTGTACGCGGGATCCACCGTGAGGACGCTGCTGTAGCGGCCGCCCGGGCACATGCTCTCATCGACGCGGGTGTACCCACGGAGCGCAGCATTGGGGCAGCCGTGGGTCGTTTGCGCGGGCCCGACATTCTTGGCTTCGCGCTCCGGGAGTGACAGGCGCTGCGCCTGGTTGCCGACACGGAAGGCGAGCACGCCCTCGGCGAGCCAATGCGGATCGGCGCCGCCTTCGAAGGTCGCGACGACCGAGTGGTCCGACGAGCGCAGCACGCTGACATTGCTGCCGAGCTCCCAAGCTCTGCCTTGAAGCGCCTCGACGAGAGCGATGTGTCCGCCGCGTGGCGAGACCCGCGCATACGGCCAGGCGAGCTCGGGGCGCGGGTCGGAGGTGATCTTCGATCCCGTCCGGACTTCGAACGTTCGCTGGTTGTCGACGACCACCAACGTCTTGCCGTCCGGTGTGGCGAACACTTGCTCGGGCCGACCCACGGAGTCGATGCGCTCGAAGGTCGGGACCTTCGTCGATTCGGTGAACGTCCAGCGCTCGGCGGTCAGCGACGACGGCGTTCGGGACGATGACACGCGGGGTGCCTCCGCTTCCTGCGTCGCGGTCGTCGATGCGGCTGCGCTCGACGGCGTCGCCGTGGTCGTAGACAGCGCCGCTGGGGCTGCCGGATCGACGCGTCCGCCGCACGCACACAGGAGGACGAGGAGTGACGTCGAGAGGATCCGGGGCATCGTGCCGAAGCGTACCCCTGGCCGGAGCCGTCGCGCCCGAGCTCAAGTACCGAAAACCGGAACTTCGAGGCAGCATCCCCGGGGTATGGGTGGTTGAGGTTCCGCTTTTCGGAACCAGGCGAAGGCTCGCGAGAGTAGGCGCGAACCTTCAATCGCGCATCCACCACGACTATCGTTCCCGCATGCTTCGACAGCTCGCGCTCGCGACCATCCTTCTGCTCGCTTGCAGTACGGCACCGGCCGGCCCCGCGACCAGCGACACGCCCGCGCGCGCGCCGGCAAGTACCGCAGCAGCGAGCGACGTAACGGCGGCGTCGATGGTGAGCGCGAGCCCCTCCACGAGCGCGACGGAGCCGTCCGCCACCGTCGCTTCAACGACGCCTGAATCGTCGGTCACGACTGCTCCGGCGGCTTCGGCCGCCGCCCCGTCCGGCTGCTCGAAGGACGCGCGCCGAGACACGGCTGCTCGCTTCTGCATCACCCTCGGGGACAAAGTGTCTCCCGTCAGCTACTCGGGATCGAGCCCGGACGAAGGCATCGAGGAGCTACTCGACGTCGGCCCGCCCAAGAAGAGCGTGAGGATCATCCTGACGCGGAGCCCCGCCGGCCCGGTCACGAGCGTCCTGAAGTTGAGAGAGTATAACGACAAGCCGGGCACTCCCGGCCTCGTCGACCGTGGCGACCTGCCGGCCGGCTATTGGAACGAGAAGCGCGAGTCGAACAATCAGCGCCGTGTCGAGGGCGTCATCCTCTCCGGAAAGTACGTGGTGCACTGCATGGGCACCGGCGACGAGGCCGACATCGAAACTGCGCGCGCAGTGTGCAAGTCGCTGCGCGCGTTTTGATTTGCGGGCTGGCGCACTTGGCGTGACGCGTGCTTGTGGGCCCGCGATGGGCTTCAGCCGCTACGCGTACGGTGCGGTGTATCTCGGAATTGCGGTCTTGTTCTCTGTTACTGCGCTCGGGCTCGTCGTGTTCGCCGGGATCGAGCTGTTTCATGCGCTCAACCCTTTCGCGGAGACCGCCGGAAGAGAGCGATTCAGCGGGCTCTTGGAGAGCTTGGGGCTACTGACCATCGCCGTCGCGGCGGCGGAGCTCAGTCAGACGGTCCTCGAAGAAGAGGTGCTGCGCTCCGCGCAGATGAGCGCACCCACCCGGGTGCGCCGCTTCGTGTCGCGCTTTTTCGTGGTCTTGATCGTCTCGCTCTCGATCGAGTTTCTCGTCGTCGTGTTCCGCCTGATCCACGACGCCCCAGAGAAACTGCCGCAAGCTTCGATGCTTGGGGTCGCCACGGCGCTCTTGTTCGCGGCTTGGGGCGTGTTCGTGCGTCTGAACCGGGCGGCCGAAGAGCTCGAGCCGGAGGCGATGGAGAAGGCGAAGAAGGAGGACGCCGAGGTCGAGTGATGCCGCTTGCGCGTGGTGCCTCAGCGCACACCGAGACAGAACTGCGCATCCCAAACGCCCCGGGCTGCACCTCCTGCAAGGAAGCCGGCGTCAGACGAAGGAGATCCCGACGCCGATCGCCGCCGCGATCACGCTGACGATGATGAGCTTCATCGCCTCGCTCTGCTGCTTCTTCAGCTCGTCGCCCTCGAGGTGTCCCGGCGGCGAGAACCGGCGATAAAGGCCGATCATCAGGCAGAGGCCGCTGAGACCGAGCACGATCATCTGAACCATGGTTCGTCCTGCTACGAGCGGGCCTCCCCGGGCCTTCCTAAGCCGGACGTTTGGTTTTTCGGCGAGACCGCAGCACCCGTCCACCGTTCCCGAGCCGGCGGCGGTTCGCTTAACCTATGCGGTGGTCCTTCCGCGCGTTCAGGGCCGGGCGCGTCGCGGGGATCCAAGGTGAACACCATGACCATGACGGAAGCGTTCGTTACGCGTGCGACGCAGCTCACCGGCGAGCGGATGGCGGCCGTGTGCTCGGCTTTCGTTACCCTCGTCGAGCACTCCTGGTCGAAGCCGGACGTCGTGCGCGCCTTTGTGCGCGCACAAAAGGCGGCTTCGAACAACGCCATGTGCTGGGCGCTGCTCGGCGCGCTGGACCTCGCGCACGACGCGTACCCGACGGCGATGTTCTGGTGGAAGAACGAGCTCTCCGAGTTTCTCGGCTTCTCCGAACGCTTCGCAGAGGCCTCGGGCGTGCGCGCGCTCGATCTGCTCGGGCGCACCGACGCCGATCCAGATGTGACGTGGCGGCGCCAGGCGGCGCTCTACATGCGTGATGACAAGGAGGTCATGCTGTCGGGTAAGCCAAAGTTCGACATCCTCGAGCGACAGGACCGCGGCGACACGACCGTGTGGTTACGAACCAGCAAGGTCCCGTACGAGAGTCGTCACGGCTCGGGCACCGTGGGTGGGTTCGACACGATCTCGTCGGCCGAGGCGGTGAGGTTGTCGCGCAAGAGGTGAGCCGCCGCGCGAAGGACCGAAAGCCGGAACTTCGAGGCAGCATCCCGGGGGTATGGGTGGTTGAAGTTCCGCTTCCCGGAACTTGGCGCGGGCGGCTACTCCTGCTCCAGCGCCCGGAGCATGGTGACCATCCCACCGACGTTCTCGGCGATGTCTGCGAGGTTGCCTCCGGCTCGGAACGTCGCGATCGAGGCCCAGTCGAGGACGCGGTAGAGCCCGTCGATGGTGGGCTCTTCCCAGGGGACGCCGGCGCGCTCGAAGCACTCGAGGAGCATCTGGTACGGCTCGGTGCGGGCACCCTTGTCGAGGGCGAGCTCGGCGTTCGCGCCGACGAAGCACGCGAGCAGGTGACGGCGGTACTCGAGGACGGTGCGCGGGTGCTCGGCGGGCGGCTTGGAGACTCTGCACACGGGCAGGCCCGCTGCCTCCCACGCGAGGAAGCCGCCCTCGAGGTTCCAGACCGGGATCGCGCTGAGCGCCTCGAGCGCCGCGCGCGCTTCGAGGCTCCTTCGACCCGAAGTGCAGTAGAGAGCGATGGCGCTCACGTCGTCGAGCGCTGCGAGCTCGGCGAGAGGCGCTTCGGCGTCGTCCCACGTGGAGCGCGGCAGCGAGAGCGAGGCGGGGAGGAAGCCGACCTCGGAGTGGCGCTCGGAGGTCGGACGAAGGTCGACGAGGACGAGATCTCGCCGCGCGGCGAAGTCGGCGGGGTGCAGCCCCGAGCGATCCTCCCCCATTCGGATCAGAACACCAGCGTCAGGGGTGCGTTGCGTCCGGCCTCGACGAACGTGGCCACGCCGCCGAACTCGAGGTTGTCGTACGGCTCGAGCTCGCGCTGGCTGATGCCCATGACCGCCATGCTCATCGTGCACGCGACGAAGCGCACGTTCTGCTCGCGCGCTCCCTTGATGAGGGCGGGCAGGTCCTGGATGTTCTTGTTCCGCATGATGCCGCCCATGATGCTCGCGCCCATGCCGCCGAAGTTGAGCTGACCGAGCCCTTGTCGCTTCGGTCCTTTCGGCATCATCCATTTGAACATCGTCTGCATGAAGCTCGCCTTCTCCTTCGGCGCGTTGAGGTTCGGCCGATCGCCGCGGAGAAGGTTGAGCCCCCAGAAGGTGAAGAACACCATCGTTCGCATCCCTTGGGCGGCGGCGCTGTTGGCGACCAGCATCGCGCCGAGGAGGCACTCGAGATCGTTGTGCATCACGAGGAGCGCGCAGTCGTACTCGCCCTCCTGACGAACCGGCACGATCGCCTGGCTGGTCGAGATGTCGGGCTGGCTCTCGGAACGCTTCCCGAGCACGAGATCGAGCCGGCCGCCGCCTGCATAGGAGCGGAGCTCGTGACCGTTCGTCGTGCACCACCTGAGCGCGCGCTGATCGCTGCCCTCGGGAACCAGCAAAGTGATCCCGGTTCCCTGGCGGAGCCTGCCGATCTGCGCGAGCTCTTCATCGAGCGAGTCGGCGGGGAGCGTGCGGAGATCGAGCCTGGCCGTCGGCGTGCCCGGAGCGAAGGTGAAGTCGTCGGGCTTCGGCGGCGCGGACGCCGTAGCCTGCTGCGCTTGCACCGGAGGCTGCGACGCTGGTTGCGGCTGCGCTGCCGGCGGCGGCGGCGGCAGCGGACGCTGCGCCTCCGGAGGCGGCTCCGAGATCGCTGCGCCGCCGGGGATGAGCGTCGCCTTGAGGTTCGTGCGCGAGACACCCTTCGGGTAGACGACCACGCGAAACAGACCGGCGGGCGAAGAGAGCGGCTCCGACGTTGCGCCCGAGCTCCGGCACCAGCTCTTCAGATCGAGCGGGAACGCCGGATCGTCCGCGAGCACCTCGAGCGGGCCCTGCGCCTGGCGCGCAGCCTTGGCGAGCTCCACGATCGGCTCGGGACACCGGCGCCCGCGATAGTCGAGCAGCTGGGCGCCCGGCGTGACCGGCTCGGTCGAACGCGGTGGGGCGGATGCCGGCGGCGGCACCGGCGTGCGAACCGGAGGCGGCGCCGGCGTGCGAGGTGCCCCCGGCGAGCTCGGCCGCACCGAGCCCCACGCCCCTCGCGAAGACGGCGGCCCGCTCGAGCGCGCCACGCGAACCAGCGCGCGAAACGCATGATCGCGCTCCTCGATCGACAACAGCTCGGCGCTCGTGCTCCGGCACCAGCTCTTGAGATCGATCGGGAAGGCCGCGTCGTCGGCCTGGATCTCGAGCAGGCCGCCGGTCGCAGAGAGCTCGCGCGCCGCGCGCGCGGTGGTGAGGATCGGCTCTGGACCGCGGAGGCCGATGCAATCGACACTCGTCGCTTCCGTGGCCTCGAATCGTTCGGTCAAGGTGCTCATCTCAGTTCTCCTGGGCGGCCAGCAAGGCTGGGAAAGAATCTCCGAAGCTGCGCGTCATCTGGTCGACGAAGCCTTGCGGATCGTCGACCGCTTGCTGCTCGAGCAGAACGCGCAGAGTCCGCGCGAGGCTGCCCATCTCTTTGAGCTCTGCGAGGTGCGAGATCCGCTCGATGAGCTCGCACAAGTGCGCCGTGTCGGCGCCGTTGAAGTTGGTGACCGACTCCTCGAGCCGCGCGAGAAGCTCGGGGATCTCGCCGAGCGCGCGCCGAGAAAACTCGCGAGAGTCTGCGCCGCGCTTGCTCGCCGGGGCGAGCTCGTCCTGGCCGATGGATTCGGTCAGAAGAGGGAGCTGCTCGGGTAGGAGCGCGCACACGCGCAGCCGCTCGGAGAACCAAGCTGCAGCGAACGGCCGGCTCGACACGGCAAAGAGGCCGACGTCTGGCAAGACGTTCGCGAGGTAGCGAGCGAGCGAAATGGGATCGGGCTCGGAGAGCTCCGCGTCGATCACGATCGCATCGAGATCCTTCTGGGTGAGGATGGCCGAGATGCGCGGCTCGAGCCGGACAACCCGGTGGCCTTCGCTCTGCAAGCCGCGGGTGAGCGTTTGCAGATCGGGGGTCGTGTCCATGACCAGACCGACGAGCCGGGAGCTTCGCGCCGCCCACCACGAACGAATCACCGGCTCGAGCTCGGTCCAAGCTTGCAAGAACTCGCTCATCGTCGGCCGCTCGGTGGGTTGGTGATGGAGCATCGAGCCGACGAGCGTCGCGAGCTTTTGCGGCATCGTCGGGCAGACGACCCGTGGATTGGGCGGCTCGCGCTGCGTCTCGAGGATGTAGAGCAGCTCGGTGAACTGCCCGACGTGCGAGTAGATCTCCGATCCCGTGAGACTCCACCAGAGCAGCGCACCGACGGAATAGACGTCGGATGCCGTCGTCGGCGAGCCACGGAGCTGCTCGAGCGCGACATAGAACGGCGTGCCGATCATCGTGTACTTCGTGCTCGTCGGCAGGTCCTGCAGGTGCGCGATCCCGAAATCCAGGAGCTTTACCGCGAAGCCGCCAGGCATGTGCGAAAGGAAGACGTTCTCCGGCGACACGTCGCGGTGCACGATCCGGTTCGAGTGCACGTGCGACAACGCCGAGGCCAGCTGCGCGAACCCACGGACGAGCTCCTCGACGTCGAGCCGTCCTCCGCGTCGCAGACGCTGCCCGAGCGTCTCGCCCTCGAGGTGCTCCATCGCCAGCGCCGGTAAGCCCTCTTCCGTCTCGCCCGCGGTGTAGATGATGACGAGGTTCGGATGGCTCACCCGCGTCGCCGCACGCACCTCCGAGGCGAACCGCTTCCGAACCAAATCCGCCTGCCCGCTGCGGAGCAAGTGTGGGTGCGCGATCTTCACCACCGCCTTGCGATCGGTACCCACCTGATCCGCCAGGTAGGCCGCGGCGAACGCACCTTGCCCAAGCACCTCGAGGAGCTTGAAGTTGCCGAGCACGATCCTGTTGATCGCGATCGTGTCGGCCGGCGGGCCCCCCGGCGCGTGCGCGTTCACGGGGTCAGACTATCCCGGCCGGTGTACCCCAGACCACGGACTGGATGGCCAGTGGCAGGTAAGCAGGGCGGCTCGAAGAGTTTGAGGAGAAAAGAGTGGTCTCGGGCCTCGGTCGAGGCGCCGGTCACTCGTACTCGTTCTCGATCGTGATCTGCTCCATGCGAAGCAGACGGCCCGGCCGGGTTTCCTGAAAGCCGTACGCAAAGACGCTGAGCTGGCCGTCGGCGTCCATGTCACCGCGGCCGACCGCTTCGAACGCCGGCTCCTTCAAACCTCGCGAGACGAACCCGGTGCGGATGTACTGATACTGGTAGTACATCGGGTTCGAGAACGTGAGCTTCAGGCACTTCCAACCGTTCTCTTCGTCGCCGTCGAAGTCCTCCGGCGCCGGGTTCGACTTTCGCCCTGCCGGCACCTCGCGCGGGACGGCGCTCGACGCGCCGCACATCTCGTAGCGCTCGTCGCGCTCGTAGTGCGCGACGCCCGCGCGCGCGATGACACCGATGGTGTGCTTCACCTCGGCGGTCTTGGCGTTCTGCAGGTAGCGCCGAACACCGTAGATCCCGAGCGCCGACAGGGTCCCGAGGAGCGGCACGACGAGCACCAGCACGATGATCGCGATCACGCCGCCAGGCAGGCCGCTCGACTTGGGCGGTTGCGGCGGCTCGCCCGGAGGAGGCGGCGGGCGCGGAAGGTTGCCCCACGGCGGCGGACCGTAAGACGACTCGTCCGGAGGTGGCCCGGGCGGAGGCCCGCCGGGAGGGGGCAGGTAGGCCATACGCACTTGTATCATCGACGCGAGCTAGGATCGTTCATGCGCTTCCTTCAGCTCCTCGCCGCCCCGTCATTTACCGCTGTAGTTGCCGTCGTCGTCAGCTGCTCTCTCCACGGCTGCCACGATTGTCTCCCTGGCGAGTGCGAGGAGTGCGTCGGGGAGACCTGCGAAGCCAACTGCGTCGAGCCCGACGATGAAGACATCGGCTACACCTGCCTGTGGGGATGCTCCGACGGAGCGGACTGCTCGCTCACATGTGACGGTGTCGACTGCAACCTCGCGTGCTCCGGCTCGACCTGTGAGTGCGAGTACTGTGACGCCCGTTGCACCGAAGGCTCGACTTGTCGCATCGCAACCAATTCCCGCCTCGCGTGCGACGCTTCCAGCTGCGAGCAGCACTGCGTCGCTCCCCGGGACCACCAATTCTCCAACTGCACCCAAGCGTGCACGAACGGCTCCTCCTGCTCGCTCACCTGCGGAGGCAGCGGAGACGACGAGGCGCCCGGCAAATGCCGCATGAGCTGCGACGCCACCTCAACGTGTCATCTCGAATGCAATGGCCAGTGCTCGCTCTGCTGCAACGGATCGCCCGATTGCGTGCTCGATTGTCCCACCGGCGGGCAGACCTGTGATGACGGGACCGTAGTGTGCGGTGTTGTTTGTGGGGCTGACTTTTAGTTTGGGGAGACGGCGGAGGATAAGTGTCCGCGCTATGATGAGACGTGGATTCATGGGTGAGGGGTGCGAGCGAGGAGCGAGTCCCCTAGACCCCAACGCGGCTCGGACTCTCAGCTGCTGGAGTCGTAGCTGTTGCCGCGGATGAACACGACCGGCCGGAAGTGCGGCATCACGATCGCTTCGAGCCCGCCCCGAACATTCTCTGCAAGCGCAGCAGTCTTTCTTCCTTGGTCATCAGAACTCCCCATCGAGATCTTGCGTGACGACGATCGAGCCGCCGATCATCCAACGTTGGTCGTTGCGGACGCTTTCTGGGTTGTTCTGCGTCCGTGGATCTTCGATTCCGCGGTCTTCGAAGCGCACCGCGACCGCAAAGTCTCGGCCGATGAGCCGGGCGCGAACGCCGGTCTGAAACAACAGGCCACCGTCGACATCGAATGCAATGTCGTTCGGTGTGTCGACCAAGTCCGCGAAGGCGTCGCTCCTCGGGAGGTGGCTGACGTCGATGAACTCGACGTACCCGAGGGCCATCAAGTCCAAGAACAGACCGATGCGGGAGCCGATGTCGTGCGGCGCGTTGCCCAAACGGGCGGGGATCCATTCGAGGTGGGCCCCGACACCGACCTCGGGTGAGTAGCTGTTCCACCGCAGCGTTTCGCCATTCACCCGGCGCTCGTGCTGTGCCCCGAGATAGCCGAGCCAGCCGACCGGAACGACTTGGACGGTCTGGGAGGTCTTCGTGAGGATCGAAGCGCCGAAGCCGTAGTTGAGCCCGCAGCTCTCGCACCCGACTTCCGCGCTGGCGTGAGCCGAGAACCAGAGCTGCCACTGCGAGTCCTGGAGCGTCACGCATTGGTACGCCCAGGGGCTCTTCCCCTGCCGATCTCGTACGAGTCGGGCTCCGATGAGGTACGTCCCCGGGCGTCGCCAATCGCCCTCTGCAAATGTGGTTACGGTGCCCGCGTCGCGCTTGATGCGGCGGCACCGCCGATCGGTCGTTGGCGCGTATTCGACCGGGTTGCTCAGGAGCCGCGCGGATTGGGCCACGGCCTCACAGGTGCTTTCGTCGGACGCGAAGCGCCACCAGTACTCGATGTGATCGGTGAGCTTGGCATCGTCGCAGTCGTCGCTGATGTCGTCCTCGGAGCCGATCGAGTCCTTCTTCTCGTCTTCCTTCTTCTTGTCTTGTTCGGTCTTCTCTTTGGTGCCGGGGGTCGTGGCTTCGATTTCGATGCGGGGGTCGGAATAGAACTTTTCGGACTCCGTCCGGAGGACCCGAACGTGGCCGATCCCGAACAGGCCGGCGAGCGTTCCGTCGACCAGGTGACCGAGCTCGGCTTCGCTTGTGACGAGATCCTGAGCAACCGTCGGGGCAGGCGGGCTGTCACCCTGTCGCAGGCGCATTGTGGTTTGGGCGGCATCGAAGAGCCGCGCCACCATCGCGAAGTCGGCTCCGGTCTGTCGCTTGGTGCACCGGACCTCTACCTGGAGCGCCCATCCCAGGCCGATCCCGAGCAGCTGAGGGAGAACGACGTCGCCCACCTCGCTGAACGTCGGCAGCAAGCTCGTGCGGTCCTTGCCCGCCGGCGGCTTGGCCTCCGGGCCTCCGAGCTCGGCGCCGCCTCGTGCCAGCTCGCTGTAGTCCCTCAGGCTGTCGTCGAGCGTCTTGCCCCGTAGCCAGGGCCGATTCAGCTCGAAGAAGCGCTTCACGCGTGACGTCACGGCGGTCTCGTTGAGACGGACGCCGTCGCAGCCGATGACCCGGATTGGATAGAGCGCCACGCGCTGCGTAGCATTGGCGTCGAACGATACTTCGAGCTCGGGCCGTGCGAGCTGCTCCGCAGTGGCAAGCTTCGTGGCGGTAGCCAACGCCCCCCCGGGCATGAGCTCGACCATGCGAAGACGTAGACCGTCGGCCTCGAGCGGAACGCGGATGCTCAATTGTCCTGCCTTCCCCACTTCGAATGGAGCGGCGAAATACCCTCCCACTGTGACGAATCCACGGTTTGCCCGTTGCGAGAGTCGGACGGTGATCGTGCGGAACTTGGGTACCGTCGTCGTGTCGCCTGGAACCGGAGTATCGACGTAGACGGCGGAGTCCGCGGTCTTGGGAACGAACACCACGACTGCCGAGCCAGGCCTCGTCGACTCGTCGAGGACCGCGACGACCGCCGTCGAGCCGTTCGAGTGGAGCTCGACCACGGGCGCAGGTCCCTTGGGGGTCAGGACCCAGGTGGTTCCGTCGCCGCTTGGATAGATCGTTTGGAATCGCGACCCCTTGGGTGGTGCACCCTTGCACTGACCGAATGCGGCGAGCGACACGGCTTTACCGGTCTGGACTTGATTGTCCAGATCGCCGCACTTGGCTTGCTTGGGCGCTGTGAGCTCGAGCTTCGGCGCTTGAATATGTTTGGCAAAAGCGAGTAGGACGTGGACGCGCTCTGCATCCCCGGCCTCCCAGATTGTCGCGAGCTCCGTGGCACCGAGCGCCTCGTCAGCGTTACACTTCCTGCGAAGCTCTACGGCGAGCGCCCCCGAGCCCTCGAAGGTGTTGCAGATCGGCCGCCTCATCGGGCGCGGCTCGGCGGATGGTGGCGGGGCACCGGCCTCCGGCTCGGACACGACCGGTACGGGTGGGTCTTGCGCCAATGCAGCGCGGTGCGAGGAAGCGTAGAGGACGATGACGAGAGGCAGAACAATCGCCCAGATCTTCTTTGTCACGGATGAGCGGCTCCTTTGCTGCCGGAGCAAGCGCAGCTCTTGAAGCGCTGTTCGACGCTGTCGTTCCCCTGCGACCAACGTAGCGCGTCTTTCGCTTTGGTGACCGTCACCGTCTCTGAAGCGGTGGGGTTTGCGTTGAAGAGGCGCGTGGCAACCTGCTTCGCTGCCCGGTTGCAAGCGAGCTGAACGTCCTGCGGGCACGCGGGCGGCGGTCCGCACCGCAGCGCGGTGCTCGATCGAATACGGAGCGTCCGGCCCTGCAGAGAGATCTGGTTGTCGCCGCGTGGTTGCGCCGCAAATGCCGCCTGGAGCTCCTCCTCGAAGCGATGGCCGCCACCTTCGAAGATGCACGTATGCGCGGTGGGCTCGCACGCGTACTTGGCGCGAGCCGTGGTCTCGGGAAGGAGCGCGCCCAAGATCTCGGCGCAGGCGCTCTTCTTGTCGGTGCTTTGAGCCAGGCCAGCGAGCTCACTGCCGAGCCGGTTCTTGTCCGTACACGGCGTCGCGCGAAGCACGCCGTAGGTGTCCGGCTCTGCGTCGATGTCTCGGGCGCGATCTCGGAACGAGGCGCTCAGCGCTTGAAAGAGCGGGAGCGTAGTTCGTTCTCCCAGCTCGCAAGCGCTCTTGGAGCCGTGACGGCAACCCGCGCGCACGTCCTCGACTGCGGCATCCCACGTGGGATCGACATACTCGAGCTTGTCGAGTGGGGACTGGGCCGCCTTGTCGCAACGAAGCGCAGGAATCTCGATGTCCTTTGGCAGCTCGAGCTTCGAGCAGTCCCCCGTGGTCGCAAGAGTCAGCAGCGGTTCTGCGCCGGTCACGCCGACGAGCACCTTGCCGTCCTGCATTCGGAACTCCAGAAGCTGAGGCACCGCTATTTTTCGAAGCTTCTTGTCGGCCGTCCCTCCCTTGCGGAGATCGTCGTGCAATTTCTGGAGCTCTTGGGGCGGGATCGAGCAAGGCTTGGCATCGGCTGAAGGTTCAGGCGTCACCTTTCCTCTTCCGCCGTCGGGGTCGCCGTCGCCGTCATCGTCATCGCCGCCGCCGCCGAACAACCACCATCCCAGCACCCCGAGCAGCAACAGCAGCAGCAGCAGGCCAATCGCCAGAGCAAGTCTCGGCGCGCGCGCGGCGAGTGCAGGCGTGGCCGCGGGCGGAGCGGCATGGGGGGCCGCGCTCGCGGCCCGAACACGGCTGAGGAGCTCTTCAGTGTCGAGCACGAGCTCGTCTGGCGCGTCCTCCTCGCGCTCCAGCTTTCTCTGGAGGAGGCGAACCCTGCTCTCCAAGCGCCGCAGCTCCGGGATCGGGGGTGCGCCGAGGAGGGTCTGCCAGGAGGCCTTCAGATCGTCCCGCATCGCCGCCCACTGATCGATTGGCGGTTCCGGCTCCGGTGCTGGCTCCGGCGCGTTCGCGAGCTCGTCTGCGAAATCCTGCAACTTGGGATTGCCGGCGGCGATCAGCAGCGCTTCCGCGAGGACCTTGCGAATCCCTCCTTGGATACGTCCTTCGTTCGCGGCGTCGGCCAACTGCTCGAACGACTTCGGCAGACGGATTTGTCCGCCGAAGTACTTATCGGGATTCTCCCCGAGCTGCCGGGCGAGCCGCCTACCCTCCGCGTCGCCAATCGCATCGAGCAGGATGTCGGCAAGCTCCTGCACCTCCGACGGCTGAAGTCGGCGCGTCGGTTTCGCCGGCAAGCCTTCGTCAGGCATCCGGACCCGACGTCGGCGGATCTGCAGCCGCGAGAGCGCTCTCGAGGACCATGTACCGGTCGAGGCCACGATAGGTCTGCGGGTGGCTGTCCTGGATCAAGCGGAGGCCGGTTTCGATCGCGTCGCGGACAGCGTCGCGATCCTCGGGACGGCTGCGCGCGGCGTTTCGTAGAGCAAGCGCTGCGTGGTAGCCCGTGAACGGCGGCTCGGATGGTTGGAATCGCTCTGCGAGCCAGCCGAGGTACTCCCGGCGAGGCTCCTCCTGCAGGAGTGTCACTGCGGCCAGTCGCTCTCCGAGACGATCGCTGGAGGCGAGCTCGGCCATGTTGGCCTGCAGGCGAGGCGCGAGCATGCGCATCTGACTCGCTATGTCCTCTTGCAGTCGCGTCCTCTGAGCGCTGCTGGGCATCGATTTTCGAAGGCCTTCGAACCTCGAGGCCAAATCATCGAGCGCGGCCTTGTCAGCGGCTGAGGGCGGAGCGACCGCGGCAGGCCCGGGGGTTGTGCCGGCCGCTGCAGCACGCTTCACGATGAGCGCTTCGAGGTGAGAGTCGGCCATGTCGGTCGGCTGGTTTGCCGCGAGCTCGAGCAGCCCCGTGTTCGACACATTCGCGCGGTTCGTCGCCGCGGCGAGGGTTCGAGTCACGAAATCGCGAATGTCCACGGTGGCCCCATCCGGCCCGCAGGCAATCGCGATCAGCTGTCCGAGCTGGCCGCTCGCATCCGCCCAGCGAAGCAGTGGCACCAGGTCGCTGAGATCGTCGGTGGGTGGCTTCGCTTGGTCGAGCTCGGCCGCAATGGCTATGAGGTCGGGGTTACCAGGATTGTCTTTACGGGCGGCGCCGATGAGATCACGTAGCTTGTTCCGTGAGACCGCCCAGCTGATGACACCGAAGACGATCTCGCTGTAGTTGCTACCCCCGGAAATGGCATCCAGCGAGACATCGAGCTGGAAGAGGAGCAGCTCGCGCATCGCCTGAGGCGTCGGGAACGCGCTCAAGAGCGCGAGCTGCAGCCGCTGGTACCTCCTTCCGTCCAGCGCCATGGCTCAGAACCGCACGTCCTCGGGACCGTAGATCCGCCTCTTTCGTGGCGGGCCCTCGACCGCGCCTTCGGGATCGCTCTTGCGCAGGTCGCCGAAGTCGATGTCGATCTCCTTCTCCAGCGCCGCGATCGTCCATTGGTAGGGCGCCCAGCGCGACGACTCGAGATCCTTCTCCTGGGACAGGACGAAGGCCGCCGCGGTGAGGGCGTTGTTCTTCCGGAACGCGATGATTTTCCAGAATCGAATCGGGACGAGCACCTCGAAAATCTCCGGGTCGTCGGCCGACAGAATCGGTCCGGTGAGGACGGTGATCTTCCGCTCGGCGGCGCGGTCGTAGAGCGCGTAATCCTCGAGGTCGCCCCATAGACCGTCATTGAAGCTTTGAACCTGCGGACACGCGTTGGTGAAGATGTGCGTGTCGTCGTTCGCTTGTTTCCAGTCGTCGCCCCAAACCGGATCGAGCCTTCGGACCATGTGGCCGCGGCTCAGCTTCGCCTGCTTGTAGAACCAGTCCCCGAGCTGCTCGTCGCGGTCGATGCGCGGCTCGTTGATCCATCCGGGGCGGCCGACCTTCTCGCGTTCTCCGGGGCGGACGTTGACCGCGGTCCACAGCGGGAGGCCACGCTCGCGTGAGACCTCGAGCGAGAAGTTCGTGTAGTCGAGCCGCGTCTCTTGCGAGTCCTTCAGGGTGACCACGTCCTCGGCGCGCGACCGAACAGGCTTGGGATACGGGATGCCGAGATCGCCGTCGCCGAGGAATCCCGGCTCGTAGCCATTGCGAGTCGCGAGCGCCTCGGCTGAGCGCTTGCTGACACCCTCTTCCCCTCCTTCAGGGAGCCCTCCTCCGGGAAGGGCCTCGAGCGACTCGAGGACGCCGCGAGCGCTCGTGGCAGGAGCCGGCAACGCGATGCCCAGCTTCTGCACGATGGGCTCGAGCACCTTTCGCAGCTCGTCGGCGCGGACGGCGTAGTTTGCCTGGCGCGCGTAGCCCTTGAAGTGCAAGCCCGCTGCGCCACCCGAGGCGAAGTCCATGAGCACCGATCCGGAGTTGCCTCCGAGCGTCGAGCAGTCGTGGGTGATGAACCACTCGCCCGCGGGCGAGGTGAGGAGCAGTCCGGGCGCGACGCGCTTGACGTCGAAGATGTCCTTGAAAATGTCGGCGCGGACTTTGGGATCCTCGTCCGTGTCGATCGCCGGGTAGCCCACCGCCGCGACCCAGGACGTCTTGGCGGGGACCGGCATGACGGCAGCGAGCGGAATCGGCTCCGGCAGCTTTCGGTCGCCGGGTTTCAGGTGCAGCACCGCGATGTCGGGGATCGTGTTGTCGTCGTCGGCCAGGTACGGGAGCTCGGCATCGACATCGACCTCGAAGCTGGAGTCGGTCTCGTATTCCTCGACGAAGTCGAGCTGGACCTTGATCGTCTTGCCGCGGAAGTCCTTGCGGATGCTTCCTGTCCCGTCGGCGTTGCGCCGCGCGAACGCCATCGCGACGTGGCGGTTGGTGACCGCGAGCCCCGGTGCGACGAGCCAAGCGGTGCCGACGAACTCGCTGCCGCTCGAGTCGGACATCTCGACGCGAGCCGTCGCGCGGATGGCCCGATGAAGGTCCTCACGGCAGAGCGCGACGCGAAGGGCCCACACGTCGCCGATCGGGATGTCTACCGTATCTTGCTGCACGAGGTAGGCAGGTCGTCCAAGGAGTTGGATGACCTTCTCCAACCCGGGGATCTTGGTGACCGTCGCCCGGAGGTCGCCACCCGATTCGAAAGGAGAATCGCCGCGGCGTCGATTCGTGCGGCCGAGCTTGCGCCCGATCTCTCGCGCGAGCGGCTTGTCCTGGAGGATGGTTTCGAGCTTTTCGGACATGTTCCCCTCTCCCTGTTCTCGTCGTCGATCGACGCAAGTTCAGCCAAGCAACGCAGCCGCTTCGGCAAAGTTCTTTCGAATGTGGGCGACGATCGTCTGCAGCGGGATCCCCTGGTTGTACTGGGCCTTGTAGCGAAGGCCGGATTTGGGGTCGCCCGCGTGATGGAGCGCAATCGGCACCAGATCCATCGTGCAGCACGGCGAGCCGGAAGAGCCTTCTTCGGTGTTCGTTCGGTAGCGCAGGCGTGTGTTGTTGCCGTTCAGTCCGATGACGCTCTGCGTGTCGATTGCCAGCGAGAGCGGCGCGCCTTCGGGGTGCTGGACGATCACGAGCGGTGCTCCTGCGGCAAACGCTGCGGGCTGCTCGGCGGGCGACGGGGCCGCGCTGATCTTGATGAAGCCACGCTTCGGTCCGTCCAGCGTGAGGTCCTCATCGGCGACCTTGGTCTCGAGGCGCAAGAGCGCGTAGTCGAGATCGCCTTCGTCAGGCAGTTGGCCGCCGCCGTTCTGGATCCCGTCGACGGGGCTCGGCTTGCCCCACGCGATCGGAAATGCCGCCGCTGCGGAGAGCGCATGCGTGGTTCCCCGGCGGTTCTTCTCTGGCCCCAGGTAGTCGAACCTGCAGGTGACGCCGGCCGACTTGCCCTCCCGCGCGAGCAGGTCCTCGACCACGTGGTAGTTCGTGAGCACCACATCCGCACCCACGAGGAAGCCGGTGCCGGATTCGCTCGTCTGTCCCACGGTCACTTCGACCTTGCAGACGCGACGGCTGATCCGCGTGAAGCTCTCGAGGAAGTCCTCGAACCGGACGTAGCCCAGCGCGGTCACGCTCCGCTCGAGGACCTGCACGTCCGCGTCCTTCGCGTAGTCGATCGGCTTCGGCGGCTCTGCCTTCTCCACCACCGTGATCGGCGTCGCGAAGTGGCTGGCTGCGACTTTTTGCAGCGCGACGTTGCCGGGGTTCAAGTCTCTCGCCGCCAGGATCAGGTTACCGTCCCAACCCTGGGCCACGGCGGCGCGTACGACATTGTCGACGGTGGTCTTGAAGTTCGCGCTGAGATACGCGGCGGGTTGCTTTTCGAGCTCACGCACCAGCTTGTTGAACTCGGTCGGATCGTCGTACGCAATCATGAGCGCGTCGGCGAGGCGGTTGAGTGAGGGCCCGCCGAGCTGCAGCGCAATGAAGCCGACCTTGTTCGGTGAGTACCCCATCCGTCCCGCCCTCCGCACCGCGTCCGTGGTTGGAACCGCGGAGAATCGCATGGAGCGGCAGGCGCCTTCAAGCGGCCAGCCCGGAGTTCGGCCGCCGCTTTTGTTAAGAAGCCTGGCAAATTGCCAGGAATGGTCCTTCAGGCGAGCCGAACATCCGCAAACACAGTCCGATGGTCCGGCACTCGCCTGAGGTTGGCCGGAGTTGGGTTGTCGGAATCGCACCAGTCGCGCCAGCGCGCTCGCACTCCCACCACCACGCATCGCTGCTGCGAGATGTGGCGTCCTGATGAGGCGGTGCAGCTCCCGCGGAAGCGGACTTGAGCTGCGAGCGACAAGCTCAAGGAACACCCGGATACACCAACTCGCGGGAACGAACGGCTCGTCCTCGCCGCCCGTGCCTGATCCGGCACCTTCGCCGTCCTCGCCATCGCCGTCCCCGTCCTCGAAGAGCGAAGCAACGGAAACCTGCGGGATTTTGCAGGGTGGGTGACCGAACCGGACCTCGCCCGAGCCGTACAAGGACTGCGAGCCGGATCTCCCCGCTGGCGCGCAGCCAGCTACGATCGCGCCGTGCGCTCCGTCCTCTCCGCAGCGTTCCTCGTCAGCTGTCTCGGCGGCTGCTTCGTGGATGCGCTCGGCGTGGGCGATGGCTCTGGCGGCGCGGGCGGTGCGAGCGACTCGGCGGGTGCGCCCGCGAACACCGGCGGTGGTGGCGGCCAGGCGCCGGGGACGTCGACAAGCCAGACCGCGACGGTGAGCACGACGGCTGCATCGACGACGGCGACGACCGTCGCGATGTCTTCGGCCGAGTCGAGCACGAGCACCGGCATCACGGCCCAAACCTGCGAAGAGCAGTACGGGACTGCGAACGGCTACTCGCCTTGCGCCGAGACGCCGACGGAGTGCCACTTCGGCACGATCATCAACTACGCGACGAACTGCACCGCGGTGTGTGCAGCGCACGGCGGCAGTTGCATCGACGCGTACGCGAACGGCACGAACGGTTGCGACGGCGGAACGCTGGGCTGCGCGTACATGGACTTCTTCGATCTCGTGTGCGTGTGCACGCACGATCCGATCTGAGCTGTCGCCTTACGGCAGATACGGCGTGGGGAACGACTTGAAGAAGTCCATCGCCGCCTTCTGCCCGTTGTAGCCGACGTTCTGACCGTCGGGCCATTGGTGGTTCAGCGTGTACGTGCACCACGTGACGGGGCTTGCGGCAGGGCAGTTGTCGTAGGCCTCACAGCCTGCGGGAGATGCGAGCGGGGTGCGCGTGGGATCGCAGCCGTTGATCTCGCTGTAGTAGTCGCGCACGAGCTCGGCGCCTTGTTGATGGTCGGGATCTTGGGTGCCCCAGAAGACCCACGCGCCGACGTCACCGCGGCAATGGCCGGCTGCGGTCTCGGCGACGAGCGGGAGGCTGTTGGCGTTCATGCCTGGCGCGCCCGGGGCGATCGCGCGGATGACGTCGCCGCGGAAGCAACCGAGCATCGAGGTGAAGCGCGCGCCGAGGCTGAAGCCGGTGACGAAGAGCCGATCGCGATCGATGCAGAGCTCTTGCTCTGCGGTCTGGACGATCGCATCGAAGAACGCGAAGTCCTCGCTATCCAGCTCGGTGTCCCACCGTGGCTCGCCACCCTCGGCAGCGAGCGCGTCGGGATAGAGGAAGACGAACTGTCCCGCGCCTTGGTTCTGGAGCTTGAATTTGTCGAACGCGGTTTGTCCACTGCCTCCCGCGCCGTGAAGCACGACGACGAGGCCGTGCGGCACGTCCTTGTCGTACGCGTTCGGCACGAGCCTTAGGTACGTACGATCCTTTCCTGCGACTGGGATGGACAGCGAGTCGAGCCCGCTCGCCGCGTCGGTACCGCAGCCTGCGGACGTTCCGAGGTCGTACTGCTCGGGAGACTTGAGTGGACCGCCGCCAGCGCCGCCCTGCCCGGCCCCGCCTCCTCCCGTCGGAGTCCCTGTGGAGCTCGTTGCGCTCGAGGTCTGTGCGTCGCCGCCCGCGCCGGTCGCAGTCGACGAAGCGTCAGTGCTGGTCGCCGAGGGATCGTCGTCGCAGGCGACGACAGAAAACGCGAGTGACACGCCTGCTACGAAGACCCATCGGCCGAGCATGGGCGCATCGTAGCTCGACAGGGCTACTTCTTGGCACACGACACGGTGTCACCGGCTTTGCACGCGCGGGCAAACAGCGTCGCTGCCTTCTGCCGATCCGCGGTGACACCGTCGCCGTCGCGATAACAGACGGCGAGGTTGGCGCAGCCGAGGGCCGAGCCGTCGTTGCAGGCGCGTTCGAAGAGCTCGACGGCCTTCTTCTTGTCGGCCGCGACGCCGCGGCCTTCGTTGAGCATCGCGCCGAAGGCCGAGCACCCTTCGGTCGAGCCGAGCTCGCAGGCGTGGCTGAAGAGCTCCGCTGCGCGCGGCAGATCGGCTGGAACGCTTCCACCGCTCTGGAGCGAGAATGCGAGCGAATAGCAACCGTTGGGCGATCCTGCCTCGCACGCTTTTTCGTTGAGCTCGGCGGCGCGGGTTTCGTCCTTCGGCACGCCGCTCCCCTTCGCATAGCTCGCGGCGAGGTAGTGGCAGGTTATGGCGAGGCGATCGCAAGCTTGCCGAAAGAGGTCGGCGGCCAGCTCGGCGTTCTTGGGCTGCCCCACTCCGTCGCGTGCCAGGACGCCGAGCTCTTTACAACCCGGCGCATTCTTGCCGTCACACGCCTTCGTGAAGAGCGCGGTCGCCTTTTCGAGATCGCGAGGCAGTCCGCCACCGCCGCGAAGATGAAGCGAGCCGAGATAGGAGCACCCCGACATCGCGCCACCTTCACACGCCTCGCGGTAGAGTTTCGCCGCCCGGGCCTCATCATGCGGGATCTCACGGCCGAGCTCGAGGAGGAGGCCTAGGTTCGAGCAATTGATAGCGACCTCGTCGCGACAGCCTTTCTCGAAGATCTCGTAGGCGCGCCGTTCGTTCTTGGGTGTCCCCCTGCCGTACTGGTGGGCGAGCCCGAGCAGCGCGCAGCCGCCGGTGCTCTCGAGCTCGCAGGCGCGCTCGTACAGCGCAAAGCCGCGCGGGGGGTCGCGCGGGACGCCGCGCCCATGCATGTACCGCAGGCCGAGCGCCCCACACGCGGCGCCATCGCGAGCGTCGCACCGCTTCTGGAGCTCATCGACGGCGAGGCTAGCGAGCGCGGCCACGGTCTCCTCGTCATCGCTCGAGCCGGCGCCGGGCCCGGGCGCATAGGACGAGCGCGCCACAGAAGCAGAGCTCGACGATGCAGGGCGAGCCGCGTCGGCGCAGCCGAGGACGAGGCCGATCAGCGCGAAGAACGGAAGGACCGCTCGAGTCATCGTGGTGGAGTCTAGGAGACTCCGGCCACGCGGAAACCCTGCTTCGCACGCGTCGCCCACACGAGGTGCGGCTATGCCCACGTCATGAGGCTCACGGCTCTCGCGGTCTTTGCGGCAGCTCTCTTTGCGATCGGCTGCGGCGCCGAATGGCGCGTCATCAAGCAGGTGACACCGAATCCGTTTGCTGGTCGCGCCGCGTTCGAGGTGCTGCCGGTGGACTACACCGGGCTTCACGTCGGCCCGATGGCCGAGGACGACTACCTCGCACAGAAGGGTGAAGAGACGCAGGAGAGCTTCGAAGGCGACAAAGAGGGCATCAACGAGAAGTTCCTCGCCGCGCTGGTCGAGCACGCGAACGAGCAGGGGCTCTCGGTCAAGGCGTCGAGCGGAAAGGTAAACGCGCCCTTTCTGATCCGTCCTCATGTCGCCTTCATCGAGCCGGGCAGTCCGCTCGCCGGTATGGGCCCGAACAGCGAGGTGCGGATGCGCGTCACCATCGAGACCGCCGAGGGCAAGAAGCTCGACGTCATCGAGCTCAGCCACGAGACGGCGGCGATGAGCTGGGGGCAGATCTCGTCTGGGCAGCGACTTCGCGAGGACGCGAGCGCCATCGGCGAGGCGCTCGCGACCTATCTGATGCAGCGCACCGACGGCTGACAGGCTCGAGCTCTACGTTCGGCCGCCCTGATCGAGCCCCGCGATGGCGGCGCTGGGCGAGAGTCCGAAGAAGGCGCGAAAGCTCCGCGAGAGGTGTGCGGTGTCGGCGAAGCCCGCATCCATCGCGGCGGTGCGCACCAAGACCCCCGCTTCGATCTGCCGCGCGGCATGCTGGAGCCCCGACCAGAGCTTGAAGGCGCGGAAGGTCATGCCCGTCGCTGCCCTGAAGCGGCACATGGCCTGGCTTCACTTTCGACCGTCACCGGGCCGGTGCGCCCGACGAGCGCGAGGACCATGGTTCATTCGAAGACCCAGTGATCCGCGCCATAGAGCCGCCGGCCCATTTCGAAGCTCCATAGGGTCCTCCTTCTGTCAGGCGCCGAGGGTAGGGCGAGCATGCGGCGGGCTCGTTGAAGCAACGTGCGCTTTGATACGAGGCCGCCTAAACCGCCGCGCAGCCATGCGCTCTCGACATCCGCCGAGAGTCTGTCCGTTCCTCAATACTCTTGGCAGCAGTATCGAGGAGTGGACTCCGTCCGTTGGTAGTGCTGGCTGCACTGGGGAGCCAAGCTACACTCTCCGAGTGCGGGAGGGATTGAGACGTCTGGTGATGGGGAAGCTCTCCCTCTCGCTCATCGCGGCGTGCACGGCTGCGGGTGACGAGCGCGTCCCACCGGATGGCGGGCCCGCCATCGGCTGTCGACCCGGCGGTCCGTGCGTCGGCGTTCCGGCGGAGGTCCCGCCCGCAAACGTCATCCTGCGCTCGCGCATCGCAGGCGGCATCGCGGGCTACGCCAACCGCACCGACCTCACCGAAGATGGGATCCTTTCGGGCTTTCACTTCGACTCCCTCGCCGCCTCGGTTCGGCTCGGTCCAGAAGAGATGAAAGAGGTCGAGGGGCTGCGCACGCGGGCGTCTCGGGTCGCCGTCGAGCACAGCGCCGGCCCCGGCGTGGCAGACGGGATGTACTCGATGTTGATCTTTCAGGGGCGGGGGACCCAGTACCTCGAGACCGAGGTGAACGAGCTGCGCGAACGGCTGGACGGTCGCATCGAGGAGGCGAAACGCGTCTGGCACTGCCCGGCCATCGTCATGGCGATGGCGAGCGCACCGGCGCCTCGCAGTACCTGTGTCGCGCAGGGCTTGATCGTGACCGCAACGCTCAAAGAGCCTGACCTGGCGACGATCCTCGAGGGAACCCGCGTGGATGTCGGCTGCGTGCGCTGGCTGCCGGAAAAAGAGTGGAGCAGCGAGCGCGCCTTTTGCCTCGGCGTCATGGAGGAGGGGGCGATCTCGACTGTCGAGAACGCGTGGCCCCTGCAGATCGAGGAGAAGACGATCCAGGAGATGGTGCTCGACCAGCGCGAGCTCGGGGATTGAGCTGCGGCGGGGGCCGACGAACTTTTCTTGTCACAAGCTCCGCGAGCCCTCTCTACCCGGTGCGCCCGGAGAGGCGCCTGATTCGAGGAGCCCTTTATGAAGACGATTCCTTCGTGGCTCGCTGCAGCCCTCTTGGTTTGTGCAGCGACCGCCTGCAAGAGCAAGATCGAGAAGTGCAACGACATGTGCGCCAAGATCAAGGCAGAGGACGAGTCTGTCTGCGCCGGAGACAAGTCGTGTCTCGCCGACGTCGAGGCAAAACACGAGTCGTGCCGGAGCCTGTGCGACGCGGCGGTCGGTGAGGGGAAGGAGAAGAGGGAGTCGAAGAAGGACGACGAGGGCGAGGGGACGCCCGCCGACAAGGACGAGAAGAAGTGCGAGAAGGACGACGCCGAGGCGTGCGCGAACACGGGCGGTCGCTACCTGCTCGGAAAGGACGGGCGCTCCAAGGACGAGAAGAAGGGGGCAGCGCTCCTCGACAAGGCGTGCAAGCTCGGCTCGGCGTTCGGCTGCGAGATCTGGGGCCGCGCGCTCGATGACGGGCGCGGCGTTCCGGTCGACAAGGCAGGAGCCGACGCCGCCTGGACCAAGGCCTGCGACAAGAACCAGGGCGGCGCCTGCAGGTCGCTCGCGCTTCGATTCGCCACGTCGGACCCGAAGCGGATCCCGCTCCTCGAGAAGGCGTGCGGCCTCGATGACGGGATCGGCTGCATGGGGCTCGGCGCGGCCTTCTTGCACGGCAACCAGGGCGCACCGAAGAACCTGCCCAAGGCCAAGGAGATGCTGGGCAAGGCCTGCAAGCTCGGACAAAAGAGCTCGTGCGAGAAAGTGGCCGAGATTCCTTGAGGGGATCGCGCGAGCCGGGCGAGAGTAAGATGACGGCGTGCAGGACGCCATCGAGGCCGAGGTGGTCGACGCGGTCCGGAAGGGCCGCTTCGACGTCGCCGCGACCGCAGGGCTCCGGGGCTACGGTCCGGAGATCCTCGGCTTCCTCGTCGCGCTCGGTCCGTCGAGCGCCGATGACGCGTTCTCGCAGTTCTGTGAGGACTTGTGGCGCGGCCTGCCCAGGTTTCGTGGCGAGGCGAGCTTTCGGACCTGGGCATACACGCTGGCGCGGCACGCAGTGCTTCGCGTGCGGCGCGATCCGTATTCGCGGCGCCGCGTTCCGCTCTCGGACCTCGGCCCCATCTCCGGCTTGGTCGAGGAGCTGCGCTCCACGACGGCGTCGTACCTCGCGTCCGAGGTTCGGGATCGCATCGGCAAGATCCGTGACGAGCTCGGCGAAGACGATCGCGTGCTCCTGGTCCTCCGCGTGGACCGGCAGATGGGGTGGAACGACGTGGCGCGCGTCATCGCAGGTGACGGCGCGACCGAGGCAGAGGTCGCCAAGCGCGCCGCGGCGCTGCGCAAGCGCTTCGAGCGGCTGAAGCGGGAGATCAAGGAACGCGCCGAACGTGAAGGCTTGGTACAGAAGAAGAGTGGCCGAGGGACGCCTCGTGCCTAACGGTGTCGTCACTCTTCGCGTCGCCGGGGCGGCGTGCGCCCTGGTCGCGCTCGTCCTCGCCGTGCGCGTGTTCTTCGCCCAGGAAACCCGCGAGGTCGAGCGCATCAGCGCGATCCTCGGAGCGATGTCGGCCGCCTCCGCGCTGGCGTTCGCGCTGGCTCATGGTTCCCGGGTGCTCGGGGCGATCTTCGCCGCACCCACGGGCGTGATCCTGGCGATCAAGTCCTGGGTCGTGCCGATGCACTACCGCGATTACTCCACCGGGCGCGTCAGCACGTTCGGGCCGACGGCCGAGACGCACCTCTACTACTTCGTGCCTGGCTTCTTGCTGTGCGTGCTCGTCGTGGCTCTCTCCCTCGTTCCCCTCGGTGGCTCTCCTTCGACGCGGCAGGAGACGCGCCTCTTCTTCCGTGTCGGAGGCGGCATCGTCGGTCTCCTCGCAGCCGCGGGCCTCCTCCTCATCTTTACGAGCTCACGAGGGGACACCGTGCACCTCTTGACCGCGCTGCTGCCGAGCGTGCTGGTCGGCCTGGCTTCCACGGCAGCGCTCGTCCGCGGCCGCATCGAAGAGGATGCTCCGCGCAGCTTCGGGTCGCCCTATCGAGAGGCCGCGCCGGCTTACAGCTCGGTGTCGTCGGCCGCGAGCCTGGAGACCGACGCTTTGCTCCGCGCGATCGCTCACGCCCCGGCGCCGCCGGTGAACGCGCTTCCTGCACGGCTGATCGCCGCACCGCCTGGGACACGCATCGGTCCATTCGTCATCCTCGGTCCGCTCGGATCCGGCGGAATGGGGATCGTGTACCGCGCACGCGACGAGCGCCTGGGCCGCGACGTAGCGCTCAAGCTGCTGCCGCCGCATCTTGCCGTCGATCCCATGCGGCGCGCCCGCTTTCTTCGTGAGGCGCGCGCGGCCGCGAGCGTCGTCCATCCGAACGTCGCCGCCGTCTTCGAGCTCGGCGAGAGCGAGCCGCCCTTCATCGCGATGGAGCTCGTCGCCGGCGAGTCGCTGCGCGCGGCGCTCTCACGCGGACCCTTCGGGCCGGCCGAGGTTCATCGGTATGCGAGCGCGATCGCGTCCGGCCTGGCCGAAGCCCACGCGCGCTCGATCGTGCACCGCGATCTCAAGCCCGAGAACGTCATGATCGCGAGCGACGGCACGCCCAAGATCGTCGACTTCGGCCTCGCACGGGCGGTCGATGGCCCCGCCGACGGTTTGGGCGTGACCGCCCTGCAGGCTTCGCTCACGCAGAGCGGCTTCGTAGCCGGGACGCCCCGCTACATGGCGCCCGAACAAGCCACCGGCGGAGAAGTCGACGCGCGTGTCGACGTGTATGCGTTCGGCCTGCTCGTCTACGAGATCGCGGTCGGAGCACCGCTGGATCCCGAGGTTGCAGCGTTCCGCCGGGGCGAGCTCGCTGCGTCGCTGCTCGAGCGATCGATGCCGGAGCTGGGTCCGATCGTCGCACGGTGCCTCGCGTTCGATCCCGCGAGCCGATTCAGCGATGCACGCGAGCTCGTCGGTGCATTGCGCGCGGCGTCGTCGCGATTGGGAGCCGCCTGAAGCCGATTTCGGAGTGGGGCTCACCGCCCGTGGTCGTCTACCATCGCCCCATGGCAATGACGCGCTCGGTGCTCGGTGCCGGTTTGCTCGCTGTTTCGCTCGTGGGCTTCCTCGCGTGCGGCGACGACGGATCCGCAACGGCCTCTGATGGACCGTCCTCCGGAGGAGGTGCGGCGACCGGTCCGGGAGCGACGTCCACCGCAGGCAGCGGAACGACCACCGCCGGGCCGACGACCACGAGCGGCGCCGGCGGCGCGGGCGGCGGCGGAGACCTGAGCCCGGGCTGCACCGACGGGCGCGGCCTCGAAGAGGGCGAGCACACCTTCCAGCTCGACGGCTTCGACAGGCGCTACATCCTGCGCTTGCCGGCGAACTACTCGCCCGACGTCGCGTGGCCCCTCGTCCTCGCGCTCCACGGCAATGGCGGCAGCACGGCCTACTGGGATGCGACGAGCGGACCGCAAAACATCCGCGCGGTGCTCGAGAACGAAGCGGTTCTCATCGTCGCCGAGGCGATCGAGGGCAACTGGCGCGACTACAACGCCGATCCTTCGACCTGGCCGGAGCGCATCGAGCTCGAGCTCGCCTACTTCGAAGAGGTGCTGAGCCAGGCCAAGAACGAGCTCTGCATCGACACGTCCGCCATCTTCTCGATGGGCTTCAGCGGCGGCGGCTCGTTCTCCGGCGTGCTCGGCTGCCGGCGCGACGACATCCGCGCGATCGCCGTCGGCGGCTCGGTCATCTACTTCGAAGAGGCCGATTGCACGCACACCCCGGCGGCGTGGATCACCATCGGCACCCAAGAGCTCGAGCCCGCTCGTGAGGAGTTCCGCGACTTCTTCCGTGACCTCGCCGGATGCGAGGCGACGAGCATGCCCACGCCGCCCGACCCTTGCGTCGCCTACGACGGCTGCGACGCGGCGACACCGGTACACTACTGTCAGCATCCTGCCGGCCACATCTGGCCGGACTTCGGCAGCGAAGCGATGTGGGGCTTCTTCTCGACCTTCGTCGACTGAGGGGATTGCCCTCAATCGAGCAGATCGGGCTGCTCCCTCACGATCCGCGCGTACAGCGGCTGAAACTGGAACCACCCGGCGATGGGGTTGCCCGTGATCCCGAAGCTCTGCTCGGCCGCGGCCTTGCCGATCAGCTTGGGCTCGCCTGCAGCGCGAGCGAGGAGCTCGGCCTGACAGGAGCGCTCCATGGTGATGAACCACCACGCGGCGGCGTCCACCGTCCCGCCGACGGTGAGCAGGCCGTGGTTCATGAGGATCGCTGCCTTCTTGTCGCCGAGCGCCTTGGCGATGCGATCGCCTTCATCGAGCTCGACGGCGACGCCGCCGAAGTCGTCGTAGAGCGCATGATCGCCGTAGAAGGCGCACGCATCCTGCGTGATCGGATCGAGCAGCTTGCCGAGGCTCGAGAACGCTTTGCCATGGAGCGAATGCGCGTGCGCGGCTGCGATGACGTCGGGCCTGGCGGCGTGCACGCGAGAGTGGATCGCGTACGCCGCGCGGTTCACGGGGAAGGTGCCCTCGACCGTTTCGCCATGGTGATCGACCCGGATCAAGGTCGAGACCCGGATCTCGCTGAAGTGGATGCCGAACGGGTTCACCCAGAACGTGTCCGGGTGCTCCGGATCGCGCACCGTGATGTGCCCCGCGACGCCCTCGTCGAAGCCCATCTTCGAGAAGAGCCGAAACGCCGCCGCCAGCCGCTGCTTTCGATGGACGCGCTCCTCGGCCGCGCTCGCGAGCACGGGAGGCTGAAACGACAGCTTGAACGGGCCCGCGTCCACCGCTTGTTGGGTCATGGCCTCAAACGTATACCGTGCGAGCATCGAACGCATGGCCGCGTGGTGGTACCCACTCCTCGCTGTTTCCCTGAGCACCGCCGGCTGTGTCGGCCAGGCGGAGCGCTCGAGCGCGTCGACGTGGCCAGCCGTCAGCGCCCCGCCGGACGCGGGGCCGGTGATGGCTGCCCGCTATCGCGCAGTCGCCGAACAGGTCGCCGAGGTTCGCTCCATGCTGGGCCGCATCACCGCGGCGTCCGCCGCATGCCGGCGCGCCGAAGCGAGCGCACCTTGCGCAGCGGCCGTCGAGGACGCAGGCAAAGCCGTCAACGAGCTGCACGAGCTGCTCACCAGCATGCGCTACGTCTGCAAGTCGGAAGAGACGGACGCGCAGGACATCGAGAGGCTCAGCAACGAGCAGGTCGACTTCGCCGGCGAGCGCCTCGACGAAGCTTCACGCGAGCTCGAGGGCATCGTGGGCAAGCAGTTCGAAGATGCACGCGAGCGAGCCGACCGCGCGAACCCGATAAAGACGCCGCACTATCATTGCCATCACCATTGGTGATCCGCCGCGTCGGGCTCACGGCCTGCGCGAGATCGGCGCGGTCTCCTCGAGGTACTTCTTGGCGGCGTTCATTCCGGAGATGCCGCCGGACACGATGAACGTGACGAAGGCTGCGCCGTCGGTGTCCACGGGCGTGACGCGGGACGCTGGAACGACGATCACGTTGCCGGCGAAGTTGTAGGACTGCGGCAGGTAGACGGCGACGTAGCCCGCCAGCGCCGGATCGTCGAAGTGATCGCACGTCACGAAGCCGAGCACGCCGACGCCGCCTTGCTCGTCCAACCTCACCACGACGGGACGTTCGAACGTCTTCTTGTTGCCGACGAACGCGCCTATCAGGTCCTTCAGCGAGGCGTACACCAGGTGCAGGATCGGGAGCCGCTCGAGGATGTTCTCGAAGGCCAGCACCAACCGGCGCCCGACGACGTTGCTAGTCGCGAACCCGATGAGCGCGATCGCCACCGCCGCCACGACGATGCCCAGCCCGGGCACCGGTGACGGCAGCAGTCGATCGAGCGCTACGAACACCGACCACACCACCCAGGCCGTCGTAGCGAGCGGCACCAGCAGAAGGCAGCCCTTCAGAAAGTTGTCGACGAACCACTTCACCGGCGATCGCCTTGCGCGCATGCGCCGGAGCGTACGACCTACCGCTTCGGAAGGTGTACATCGACGACTTCACCCGTGTGAAGCGCGCCGTCCGCGTCGGCCCACGTGAACTTGGCGCGCTCGAGGCCGCAGTTGCCTCGGGCGTCGCACACGGCACGCGACTCGAACGCGAGCTCGACCGAGACGAGGCGCATCGCGCCGGTCGAAGCGACGCGGAGCTCGCCTTCGTCCGTGATGCGATCGGCATCGGCGTCGGCCCAGATGCGGAGCTCCGCAAACCGCGGATCCGCCGCGTCGACACGACCGTCAGCGTTCGAGTCGAGCTCCGCCAGCGCCTCGAACCCGTTGTCTGCGCGTGAGCCGTCGGCGAGGCGCACCGCGCTGCCGAAGAGCTCGGTGCCGTCGCCGATGCGTCCGTCGCCGTTGCGGTCGAGCGCGAGCCACGGCGTCGCCGCGGTCGGCCAGTCGGAGACCATCGAGATGCCCTCACCGGTCAGGTCGAACGCGTCGAGGCCCGCCGGAGCGAAGGCGGGCGCTTCGCCGGAGAATGACAGGACGAGCGGCGTGTCGCCGCAGACCCACTCTCCGTCCTCGCAGACGACGACGTCGTAGAGGCAGCCGGTGATCTTCGGTCCGGTGCACTCTTTCTCTTCGGGCTCTTCCTCGTCTTCGTCTTCGTCGGAAGCGCCGATCTCCTCTCCCTCGTCGTCGACCTCTTCGGTCTCGGTCTCCAGCTCGCAACCGGAGAGGACGAGGGTGGTGGAGGTAAGCAAGGCAACCAAGACGCCGCGATAGTTCATGCAGCTGCCTAGAGCACGCGGAATGCCAGCCGTTTTGAGCGGCGGTTTTGTGGTTTTGGAGGCGGCTCGACGGACGGGGCGCGTCGGGCTGATCGTGGGTGGGCCACGTTGAGCCGGACTACGAGCCCCGCCGCGCCATGCCCATCACCCGTCCCCCGGGATATCGAGAACACCCTGGAACAGATCGTCGACGACGAGCAGCGCCCCCGTCGTGAGCTCGAGCTGTTCGCCGGCGCCGAACACGCGGTATCTCCAGGAGCCATCGGCTTCCCGTGTGAAGTGCTCGAGCCGGGCAACGCGCTGGGAGACCAGAAGATAGTCGGTCAGCGACCGGACGCTTCGGTAGCCCTGCCACTTGTCGCCGCGATCGTTCTGCTCGGTGCTCTTGGACAGGACCTCGATCACTACGCGGGGGTTCGTGATGACGTCGGCGCTCAGCTCGTGAAGCTCGATTCGCCCGCAGACGACTGTGACGTCGGGATACACAAAGTTGCCGAACGCGGGGATAAAGACCTTCTGGTCCGACGAGAACGCAGCGCAGGGTGGAGCGAGCGCCGCCTCGAGCCGAGCGAGAAGCCGGGCGCAGATGCGATTGTGGCGTGGGCTGCCACCCGCCATGGCGAACACCTCACCATCGAGCAGCTGGTGCTTTTGCTGCTGCCCGCCCTCCCAGGCCAAATACTCGGCCGGGCTCATCCGGCCGATGGCGCCAGTGGAGCTACTCATGAGGCGTCTCGAGCGTAGCAGAGCAGCCCTCTTCATCCCGTGAGCCATATCCTCTCGACGCCGGGACAGCGGCCACGAAAGCGGCGACGCGGGGCCCGCTACCGCTTTCCGTCCTTTGCAGTCTCACATTGCCGGCGACCGCACCGGGCGATCGATCCGACGATGGTGTCGTCGCGCATGCCTTCCCAGAAGAGACCGGAGCTGAACTCTTCGATGGCGAGCTCGGTCGGCAGGGCGTTGGACCATCCGGCGGTGCCCTGCTCTCCGTACCAGCCCCAGCCGCCATCGCCCCAGTACATGCCGTCTGCGAGGTACGACGTTCCGTTAGCGTCCACCCGGTAGAAGTCCACGCCCATCGAACCGCCGACGTACAAGACGCCGCGTCCGAGCCAGCCGATCCCTTGCACGCCAGGGAAGGGCGCGTGCGCGAACTGCTGGGTCTTGATCTCGCAAGTGCCGTCGAGCACGAGAAATTGGTGCTCGAAGCCGACGGCAACATGCGACCCGTCTGCATCGATGGCGATGCGATCGGGCTCTCTCGTCATCGGGGCACGGCAGCGCTCGGCGCCGCGCTCGTCGTAGAGGACGACGTTTCGGTCTTTGGCGGCGACGAGCCATCCTTTCGTCGATGCGAGGGCGAACGGCGGCCCGGCATCCACCCGGTAGAGCACCTTGTCCGAGGACTCGTCGCGCAATTCCAAACCCTTGGTCCGGCCATCGACCCTCGCCTCGATCGCGATGCGGCCACCGCCGCGCGCGACGCCCGACCCGGCGACGTAGCGGATGCCGCCGCTGCGCTTTCCTTGCAGCGACTCGGAACCAGGAAGGAGAAGCTCTCCACTGGGGCTGAGGGCCAGTGCGACGTTCAGGCCAGGCGACGGATACGCGCGCTCCTGGACGACCCGCAGGTCGTCGAAGCTCCGCCAGCGGATCGCGTCTTTGTCCCCGTCCACTTCGACCGAGATGACGCGCGCGTTGGCTTCGTCGATGACGACGCCGGGAACGTAGCCTCTCACACTCGCGAAGCGATAGGTGTTTTGCTCGAGATCGTGGAGGCCGACGCCGAGACCCGTCGCGACGGCGAGGTACCGACCCGAAGGCGAGAGCTCCATCCCGAAAACGGATTGGGCGCCATGTTCCACCGTGTGGAGCAGGGTGCCCGACGCGTCATAGATCCCGACTTCGTGCGCGCCCGCATCGGGGATCCAGGCGCCGGCGAAGAGCGGCCCATCGCTCGCTGGGCGCCATTCGTCGATCAGTCTGTCGGAGAGCTTGTGAGCCGTGAACGTTTCGAGGTCGAGCCTCGTGAATGTCATGTTCGAGATGAAGTGCGCGTGCTTCCCCGCCGGGGAGTACCGCACCTGATTGGCGGGGTTCTCCAGGTCGAGGCTCTTGACGACCTTGCTGGATTTGAGCTCGACGAGTTCGATGCTTGCACGGCTCGTCTCCCCTCCGTCGCCCTGGGCCCAGGCCACCAATGCGCGCCCGCTCGGGAGGAACGCGAAGCCGGTGACGTCGGAACGTTCGGGACCGAGAGGACCGAGCTTGCGGCCTGATCGTTCGTAGACCACCACCCGACCCCTCAAGCCCCGGACGGCGACCGCAGCGCCGCCCTCGGCAACGGCGACGATGTACTGAGCCCGCTCCTTCGTCGGGATGCGGATCACCTTCTCGGGCTCCATCGTCTGGAGGCTCACGTGCGCCTGCGTGAGCAGAATTTCCTGATCGCAGGAGAAAGCCACCCAATCGCCCGTCGAATCGAACCCGACGCTCTGGCACGTCGTCGCGTCGCCAACCGCGCGCGTCATCATGGGGAAGTCGGTGAGGACCATCGGCACGCCGTCGTGGATCCCTGCCGCTACGCCCGCGTGGAGGCCGAGCGGGTTGAGCCCGACCTCGGCCACGGTGCCGAGGCTTACCATGTTGTGCTCGGAGAAGGTCACGCGCCCGGTGCGAACGTCGATAGCGAACGGAGCGTCGGACACGAAGCCGCGAACGACCAGCTCGTGGCCGCTCAGACGCAGCATGTCCACGAAGCTCCTCATCCGGCTCTCGCGATAGTGGTCGGGCGTGGCGATTCGTCGCCCGCTGCGCTCTAGCTCGGTGCGCCCGCGCGCCCACGAGCGCTGCGCATCTGCGGGCTTCCCGGCACGTCCCAACCAGAGCCCGAGGGCGTCGAGGACGCGAGGGTCCCGTGAGCTCGCCAGCGGCTCGAGCACGGCTGCCGCCTTCTCCGGAGACCCGGCGCGCAGCGCCCGATCGAGCGCGCTGTCGAGCGCTGCGTCGTCGAGGCGAGAGGGTGCAGCGGGACTCTTGGTCAGCGCGGCTCTCGCCTCCTGCTGCTCGGCGGGTGAAGCGTTAGTAGCAGTGGCGACTGCCTTCCAGGCATCCGCAGCGCCGGGTGCCCAGGCCTCCTCGAGCCAGCGCGCGCACTGAATGCGCGCAACTTTGTCGGCACGCTCCTTCGAGATGCGACACGCGATGGCCGCTGCGCGGTCGACGACGCCGCGCGCAGCGAGCGTCTGCGCTTCAGCCATCGGGTCGAGGGGCGGTTTAGGCGCCGTGGTTACCGACGGGGTCACGGGGGCAACGCTCGGCTTCGCCGGCGGAGGCGCTCCGCACGAGAGCACAATGCACGATGCGCCGATCAGAATGGGGCAGGAGCGAGTCACCGTGCGCAGACCGTTCATAGGCTCAACCCCTCGCCGTCGCAGCAGGCGCAAAATGCCGCCTCAACACCGCAATGGCCGATCGGAGCACCTTGCGGCCGCCTTCGGGATCCTGAAGCGCCAGCTCGGCGCCGATCTCGTCGAGCTCGGCGCCTTCGAGCCAAGCGATCAGGCCGGCGTATTGGTCGGCCGACAGGCGACTCTTTGCGAACGTGAGGAGCTCGCGGGCGGTTTGGGCCATGGTCATGGCAGGGAGGAGGCCGCCGACTTCATCGATGGCGGGTGAGGTGACGAACTCGTTGAGGAGGCGCTTGGCGCTGGGGAGCTCGGGATCTTTGGTGCGCGATCGCCCGAGGGCGCGGCGGACGTAGTCGCGAACGGTGAACGCGGTGACGATGCGCAGCCAGTCTTCGAAGGTCTTGTCGGGATTGCGCTCGCGCCAAGCGGGATAGAGGGCGAGGGTGGTTCCGCGCTCGGGACCAAACTTCTCGATGAGGTCGAGCACGGCGTTGTGAACGTGATCTTCGGCCTTGGCGAGGGAGCCCATGTCGCGGCTGTTGCGGACGAGCTTGAGCCACACGGGCCAGAGGATTTCGACCAGCTCTTTCCATGCGCCGGAGTCGCCCTCGTTGGTCCTCTTGACCAGCGCTTCGCATCGCTCGAGGTCGAGCGTCACCACGATCCTCGCAAGGTCATCGCGCCCGGGCCGACGACCAATGAGGTGCTCATGTCGTTCGAGTCCGACCACGGCACGAGGACGAGGGTGATGCCGGTGGCCGTCAGCGCACCACCAACGACCGCCAAGACCTGTGCGCGCGTGCGCGTCGCGATCGTCTCCTCGCGCGCTTGCTCGATGCCGGCGGGGCAGACGTAGCGACCGTCTTCGAGCGTTCCGGTGCAGTCGTCGAAGAGCTCGTCGCGTTGAACGGCGAACTGAATGCCGAACCCGAGCGCGAAGCCGAGCCCGAGCGCGCCGGCGCCGAGCGACGCCCAACCGGCGATGACGCCGGGCGGGGTCGGCGCAGGTGGCGAGCTCGTGGGCGTGCCGGCCGCGGCCGCAGGTGCGACTTCGCGCTCGAGCGAGACCTTCCACTCGAGTCGCTGGCGCTCGGCAGTCGCGGTGAGATCCCTGGACACCGTGCGGTAGCCGGGCGCTTCGGCGACGAAGTGCTCGACGCGATCGACGTCGGTCCATTGGAGGTCGTTCCAGCTCTCGGGGGGCAGCCGCACGCCGTTTCGAGCGAGGGTCAGTCCCTTCGGCGCGCCGGCTACGGCGATGCGCACGGCCGGCGCGCGCGCCTCTACCTCGGCGAGCTCGCGCCGAATGAGCGCCTCGAGATCGGCCCACGGCCTCAGATCGAGCGCACGCTTGTAAGTAGCAATGGCAGCCGCGAGGCGGTTGTCGTGCGCTTTGCAGCGCGCCACCTTGACCAGCACAGGCGGGAGCTCGTCGAGCTTGGCGCTCGCTTCGAACAGCGTGCAGGCCGCGATCCAATCGCCTTTGTCGAGCAGCAGCTTTCCTGCCTCGAACAGGCGCTCGCCCTCGGCGTGCGAGACGGCGATGCCCGAGGGCGCGTCCCCTGGAGGTGCTGGAGCGTCGGCCGGCGGAGCTTGCGTCGGCTCATCGGCGTGCGCGGCGCTCGCGTTCGTGATCAGCGCGGCGACCAAGACGAGCGCTCGAGCGCCGGGCGACCTCGCGATCATGAGCCGCCTTTGCGATACGTGTCGCTCGGATCGACGGGCGCTGCGCTCGGTTTGGATGTCGGCTCTGCGGTCGGCTCGGGCGCGGGCTGCGCGCTCGGCAATGGTTTGCGCGGCGGAGCAGTCGGCGGCTTCGGTTCTGCGTTCTTCGCCTCGGCCGTCGAGCCGGCTGTTCCGCTCGGTGTCGCCGGCGCGCTCTCCGCTGTGGTGGGTGCGTCCGGTGCAGGCGTGTCCGTGGCAGCGGCCCCTTGGGGCTCCGCCGCATCGGCGGTCGGCTCGGCCGACGCCGTTGCATCGCGCCGCGGCGTGTCTCCGGCGTGCACGCTGGCTCCGTAGCCGATGCCGAGCGCGACGAGCGCGATCGCTGCGAGACCCAACCCGATGCGGGTCGCTCCGAGCGCAGGCTTTGCGGGGACGGGCGGACTGTCGGTGATCGGCGTCTTGTCAGCGATCGATTGCGGTGGAGTGACGCCCAATGTCCTCGCGAGCTCTCGGACGAGCTCGGGTGCGCTCGTGAAGCGGTCTTCGGGCAGCGCGGCCGTGGCCTTCGAGAACCACGCGTCGAACGCAGCAGGGAGCTCGACCCCGGCCGCGGCGGCGCGCGCCGTCGCGGGATCTTTCGTCCCATCGGTGATCGCCATGAGGAGCGGATACACGCTCTCGTGCGCCACCTTTTCTTTCTTCCAATAGGGCTCGCCGACCAGGAGCGCATACGCGATGTGCGCGAGCGCGAGCAGGTCGGCGGCGGGGCCGATGGTGCCGTCGCCGCGCACTTGTTCGGGCGCCATGTAGAGCGGCGTGCCCAGCGTGCGCGTGGTCTCGGCCTTGGAGATGCTCTGGGCGACGAGCTTGGCGATCCCGAAGTCGAGCACTTTGACGCACGACGCGCCGTCGTCGCGTTCGGTGACGAAGAGGTTCTCGGGCTTGAGATCGCGGTGCACGACGCCCGCCGCGTGCGTCTTGTCGAGCGCGAGCGCGACCTGTGCGAGGAGCGCGACGGCCTCTTCTTTCGGCACCGCTCCGTTCTTCGAGATCCGCGCGCCCAGATCTTCGCCGCGGAGGAGCTCCATCACGAGGTACGGCGAGCCGGACTCGGCGTCGGTGCCGCCGTCGAAGACCTTCACGACGTGATCGCTCTCGATGGTCGCGGTCACCATCGCCTCTTGGCGGAACCGCTCGCGGAGCTCGCTGCTCGTCATCAGATCCGGCAGCATGACCTTGAGCGCGGAGCGCGCGCGGGTCTCGCGGTGCACGACCTCGTAGACCGCACCCATCCCGCCGGCGCGGATGCAGCGCACGATCTCCCATCGACCGCCGAAGACGCAGCCGTCCGGAAGCTGGAGCGAGACGGACGAGCCCACCGATACGGACACTACCAGGCTTGTCGACCGGCGAGGAAGTCGTCGGCGACGACAATTGCCTGGAAATAGGCCTGAGTTTTTCTCGCGACCCGCGTGACGGATCGGCGAGCAGTGCCGACTATGGCATCCTGGCGCGCTCGTGACCTCTTCTCCGGCCTCCAAGCTCGCAGCGACGGCGCTGCTCCACATCGCGGGCGCGTTCGCCCTCGCGATGGGGCTGGCCGACTGCTCGGTGGCCGAGGTTTGCATCGCCGGCGAGCCGGGGTGCTCCACCGACCCATGCGACAACGGCCTGTTGGACGGCTCGGAGACCGACGTCGACTGCGGCGGATCGTGCGGGCCGTGTGAAGCCGGCGCCGCCTGCGAGCTGGCCGAGGACTGCGGAACGGGCCGGTGCATGGATGGTGCGTGCTGTCAGGCGCCCTGCGCGGCTTGGGGCAAGAGCTTCGGCGACGTCGGCTTTGATGTGGCGACGAGCGCGTCCGTGTCCAGCGACGGAGGAATCGTCGTCTCGGGACAGTTCTCGGGCACGGTCGACTTCGGCGGTGGTGCGCGGACCTCGCTCGGCGAGGCGGACGGCTTCGTCGCAGCCTACGACAGCGACGGGACGTTCCTCTACGATCTGCACATCGCCGGCAGCAAGCACGAGCTCGTGCCGAGGCTCGCTCGAGGCACGGGCGATCGGCTGTGGCTGGCGTTCGTCTCGACCAGCCGGACGCTCACGGTGGGAGCGACCGAGCTTACCGGTGGCGGCGGCTACGGCGACCTCTTCCTCGTGGAGCTCGACCCGGGGGGGAACGTGATGCAGGCGCACACGTACTCGAGCCACGGCGCCGGGCTCGGTCTGAGCGACATAGCCGTCACACCTGACGGCGGCGTCATCTTCGCCGCTTCCATCAGCGTCTTCGATTTTGGGGACGGCGTCATCTACGACGCCGGTCCGGGCATGGACATCGTACTCGCGAAGCTCGACGCTGCCGGCGAGCGGGAGTGGAGCCATCAATTCGGCGGGGACGGCGATCTCTTCGTGTACTCCTTCGCGCTCGGTAGCGAAGCGATCTACCTCGACGCGATCTACCGTGGCCCGAACGCCAACTTGGGCGGACAGGTGTTGCCCGATACGGCCGCGGGGACCGATTTCGCGCTCGTCATCGGCAAGTTTGGGCTCGACGGCAGCCACATTTGGAGCCGCCCCTACGACGTGGGCACGGGCGGTGGGGATATTGTCGTCGATGATGACGGCAACGTCTTCGTCACGAGCCTTTTCCACGGCAAGGTCGACTTCGGGAGCGGTCCGGTCACCGCCGTCGGTACGCAGGACATGTACATTGCCAAGCTCGACGCCGATGACGGGACGGCCGCGTGGACCCTGCGCGCGGGCGACAACTACGCGATCGGTCACGCGCTCGCCCCCGACGGCAAGGGGGGCGTCCTCTTCGCCGCGCAGGTCACCGGCGAGGCCGTCTTCGATGGCGGCGTCACCGCGGGCGTCGGCGTCGACAGCCTCCTGCTCGGGCGCGTCTCGAATGACGGCGTCGTCGAGTGGGCCGCCGATGCGAGAGGCATCTTCGTCAACGGCAACATCAGCCTCCTCTACGATCGCGTCACGGGCCAGGGCATCGCCCTCGGGGGCTACGCGGGAACGATCGCGCTCGGGGATCAAACGCTGGCGAGCGCCGGCAAGCTCGACGCGTTCCTCCTCTCGTTCTTGCCATGAAGGGCGCACGGATGATGGCAAGCTCGGTCTCCAAGCTCGCAGCGACGACGGTCTTGGGGATCGTCGCAGGCGCCGTCCTCGACTGCTCGGTGGACGACTTCTATTGCATCGATGGTGAGCCCGCGTGCGCCGTACCCGGATGCAACGACGGGATCCTGAACGGGACGGAGTCCGACGTCGACTGCGGGGGCGAGTGCGGCGGATGCGAGACCGAGAAGGCTTGCGGGACTGCGGACGATTGCGAAGCGAGGTTCTGCACGAGCGGAATGTGCTGCGTGTCGCTCTGCCCGGTTTGGAGCCGATCCTACGGCGCCCTCGTCGACGACGACGCGCGCGCCGCCGTCATGCGGTCGGACGGCTCCGTCATCGTCGTCGGCTCGTTCGTCGGCGTCGTCGACTTCGGAGGTGGGGCCCTCGTCTCCGAGGGCGGCCGCGACGCGTTCATCCTCGCGCTCGGCACGGACGGACGGCACCTCTGGAGTACCAGCTTCGGCGGCGAGGGCGACGACGCCGCCAACGAGGTGGTCCTCGCCCACTCGCCCGGCGGACAGGACGACCACGTCATCGTCGCGGTTCAAGGCGCCAGCCAGGTCATCGACTTCGGCGGTGGGCCGCGCGAAAACCACGGAACGGCAAATCCCTATCTGGTGGAGCTCGACCCCGCCGGCGAGCATGTCTGGAGCAAGGCGATCGAGACCTCCAACGAGGTCGGCATCGCCGGCTTCGGGCGCACCCCGAGCGGCGACCTCTATCTGTCGGGATCCTACTACCAGGTCGACTTCGGGGGCGGTGGCCAGCACGCCTCGAAGGGCGGCTACGACGTGTACGTCGCGCGCCTCGACGCCCAGGGCAACCACATCTGGAGCAAGAGCTTCGGAAGCGTCTGGCACGACCTGGGTGGAACGCTCGCCGTCGATGCTAACGGTAGCGTCATCATAACGACCCTCTATTCCCGATCGTGGTCCTTCGGCGGCGAGCCGCTGCCTTGGAACAACGGCTCCGCGGCCCTGGGGGTCGCGAAGCTCTCGCCGGACGGCGAGCATCTCTGGAGCCATGGTTACGGCCACGAGTCCAATTCTCACGCTGCCGACGCGCTCCTCGACGACTCGGGCAACCTCTATCTGGTCGGAGAGTTCTCGACCGACACCGACTTCGGGACGGGCGTGCTCCCGGTCGGGGCGTCGACGAGCGGGCTCGTGCTGAAGTACGCGCCGGACGGGCAAATCCTCTGGGCAAGGCGTCTCGGCGATCACACAGCGACCGTGCATACGGTCGCTCCCAACGGGCAGGGGGGCGTCCTGATCGGCGGCGTCTTCAAAGGCGACGTGGACTTCGGTGATGGAGTCGTCCTGGAGAAGGGGCTGTCGGAGCTGTTCCTCGCCAACCTCGACGAATCGGGCACGGCGATCGCCGCAGAGTCCTTCGCCGGTCGCCTGACCGATGCAGGTGTCGCGCTCGCGAAGGGGCAGGTTCGGGACGGCGACTTCATCGTCGCCGTCGGCTCCTACCGAGACACCTTGCGGAGCAACGCCGGCGATCTGGCGACCACCAGCGGTGGCCTGGACGCGTTCGTGCTCGGGCTCAATCGGTAGGCACACGCCTGCGCGTGACGGATCCGCGACCGGTGTCGACTCGTCTGCCGATGGGCTTCTCTCGGACACACTCGTTCGCGATCAGCGGCGGTTTGGCCTTCGCGGTCGTCGCCTGCAACCTCCAGATCAAAGGCGGCACCTGGAACGGGGCGCCCGCGCCGCCGAACCACCATGTGCAGGCGCAGTGCGCGGGCGCCGTCTGTCACTTCGGCGAATACTGCTCCGAGCAGAACGTCTGCACCGTCGGCTGCAAGACCGACGAGACCTGCGGCCCGATCGAGGTGTGCGCGAAGGAGCTTGGCCAGGCGATCGGCCTGTGTCGGGAGCGGCAGGACCCCGCAGCGGCCGATGGGACCGCGGTGGCGGGCACCGAGCCGAGCGTTTCGCCGTCCGCCGATCCGCATCCGCCGGCGAGCGCCACCGCGACGTTGGGCTGGGGAAACAAGACGAAGCCGCCAGTCGCCCCGACGTGCGCGAAGTCGACCAAAGCCTGCGGGACAGATCTCGACTGCGGGGTCGCTTCGCATTGCGCGAACGAGCTCTGCTATCCGAACGAGCCCGGCTGCCCGTGCGAAAACAGCCTCCAGTGCGGCGCCGGAGCCCATTGCACCGACGGGACGTGCTGGGAGAGCAAGCCGGGGGTTCCGTGCAGCACCCCGCTGGACTGCGGGGCCACCGGCCATTGCACCGACGGCATGTGCTACGAGAACGCCAGCGGCTCGCCGTGCTCGGGGCCCTTGGACTGTGGGTCGAGCTCGGCGTGCGTGAAGGGCAAGTGCAACTGACGAGTGCCCGTGCCGGGTGACGGATCCGGCGTTCGCGACGACTGCTTGTCCCGAACGCCATGAAGAGAGACTCGAAATCCAAGCGCGTCGCGCTCGCCGCTCTGCTCGGTGGGTGCGTGCTCGGCGCTCCCCTCTTCGCTGCGTACGCCGAGCTCGGGCGCTACATCAAAGGGTCCGGCCCGGTCGTCTATGCGGCGACGAGAAAGCAGAAGCGCGCCTTCATCACGCCCGAGTGCTTCGTCGCGGCGGGCGGCAAATCCGATCTCTCGGACGTGAAGCGGGTCTCGGACCGGGAGCTCGCCAGGATCCCCGAGGCGGCGCCGATCGTGTGCGATCGCTCGTTCTTGAAGCTCTCTGACGACGCAACGGTGTACGTCGTCCAAGGCGGGCTCCTCAGGCCGTTTCCGGACGCGTCGTGCGCGTTCAAGAACGGCGTCGCCGAGGACTGGAGCAACGTCGTCACGGTGCCGGCGAAGTGGCGTGACTCGTACGGCTACGGCGGCCCCGTCTGCCCGCTCCCGTGAGCGACTGTGATCGATCGCGACATTGTCGCGTGACGGATCGCGAGGTCACGCCGACTGCTCTCTTCGTGGCGCCTTCGTCGGCACTCGGCCGAGCGCACGTACACAACAATTCTTTCCCAAGGTGAGCTCGATGCAACTCTCGAAGAACGTGAACCTGATTGCGATGGTGGGTGCGCTTGGGCTGCTGGGTGCGATGACCGTCGTCGGATGCTACGAGCCGTGCGAGCGCTATGTCGTGGAGGGCGACTACATGGTCTGCGCCGACGACGAGGGTGAGGGCGACGGCGACGGGGATGGCGACGGTGACGATGATGGCGGGGGCAAGTCGACGAGCGCCGGCACCGCATCGGGCGGCGGCACCACGACCAGCGGCGGCGGCACCACGACCAGCGGCGGCGGCACCACGACCAGCGGCGGCGGTCCGGGCTCCTGCACCGAAGCCTGCGCGTTCATCTTCGCTGCTTGCCCTGCCGGCTTCTACCAAGGCGACGAGGCCGCCTGCAACGCCGACTGCCCGACGATGCCCGCGAACGTTCAGGAGTGCTTCTTCTGCGCCGTGGCTGCATGCAACGAAGACCCGCAGTCGCAGCAGCAGCTCTGCGGCGCCGTTTGCGACCCCAACGGCTGACGACGCCGCGCCTGCAGGGGACGTCGGCCGGCGCAAGTCGCCGGCCGCATTCAGATCATCCACCCTGAATTCGAAGTCGGTGCCTTCTTCAAACAAGGCGACATCTTGTTGGAACTGGATCCGG
>JBGTSH010000020.1:0-55133 GCA_041940405.1 Polyangiaceae bacterium
TCGTCGAGCACGGCGAGCGCGCCCTCGACCAAGAAGTGCTCGCCGAAGACGCTCGCCGCTCGGAGCAGGCGGCGCTCGTGGGGCTCGAGCGCCGCGAAGCGATCGACAGCGACTGCGACCGCGCTCGGGGGCATCGCTTCGGGATCGCCGCCGCGCGCGACCCAGCGAACGAGCTCCTCGAGGAAGAACGCGTTTCCTCCGGCGCGATCCACCAGGCGCCTCACCGTGGCGTCCGGCGTCTGGGGCAGCACCTCGGCGAGGAGGCTCTCCGCAGCGCGCTTGGGAAGACCCGAGAGCGCGATGGTGTGATGGACGGGCCAGAGCACCGACTCGGCTGAAGACGCCTCGCGCGAAGCCGCCACGATGAGGATCGGCAGCTCGGCTCGTGCCGCGTCGTCCAGGTACCGGAAGCTCGGAGCATCTCCCCATTGCAAGTCATCGAGCAGGAGGACGAGGGGCCTCTCCGAAGCGAAGCCGACGAGCCATCTGCGGAACCCCTCGCGCATGAAATCCGCCCGCAGGCGCGGATCGTTGCGCGACGCTTCGAGGACGGCGCTCGGCGCCGCCCCGAGGTCCACGCCGAGGATCTCTGCGAGCGCCTCACGCACGTGAAAGTCCTGTGTCGACCGGTGCTCGTTCAGATCGAGCCGCCGCTCGACCCCGCCGAGCGCACCGCGAAGGATCTGGCGCACCAGCCGGAACGGCGCGCGCGACGCGAAAGAGTCGCCCTGCGCGCGCAGGATGGTCAGCTCGGCCGGAGCGTCGACGCGGGCTGCGATTTCGTCGAGGAGCCGCGATTTTCCCACGCCCGGAGCTGCAGTGATGAGCACCGAGCGGAACGTCCGCTCCTCGACGACGCGACGCGCGAGCGACTCGATGAGGCCGACCTCGGTCTCGCGCGCTCTGCACTGCGTCGCGACGCCCAGGAGGGATCGCGATCGAGATCCACCCTGGCCGACCGTCAGGGCGCGTGTCGCTTCGTCCACGACGATCCCCGGCCCGCTCTCCGCCAGGAGCGCGCAGGCGCGATCGACCGTAGGCCCGACGAGATCCTCGCCCCGATGCTCGGCGAAGCCCGTCGCGACGGCGATGGTTGCGCGAGGCAGCTCGGATGAGATCGTGCGTGCGCAGGCGACCGCCCGAGCGGCGCGCTCCGCCGAAGAGCTCGTGCCGCGGAGGAGCGCCAGCATTGCCGTTCCGACCACGTACGCTTCGCCTCCCGCGTCGCGGGCAGCCCGAATGATCAGCTGTCGCTCCGGGCGCGTCGCGGCGCGCAGGGGGGCGCCTTCGGCGCCGCGGCCGGGCTCGATGAGGATCAAGCTCACGAAGTCCTGTTCGGCTTCGGAGACGCCGCCCCGTTGGGGTCGGTGCGAGCCCGGCGCCGGACCTTGCAATTCGAGGGATGCCAGCTCCAGAGCGACCGCGCGCGCGTCCGCTGGCCGCAGCCCTGGGTCCTTCGCGAGCATGTGCTCGATCAGGCTCGCGAGCGCTGGGGGGGTCTCCGGTCGCAACGTGCCGAGCGGGGCCGGCTCCTCGAGCAGGAGGCGTGTCAGAACGGCGATGGCGTGCACTCCGCCGAACGGCTGCTGGCCGGTGAGGCATTCGTAGACGACGCACCCGAGACCGAAGACGTCCACGCGCGACCACTCGAAGTTGCCGCCACCGAGCTGCTCGGGAGCCATGTACCCGACGGTGCCCAAGAGTGCGCCGCTCGTCGTGAGCGCCTCGCCCAGATCCACGTCTCGCGATACGCCCAGGTCGAGGATGACGGGAGCGTCAGTCTTACCGTCCTCCAAGAAGATGTTCGACGGCTGGATGTCGCGGTGGACGATGCCCGCGTCGTGCAGCGTGGCGAGGCCCGCAGCGAGACCAGTGAGCAGGGCGAGGGTCTCTTCGATGGAGAGCGGTCCCCGTTCGAGGCGTGACGAGAGGGTCTCACCCTCGAGCCAACGGGTTGCATGGAACGGCAGCCCGCCCGCAGTGCGGCCTTGGGCCACCTGCCGGACGATGTTCGGATGCAAGATGCGTCCGAGCGAAGCCGACTCGCGCTCGAACCTGCGTTCTTGCGCCGGATCGCTCACGTGGAGCAGCTTGATCGCGATCGACTCGCCCGTCGCGCGATCCACGGCCTTGTAGATCGCGCCGACCGGCGTTTGTCGCGCCGGCTCCTCGATGACGAAGCGATCGCCGACGACCTCACCCATGCGGAGCTGCGGCGCGCGGGGGACACGGGCTGCGATCGATTGTGCGGGTGCATAGTCGGGCCGCGTGGGCTCGTCCTCCTCGAAGCCGTGGTCGCTGCGCGAGAGGAGAACCTCGGCAACCTTCGCGCGCCTCTGCGCGAGCTTGTTCCGGGTGAGCTCGTCGACGTAGGCAGCGACCTCTCCCTGGTCGGCGATCCCCGGGCCGCCCGAGAACCCTTCGTAGAGCGCGGCGCGCAGCTGCTCGGCGTTGGAGAATCGTTGGCTCTTGTCCGGTGTGAGCGCCCACGCGATCGCTCGCTCGATCGAAGGCGGCGCGTCGACCCCGGCGGCCGACAGGACCGGCGGCACCTCGTTGACGATCTGGAACAGGCGCCGGACCTCATCGCCTTCGCCGTACAGCCGGCGGGAGGCGAGACACTCCCAAGCGACCACCCCCGCTGCCCAGACGTCCGCTCGTCGATCGAGCGGCTCGCCGCGCACGAGCTCGGGCGACATGTAACCGATCTTGCCCTTGATCTGCCCGGTCGCCGTGCTCCTCTTCCGCGAGGACGCCTTCGCGATCCCGAAGTCGGTGAGCTTCGTCGTGCCGTCGACGCCGACGAGGATGTTGGACGGGGTAAAGTCCCTGTGGACGATGCCGAGCGGCTGGCCCTGCTCGTCGCGGAGCTCGTGCGCCGCGTGCAGCCCTGCGAGCGCGTCGCAGAGGATGCGAGCAGCGATCCGCAGCGGCACGCGCGAGTCGCGCGCCGCTTCGGCGCGCACCAGTCCGGACAACGTCTCGCCTTCGACGTAGTCCATCACGAGATAGACGCCCGCTTCGGCGTCGCCCACCTCTTGGACGCCGACGACGTTCGGGTGCCGAATTCGCGCCGCGAGCTTGGCCTCGTTCACGAGCATCGCGGCGCCCTCGCGGTCGAGCGCACGGATGTGCGGGTGGATCAGCTTGACTGCTACGTCACGGTAGACCCCACCCACGACCTCGGTGCGCGCGAGGTACACCGCCGCCGTTCCGCCGCTGCCGATCTTCACCAGCAGCTCGTAGCGGCCGAGGTGTGAGACCTCCGAGGCTGACATCGCCTTCGCCACGGAGCGCATCCTAACCCCAATGACGGCTCGTGCCGTAAGACCAGAGCAGCATCGGCGTGTCGGCTACGCTTCTCGGATGCGACTCCTGTTCGGCCTCTTTTTACTATCCCTCGCGGCCTGTGGCGAAAGACCCTCTGCGGGCTCCGATTCTTCCGCCAAGGCGAGCAGCGCACCGACGACCGCTCCCACCGAAGACGCGGGAGCAAAGCAGAAGAAGGCGATCGCCGACGCAACGAAGAGCTGGCTCACGCTTCACGAGATTTGGAGGAAGCTGGCCGCTACTTCCGACGCGAAGTCGAAGCCGCCGGCGGCGTGCACCAAAGCGGCGTCGCCGAGCACGAAGCCAGGCCTCTCGATCGGCCAGACCCACGTCGTGGAGCTCGCTGCCGAGGGGGCGCCCCACAACCCGAACCTGTTCTTCGGAGGCACGACCTCGGGACGGTTGTCCTCCGCGCTGAAGCTGCCGTTCACCGACAAGGAGCGCTCGAACCGAGACTGGAACCCGGACGCGGCCGCCACAGCGCTCGCGCAGATCGAGAAGGATCTCTTTCCCCTCACCGTCCTGCGGATCGACGACTTCGTCGCACCTCAGGTAACGGGCAAAGATACGTTCCGCGCCGGACGAGCGCGCGCGACCGTGTTCTTCTTCGAGGACAAGGACACAGCGTGCACGCTGACCGTTTCGACCACGAGCGACAAGTCGGTGAGCGCCATGACGCTCGACGGCAACACCGGTGGAGACGAGGTAGTCAACGCTCGCCTTGCAAACGACCTCGAGCAGAGCGTTCAACGCGCCGCCGGTGCAAAGCTCGCGGAGCTCGGTAAAGTCGGCTCGCTCGAGCCCGTGGTTCCAGGGAAAACTCCTTGAGGCAGCAGGGGGGCCAGCCAACGCGCGATCGTCCGCTTCGCGCGGGGAGCTGGCAACTTGCCAGGTATCTCAACATTCGTTCCTGCGGGCGGCCGCTACGTTCGTCGATGATGACTCAGAAACGCAAGGTCGTGGCGCCGCGGCGCGAGACGAAAGAGATCGACACCTCATGGCTGCAGCAGGACCCGCAGCCGGCGACCGACACGAGCACGCAACCTGCGTGGCCCGCGGCGCTGCCACCGTCTGCATCGAAGCCGCGGCGCCGCAGCGCCATCGAGACGCAGCGGCCGCCCGCGCGACGGACGGTGAAGCCACCGCGGTGAGCCGCCAGCAGGGCATCACGGACGGCGAAAGAGCACCGACGCGTCCAGAACATGACGCGTCGTTCATGATACCGTCGCCGGCATGAGCGAACACACGGTGTTACCCATCATCGGAAGTGGAAGTCTCATCCTCATCCTCGCCGGCTGCGGTGGGGCGGTCGGCTCGGGCGTCGCGGTCGGCAAGGTCGGCCGGCAGCTCTCGACACACGCGCTGGCCGTCCCGCAGGGCGGCGAGGTCTGCGCGCTGAAGGACGCGCTGGCCGCGCAGCAAGGCGGCGAAAAGGACAAGCCGTTCGAGACGAAATGCGAAAAAGAGCTCAAGGCGGATCGCGTGTACGGCGGCGCGCTGATGGCGCTCGCCGCCTATGGCGAGACGCTCGAGACGGTCGCGGCGGGCGGGGGCGGTGAGACGACCGGCCAGATCGAAGCCGCGAGCGCCGGTGCGCCGCCCGACGCTTCGGATGCGGCCGATGGTCCCGAAAAGGCGGCGCGCGACGCGACGGCAGCGCTGCTCGAAGAGCTCGCGAAGAAAGAGAAGAAGGACGACCTGGGAGACGTCGTGACACGCGCCGCGCCTCACGTAAAAGCGATCTGCGATGCCTTGCCCCCCTACTTGGACGCGCAGGCCACCGGCATCGGCGACGCATTGAGAGAGGCTGAAAAGAAGCGACTCTCGCCCGCAGACCGGCGCTGCGGGACGCTCGACAACCGGAGCATCTGCGTCGGCGACACCGCGGTCGACAAGGTCGTCTACGCCAGCACCTACGGCCGCCTCACGAAGCTCGAGCAGAGCCACAGGCGGGCCCGAGACGGCGCGCTCGGCTTCTGCGCCGCCCACGTGAAGCTCGAAGAGGCGGCGAAGAACGGCTCGCTCGAGGATGACGAAACGGTTACTGCCATCGCCGAGGCAGTGAAGTCCGCCCGCGGCGCTGCGGCGCCGGCAGCTCCGGCCGCTCCCGCGGCCTCGGCTCCGGCGCCTGCACCCAAGAAGTAAGGCTCACCAACGGGGCGTAACGCCGGCCATGAGCGGCCGAAGATCGATCGTCGCGAGCCAGACGACGGCGAACAGGAGCGCGGCGACGTCGCGACCTACCGCCGCGGCCAGGATGCCGGAGCACCGCTTTGCGTCGCCGAGCAGCACCAGCGACGAAGGCATTTCGGCGCTCCGGTAGGCGCCCCCCGGCTGGGTGGCTCGGCGACCGCTCTCGCCGATGCCTGCATCGACGACGCGCTCGTCGTAGGAGAGCTGCGAGATCGTGACGGGCTCCCGGAGCTCGGGCTCGTTGACGATGCCGGTGAGCTTCACCAAAGCGAGAAGATCGCGCGCGAGCACGACCACCAAGAGGAGCAGCAGCGCGACCGCCAGGACGATGCTGAATTCGACGGCGGGCCACGCATAGCTCCGGAGCTGCGGCGCACCGAAAGCGACGAACCGCATCGAGAAGATCGCCAAGACCGCCAAGAGGACCCAAGGAGCGCGCGCGTCGGCGCCGGCGACGAGTGAATGTGCGCGGGCCCGCGCGCCGCGATAGGTCAGGAACGCGAGCACACCGATCGGGGGTCCGATGGCGAGGCCGACCGTCAGCGCGGAGACCGCGCCGTCGCCGGGGGTTCGGTACGGGGTCCATCCATGAGGTGACGCAAACGGAACCAAGGGCGCGACGATCACGGGAAGCAGCCCTGCCGCGAGGTAGGCGCTGCGTCGCCATTCCGCCCGCTGAAGGCGATCGACGGTGAGCGCGACGAGCGCACCCGCCGCGAGGGCGCCGGCGAGGACCCATGGGCGAAGCCACCGATCGACGCCGAACATCCCGATTCGAAAGTAGTCCGCCGCGAGCCAAGCGGCGATGAGGGTCGCCGCCGTGACGATGGGCACAACGCTGGGACGATTCTCCATGAACGCCTCCCTGAAGCAACGCGTGACCCCCGACGTTTGTTAGGGTCCCCCACCCGAGTCGTCCACACGGCAACAGCGTGGACGGCGCGTCATTCCACACGTCGCGTTGCTCCGGGAAAAAGAGATCTGCGCGATGGCACGCATGGTGCTGTTGGTGCGGTGACCGAAAAGGAGGTCCCGACATGGAAACGAAGCTCCTTTCTTTCGCATTCGTTGCGATAGTCACCCTGGGGGCCGCGTGCTCGCGATCCGAGGCCGACACCACCAAGTCGTCGGATGGGACCAGCGAGGGACAGAGCAGCGAGGGTGACGACAAGAAGGCGAAGGGCGACGACAAGAAGGCCGACCACAAGAAGACCAGGAGCGACGACAAGAAAGCCGATGAAGGTGGCGATTCGGGCGGCGATCCGTCCGACGGCATCGGCGCCTGCGACGATTGGAAGAAGAAGGTCTCGAGCTGCGAGGTGCTGAAGAAATCCGCCGCGTCGCTCATCGAGAAGACGGCCGTGGTGTGGCGGAAGAAGGGCATGAGCAAGGACGAGATCGAGACGGACTGCAAGGAGAAGACCGAGAGTCTCCCGAAGGTGTGCCGCTGACGGCCGCCGCGCGACGCTCATTGCGCAACTATTTGGTTGCATGTTCCGAAGTGCGGGACTAAGAGCAACCAAGAGGTTGCACAATGAACGACACCATCCGGAAGCAAACTGTCCTGCGCGCGCCGCGCGCGCGCGTGTGGAAGGCCATCAGCGACTCGCAGGCGTTCGGGACCTGGTTCGGCATGACGATCGAGGGTCCCTTCGCAGAGGGCCGCACCGTGAAGGGCAAGATGGCGGTGACCAAGGTCGACGCCGAGGTCGCCAAGTCACAGGAGCCCTACGTGGGCATGGCCTTCGATCTGATCATCGAGCGCGTCGAGCCCCAGACACGCTTCGCCTTCCGCTGGCACCCCGGCGCGGACCCAGACACGTCGCCCGACGCACCCATGACGCTCGTGACCTTCGAGCTCGAGGATGCCGACGGCGGCACGCGCCTCACGATCACCGAGTCGGGCTTCGATCGGATCCCGCTCGAGCGGCGCGCCAAGGCCTTTGCAGAAAACGAGGGCGGCTGGGAGGCGCAGCTCACGCTCATCGCGAAGTACCTCGATGCCGCGTGAATCCGCCGCCCTCGCCGCTTCGGCGCCGGTCTTCGCGGCGCTCGGCGACGAGCAGCGGCTCCGCCTGGTGACGCGTCTCTGCAGTGACGGGCCGCTCTCGATCGCTCGCCTGACCGAAGGCACGAAGGTGAGCCGGCAAGCGGTCACCAAGCACCTTCACGTGCTCGAAGCCGCCGGGCTGGCGCGCGGCGATCGCTCGGGGCGCGAGACGGTTTGGACGCTCCAGCTCAAGCCGCTCCACAAGGCAACCGAGCACCTCGCGACGATCTCTCGTCAATGGGATGACGCGATCGAGCGGTTGCGTGCCTTCGTAGAAGACGGCGACTGACCGCTCGCCTTTCGGGAACCGTCGCTCGCAGATGGTGTCCACACCACCGGTGAGCGACGACCCCGATCAGCGCGCGATCCTTGCTCGACGCCGCATCCTCGTCTCCGCGGCCGCCGCGGCGATGGCCTGCTCGGTTCCAGAGGAGCGTCTCGTCGAGAAGGTCGGTGCGCGCGTGCCGCTCCCCGATTGGGAGGTGTTCAACGCTCGCATTCCGCCGTACTCGGTCGATCCGCGCGTCCCGGCGGACGAGAGGGGGCCGCTCGAGAGCTTCGCCGCGCTCGTCGGCCCGGTGTACGCGAAGCTTCGCAACGCGCAGCAGGCGCTCGATGGCGCGTGGAACAATCCGTCCGACCGAGGGCTCGTCGGCGAGGTGACTCGGCTTCTGACCGGCTTGAAGGACAGCACGAGCTCGATCGTCCCGCTCTGCGGCGACGGTGCGTTCACCCGCACGTGGGTCGTCCTCCGGAGGGGCGTCCACGTGCGGTTTCTCAAGGAACAGATCCGCCTGCTCGAAGCGCACTACGCGACCGTCTCGGCCGGCGACCAGCTCGTGATCTCCGCGATGGCCTGCCTGACCTGCGTCGCCGAGGAACCGTTCCCGCGCGACTTCATCGGCTATGCCCCGGGTGAGGTCACGTGCCCGCCGAGCGCGGACAGCATGGCCAGCGTCTTCAAAGAGCAAGAACCGTCGACGCTCATCCTCGTGAGCGGTCACGCCGGCTCCGAAGAGCCCGAAGCCGAGGAGCTGTCCAAGAGGCGCGCCGAGGCCGTTCGCAAGCGCTTGATCGAGCGAGGCATCGAACCCTCACGCCTTCGCGTCCGCGCGATGGCGGACGCGGTTCCCCTGAACGCGCGGGGCGCGGCCCAGAACCGCCGGGTCGACTTCGAGCGGCGGATCTCGCTCGATTTGCCGTGATTCGACCTTTTTTTGCGGTCGGGACCGAGGACCGATGATTTCCGAAGGGGCGGAAAGTCCAACGAATGAACCACTTCGGAGGACACCATGACCGCTCTTCAAGCCTCTCTCGAAAGCGCCGTTTCTGCGCTCGAAACCCCAGCAAGCACCTCGGCAGGCCGCAGCCGAGGCGGCTCGCGCAGCCGAGCTTGGGCAGGCCGAGTCATCTCCGGCATCGCCGTTCTCTTCCTTGCGATGGACGCGGCGTTGAAGGTCCTCCAGGTGCCCGTGGCGATGGAAGGCACCGAGAAGCTCGGCTGGCCCGTGGACGTCGTCTTCTGGCTCGGCCTGCTGCAGGTCGCCTGCCTGGCGCTGTATCTCATCCCGCGGACGGCATTGGTCGGCGCGGTCCTGTGGACCGGCTACCTCGGCGGCGCCATCGCGACCCACGTTCGTGTCCTCGACCCGCTCTTCAGCCACACCCTCTTTCCGATCTACGTCGCGGTGTTCCTGTGGGGCGGGCTGTTCCTGCGAGATGCCAGGGTCGGCGCCCTCATCGCGCCGCGCAGCGCGACGACGTGACCAGCGATCGCCGCGGGAACGAGGATGCCCGGCAGCCAGACGAACGGCACGTACGTCACCCACGTGTTCACCGAGTCCGGACCGAACGCGCGCACGAAGGGCGCCGTCGCAACGGCGACGCAGGCGATCACCACGAGAAAGCCCAGCCCCATGACGTTCCAACCGATCACGAGGGCACGTGGCGCACGCCCGAAGGCCAGGAGACCGGCGACCACGATCGCGGTGGCGCCGGTCACGATGTCGTAGTTGAAGCCGCCCTCGCCGAAGGTCAGTTGCCTGGGCATCACGCCGGCGCTCGCCGCCTGGTGCATGACGAGCTCGAGTGGAAAGCGGAACGCGTGAAAGCCGACGAGCGCGCAGAGGGGTACGGCGATCGCGACGCGCTCTCCGAAGCGGGATAGCCCGAACAGAAGCGCGCCGCCGATGATCGCGACGATCATCAGCGCCATCGGCGGCGGGCGAAGGTCGGCCCGCGAGAGCAGCCCCGAGCCCGCGGCGAGCCCGAACGCAGCGACCCATGCCGCCGTCGCGAGCACCGCAGGGCCGAGACCGACGCCGGCACGCCGCAATGCCAGGACGAAGAGTCCCGCCACGATCAGCGCGATGAGCGGAATCCCAAAGAGAACCAGCGCCGGTGCCGCATGCGGGTACACGGAGCGTCCGTGTGGGGGCAGGCGAGCGCGCCCTCAAGGTGGCAAGGTGCCGCGCGCCGCGGCACTTCGCGCACACCACAAGCTCTGACGCTCTTGCTCGGATGGCGAACCGTCGGGTCCGCGCTAGCCTGCCGAGCAGATGGCGGTCGAGACGTTCCGTTGCCGCCTGCTCTCCCGGCAGTGGCGTGACGGGCGACGCGGCGTAGAGATCACCCTGTGGGGTCTCTCCGAGGTCGGTCCGGTGAAGGTCAACCTCGAGACCGAGGCGGTGATGTTCGTCCCGCGGGCGACGCCCGCGGCGCTCACCGACGGCCGGCGCGCGCAGCTCGAGCTCAAGTCGCTCTACGGTGATGAGGTCGACGCTCTCTACTTTTCGAGCCGCCGGGCGCTCTTGGAAGCGCGGGATCGACTGCGCGCGAGCGGCCACGCGGTGTTCGAGTCCGACATCAAGCCCAGCGATCGCTACGTGATGGAGCGCTTCGTGACCGGCGCCTTCGAGGTCAAAGGCAACGTCGTGCGCCGGCCGTCACAGGGCGAGCGTGGCGTCGTCGTGCTCCAAGGCACGACGGTGCGAAGCATCGAGAGGGCTCCCGAGCTGCGCCTCTCGGTGTGCTCCTTCGACATCGAGACGGACGGCCCTCAGGGCGAGCTGCTCTCGTTCGCCGTCGTTCATTCCGGAGGTGGCGACGGCCGCCGCACCGAGCGCGTGAGCGTCGTCGGTCATGGCTCCGCGGATCCGACGCTGCCGGCCCTCTCCTTCGTGCGCGACGAGCGCGCCTTGCTCGAGGCCTTCGTCGCGACCATCCGAGAGCTCGATCCCGACGTGCTCATCGGATGGAACGTCGTCGAGTTCGATCTGACGGTGCTCGAGAAGCGTTGCGCCGCACGCGGTGTGCCGTTCCTCATCGGGCGCAACGACGAACGCGGCCACGTCATCGCAGGAGATCGTGGGCAAGTGTCGATCGCGCGTGTGCCCGGGCGCGTGGTCCTCGACGGCGTCGCGACGCTCAAGAACGCGACCTACTCCTTCGAGCGCTACTCGCTCGAGCACGTCTCGCAGACCCTCTTGGGCCGCGGAAAGATCGTCGAAGCACGCAGCACCAGGCAGGGACGCATCGACGAGATCCGGCGGATGGCCCGCGAGGACCCCCGGGCACTGGCCGTCTACAACCTCGAGGACGCGCGGCTCTGCGCGGACATCTTCGACAAGGCCGGCCTCCTTTCCTTCGCGTGCGCGCGCGCCGACCTCGTGGGCCTTCCGCTGGATCGTCAGGGCGGCTCGGTCGCGGCGTTCGATCACCTCTACCTGCCACGGCTCCACCGGGCGGGCCTGGTCGCGGCCGACGTAGACTCCGCGATCTTCGTCGAGCCGAGCCCCGGGGGTGAGGTCTTCGAAGGCGTCCCCGGCCTGCACAAGAACATCCTCTCGTTCGACTTTCGCAGCCTGTACCCCTCGATCATCCGCACCTTCCGCATCGACCCCCTCGGGCTCTACCTCGCAGCGCAGAGGCCCGAGAACCGCGCTGGGCAAATCGAAGGTTTCGAAGGGGCCTGGTTCGAGAAGACGCCCTCGATTCTGCCGGAGCTCATCGAGCGCCTCACGAATGCTCGCAAAGAGGCGCTTCGCACGGGCAACGAGGCGCTGTCGCGCGCGATCAAGGTTCAGATGGCGTCGTTCTACGGGGTGCTCGGGACGCCCGGCTGCCGCTTCTTCGACTCGCGTCTGGCGACGTCGATCACCCGGCGCGGCCACCAGATCATCCGGCGTGCGCGCGCTTTCTTCGAAGCACGAGGCTTCGCGGTGCTCTACGGCGACACCGACTCGGTCTTCGTCGACGTGCGCGGGCGCGCCCAGGGCGAGGCTCTCTTCGATCTGGGCCACGCGCTCGCGGCGGAGCTGAACGAGACGTTGCGTCGGGAAATCGCCGAGCAGCACGGCGTCGAGAGCGCGCTCGAGCTTCGGTTCGATCTGCTCTTTTCTCATTTCTTGATGCCCAAGGTCCGAAGTGGCGATGCCGGCTCCAAGAAGCGCTACGCGGGCACCGCGGTGAAGCGGTCGGAGGGAGCCACGAAGTCGGAGCTCGTCGTCAAAGGCCTCGAAGCCGTGAGGACCGACTGGACGCCGTTCGCGCGGCGCATCCAGCGCGAGCTCCTCGTGCGCGTCTTCGGCGAAGAGACGTGGGACGACTGGCTGCAGGGCGTCCGCTCGGGCCTCTTTCGTGGTGCGTTCGACGAAGAGCTCGTCTACCGAAAGCGGCTGCGCCGCGATCTCGACGAGTACGCTGCGGCCCCACCTCACGTGCGTGCCGCGCGCCTCGCCGGCCGCTCGGACGGCGGCGACGAGCAGATCGGGCGCGATGACGTCGAATACCTCGTCACGACCCGCGGCCCGCTCCCCCTCGGCGCAACGGGAGACGCGCCCATCGACTACCACCACTACGTGGACAAGCAGCTGGCCCCGGTGTGCGACGTGGTGCTGACCGTGCTCGGCACGAGCTTCGAGCGCGTCGCCGGCGCGCAGCTTGCGCTCTTCGGCATGAAGTAGCTTTTCGCTACGATGCTGCGGGCACCATGATCCGCATCGACGCCGACTACCAGGGAGACCTTCGCTGCCGGTCCGTCCACCCCTCGGGGAGCGCGCTCGTCACCGATGCTCCGCTCGACAACCACGGCAAGGGAGAGGCCTTCTCGCCGACCGACACGCTCGCGACGGCCCTCCTCACCTGCGCCATGACGACGATGGGCATCCGCGCGAAGACGCACGGCTGGTCGCTCGAAGGCATGAGCGGAAGCGTCGAAAAGCACATGACCACCGCGCCGCCGCGGCGCGTCGCCAAGCTCGTCATGATCGTGACCATCCCCGCCCGAGCGGCACGATCGCTCGACAACGAAGCGCGCCGGACCCTGATCGAGGCGGGCGAGCGCTGCCCGGTGCGCCTCTCGCTCGCCGATGCCGTCCAGGTCGAGTCGCAGTACGTCTTCTCGGATTGAGCCGATTGATCCCGCCGCGCCGAATCACTGGGCACGGACCAAATCGACGGACAAGTCACCGTCGGCATCGCGCGAGACGGTGACCGCCCACGGCCGACAGCAGACCTCGCAATCCTGCACGTAGGCCCCGGCGAGGTCGGCCTCGACCCCGATCTCCATCGACTCGAAGCACCACGGGCAGACCACCGCCACGAAGGCTTGCGGGGCTTCTCCTTCGTGCTCCTGAGCCCCCGCGCGAGCATCCACCATGGCGACCTCGACGACGCCGTCGATGGCGACACGGAGCTCGGCCTCGGTCACCCGAATGACGGGCACGTCACGATGTGACACGTGCTCGTCGAGGGCGCCGACCTTGGGGCCCACGGCGATGACGGCGTCGGCGCCGTGCACCAGCGCGAACCATTCGGCGGGCGTCGCCGGTGCACCAGCCTCATCCTCGATCGCATAGAGGTGTGGGTGCGCGACCTCGCCGGTCTCCAGCACGCGTGCCTTCGTGAGCCAATCGAATCCGAGGAGGCGAATCTTGCCCGGCTCGGGCTCGCGAAGCTCGCCGCACGCGTCGCCGGGCGCCGCCCTGGCCAGCGCGCGAACCAGCGACGCCGCGGCGCCGGGCTCGGCAGCCGCGAGCGCGATCTTGATGTTCACTGCTCCACCCTCGACGTCGACGAACACCTGACGGCTCGGCCGAAGCCTATGCGAAGCCGACGCGAGAGCGTGCTCAGAACTTCATCTCGAAGCCGAGCGATCCCGGGCCCGCCGCGAGCCCCATGCGGGGCCCCGACGCCGGCTCGCCATCGCCGACGATGACCATCGGGATGCCGGCGCCGGTCGCCGCGACGCCCACGACCCACGAAGCCACGTTCCACGGGGAGAGCGCCTCGGCGCGACGGCGTGCATCGAGCGCGTCGTCATCGCAACCGCGTCGCGATCCGCCGGGGCAGCCCGCTTCGATGGTGGCCTCGTCCGAGATCATGAGACCGCCGGTGACTGCAGCGGCGGTGAAGCCTACGCCGCCGAGGACGAGGAGCGCGATCCCCGACCCTCGAATCGGGCCGATCCCTTCTTCGCGGGGCGCTTCGGGCCCCGGCGCGACGACGACGGTGCGCCGCTCGCGCTCGGAGAGCCGCACCCGAACCTCCGACGTGCGATGACCGTCTGCGCTCACGCGGATGACGTGCTCGATGACGGGGTCGACCCACCTGCTCCTGAACGACGTCACCACCTCACCATCGACGACGATCCGCGAGCCCCGCGGCGCCCCGGGCGCGAGCGAAACAGTGAGCGCGGGGAGTCGCTCTTCGAGGCGGGTGACGGCGCTCACTGCTTCCGCCGCGCTCTCGCTGCCCGCAGGTAGCACCTCGATCGCCGACTTCCACAGCTCGACGGCCTGCAGCAGAAAGCCGCGCGCCTCATAGCAAGCGGCGAGGCTCTGCAGCGGTCCGGTTGCCCGGGACGCCTCGTAGCTCCTCTCGAAGAGCGCGCAGGCCGCGGGATAGTCTTTGCGGTCCATCGCAGCCCAGCCCTGCTCGTAAAGCGCCTCGGGCGTTTCGGCGCGCGCAGCGCCGATCAGCGTGAACGCGAGCGTAAAGCCCAGCCCGAACGCAGCACGTTTCAAGGACATGGCACGACCTGCGGGTCATCCGGAGCCGCTTCGTTCGAGATGCCCAAGGTCAGGGTGAGGGACGCGGGGCAGTCGGCAGCGAACGTCTGCGCCCGCGGGGCATCGAAGGAGAGCGTGAACAGCTTGCCAGCGCCGCAGTTGCTCTCACCTTGAGCAACCCCGTTCTTCCAACGGACCACCGCGAGCTCCGAAATGGCGCCTCGGAAAAAGCCCGACGTCCGATCGAGCGCCGCACCGACGACCGGCGTCGCCGTGAAGGTCTCGAGCTTGTCACCCCCGCAGTCGACGACACACGCCGGTACCCCGTCGACCCAAAGACCTGCGTCGGCGTGGCTCCCGAGCTTGTCCTTCTCGAACCCCGCCGTGAGGTTGACCCACGTATCCGGCGGGACGGGAGTCCCCGAAACACAGCCACACGGCTCGTCCCCGGTGTAAACGCGGAGCTCTGGGTAGACAGCACCGTCATCGTCCATCTCGGCAAGGAGCAGCGCGTACCCCTTCTCGATCGCCGGGCTGAGGCGCGAAAACACGTAGCCCTCGTAGTCCTCCCCGTCCGCGCTCGCTGCGTCCGGCGCGGACTTTACGCGAGCCATGATCGCGAACTCGTTCTCGAGATCGAGCTCGGGCCCCTCTTCGACAAGCATCAGCTGCTGTCCCGAGAAGAGGGCGTAGCCATCGCAAGCCGGCTGCCCGGAGGTCGACGCGGCCGAGCTGGATGACGTGGACACGACCAGGGCGTCGCCGCCGGTGCCGTCCCCGCCACCGACCCAGTCGATGCTGAGCCTGCCGCCTTCACCGGCCCCGCCCTCTCCGCGTTCGGCATCGAGGTCGAGGACCAGCGCGCACGACGGTGCCACGAAGCAGGCGACGAGGAGAGGCAGTAATGGTCTGGAGCTAGAAGCGTTCATCGAATTTGGGTCGGCGGGTAAGAGGAGGTGCAACTGGAGGCGGAGGCAGAGGTGGTGGCGCGGCCATGAGCCGCGTCGAGGGGGCAGCGATCACGGCAGCGGCGGGCGCCGCCGGCTCTGCAATGACGGGCGCCGCCGCAGGCGGAACGATGGAGGGCAAGCTCGGCGACGGCGCGACGGAGGGAGCGCTTCCTCTGTCAGCCGGAGACGTCGCAACGGCGGCGCCGACCTCGGCGGTCCGCACATCGATGACGTCGTGACGGATCGGTGCTTCTGCGGCGAGCACCGCGGGCCCGGGCTCGGAGCCCATTGCGTACAAGAGCGCCAAACCCGCGGCGGCCCCGGCCGAAAACCCGAGGAGGCGGATCCGACGACGCCTTGAGCGCGCCTCGGCCCGGGGGTCTTCGACGGGGGTTCGTAGCGTGGGGAGCAGCGGGCCCACGACGGTCGCATCGAGCGCTGCGGCGAGCGCCGCGACAGACGGATAGCGGTCGTCGCGATCCTTCTCGAGGGCCCGGAGGATCACGTTCTCGACTGCGTTCGGAAGATCGACGCGATAGGCGCCGGGAGGAACTGGCGTCGAGCTGCAGACGGCGATGGCCGTCGCCGTCGGCGAAGCGCCCACGAACGGCAAAGTACCCGTCACCAGCTCGTAGAGGATCACGCCGAGCGACCACACATCGGTCCGTTCGTCGACGTCCTCTTCGCAACGCGCTTGCTCCGGGGACATGTAGCTCGGCGTCCCGACGGTGGTGAGCGTTCGGGTCAAGCGTGAGCTCGCACCGACCACGCGTGAGATGCCGAAGTCGAGCACCTTGAGCACGAGCTGACCATCGATCGTGGCCGCGAAGAGGTTCGACGGCTTGAGGTCGCGGTGAACGATGCCCCGGGCGTGTGGCTCCTTCATCGCCTCGCATGCCTGCATGACGAAGTAGACGGCTTGCTCGATCTGCAGCGGTCCCTGCTGCTGAAGGATCCGCTCGAGGTCGGTGCCGTAGAGCCTCTCCATCGCCATGTACGGCTGGCCCGAATCCGCGACGCCGACATCGAGGACACGAACTGCGCGTGGCCCCGCCAGCGCGCTGGTGTGGATCGCCTCGCGCTCGAAGCGCGCGGCTGCGTCGGGGTTGCCAATCAACTCCGCCCGCAGGACTTTGACGGCTACTTCGGCTCCCGAGGTCAGGTCCACCGCTGCGTACACCGTCCCCATACCGCCCTCGCCGAGCAGCTCGCCGATCTCGTAGCGCCCGGCCAATACCGGCGGGGTGGACGGACGCCCCACCCCGGGCCGCGAATCCGTCATGGTCGAGGCGTCCGGGCGACCCGCGTATCGGCTCTGTCGTGCGCTCGAGGGGGAAGGAGCTTCCAACATGTCTGGGTCGACCTTCGGCTTGCGAGCCTCCTGCAAATTCCGATCACGCCGCGGTTCGCCCGGTGACACGGACCTGTGCCGCCCTCGAGAACGAGGCAAGGCGCGCCCGGCGAGGCAGAGCGCCACGACTCGCGTAGTCTTGCCGGATGCGCGCCCAAAACCCGCGCCCGCTCGAGTCCGTCTTCAGCAGGTTCTTCCGTCGGGAGCCCAAGCAGTCTCGGTCGCGCGCCGCGGTCGACGCAGTGATCCAGGCGACCGAAGACCTCGTCGCGCGGGGCAAAGCCATCGAAGATCTCTCGATCGAGCTGCTCAGCGAACGGGCCGGCGTCGCGATGGGCTCGTTCTACGAGTACTTCTCGGGCAAGGACTCGGTGGTCGGCGTGCTGATCGGGAGGGTCACGCGCGCGAACTTCGAGCAGCTCTCGGCCGCGCTCGCCGCCGCGCGGCACGAGACGCTCGAGGCGCTCATCCGCGACTTCTCACACATCGTGGTCGAGGCGTACCTTGGTCACCCCAAGCGCACACGGATGCTGATCGACGGCATCGCCCGCCTCGGGCTCCTCGGCGTCGTCTCCGAAGAGCGCGATCGGTTCGCGACCGAGATGGCAAAGCACGCGATGCGCTTCTTGCCCGACGAAGAGCCCGCGCGCGTAGAGGCCACGATGCGCCTCTGCGCCGACACCGCGATGGGCATCCTCGGCTTCGCTGCCCACCGGGGCGGCGAGATCGACCGGGGAAAGATGGCCGAAGAGCTGGCCGAGATCGGGCTTCACCTCATCCGCAGGCACCATCCGCGGAGCGAGTGACGCCGGGCGTACTGGACCATCGCATCCGCGCCGGCGTGCGGATCGGCGAGCGCCACGTAGCCGTCGGGCCGAATGAGGTACGACGCGTTCTCGAGGTACCCCGCTGCGGCGGCTCGCTCGCTCCACGAAAACACCTCGAGTCTCAGCCCGAGCCCGCTGCATCCCGCCGCGAGCTTCTCCGACGCCTGACCGTGCACGTGCACCTGCCAATCGCGCCTCGCGAGAGGCGCGAAATTGTCGGCGCTTCCGGGTGCAGGCTCCACCCAGGGCAGTCGATCGCCCCCGTGTATCGAGCCAGCTTTGCCTTCGGAGAGGGGGCCTTCTCGATACTCGACCATGATCTGCGAGACGGTCCGAAACGCGAGGCGCCGAAACGCCTCGCGCCGCGCGAGCGCCGGGGCCACTCGCGGAACGACGCCCGTGCGAACCCATCGCGCCAGGGTGCTCCGTCGCGTCGCGACGGTGAAGGCGCGATCGGTCGTTGCCACGAGCCGCTGTGCGAAAGAGATCCGTTCCGGCTCATAACTCTCGAGGAGCCCAGGTGTCGCGCCGCCGCGCAGCACCTCGACCAGCTTCCAGGCTAGGTTCACTGCGTCGCCGATGCCTGTGTTCATCCCCTGACCGCCGACAGGGCTATGGATGTGCGCGGCGTCGCCCGCCAGATGGACGCGCCCGCGCCCGAAGCTCGCAGCGACGCGGTGGTGCACGCGATAGGTCGAGAACCAGTACGCAGCTCGAATCTCGACGCCGAGCCGATCGACGGCCTCTCGGCTCACGTCCTCGAGCCGGAGGTCGCGGCGAGCCTCGGCATCCTTTCGAACGGTGCCGATGAGGCGCGCGCGGCCGTCGCCCTTCATCGGAAAGACGACGAGCAGATCGGCTTCGTCCAGCGCGACGTGGATCTCCTTGTTGTCGACCGGTCCCGCGATCTCGACGTCGGCGACATAGAAGACGTGCTCGTAGGTGCTTCCGGGGAAGCCGATCCCACAAAGCTCGCGCACCTTCGAGTGCGCACCATCACAGCCGACGACGAAGGCCGCCTCTTCCGTGACCTCGACGCCGTCGCCGCTCTTCGTCACGACAGCGACCCGATCATCACGCTCCTCGAGCCGAACGAGCTCGGTGCTCCGCTCGATCTCGACGCCTTGGCCACGCAGCCGCAGCGCGAGCAAGGCTTCGTGCTCGTCCTGCGGATAGATCATCACGAACGGATACGGGCTGAGCCCTTTGCCGATCTCGCCGAATGGCACGCGCGCGGCATGCGCTCCCCGAACCCACAGGTTCGCCGCGCGCAGCTCGAGGCCCCGCGCGACGACCTCGTCGGCCAGCCCGAGCTGCCTGTAGCTCTCCAGGGTGCGCGCGTGAACGGCGAGCGCCCGCGACGTCGTTCCCGGCACCGGCGCCTTGTCGATCACGCGCACGGCGATCCCTGCGCCTCGTAGCCAGAGCGCCAAGACGAGCCCGGTTGGGCCCGCGCCGACGATGAGGACTTCGGTGGTCAGCCCTTCGGGCCCTTCTTGGCGCGTCGTTCGGCCTCGCGGAGTGCCTCGCCCTCCGGACCTTCGAGAGCTTCGGCCGCCTGGTGCGCGAGCTTGTCGACGTCCTTCGACTCGAGCGTCTCCTTCACGCCCTGGTTGTAGCGCTTTGCCGCGCTCTTGTTTCCCTCACCCAGCTCCTCGTCGCTGGCGGGCAGGGCACTACTGGCGGGATATTTCTTCGGCGGCGTTTGGGGTGACGGCGGTTTTTGCTGCTTCGATGATTCCATTCAACCACGCGTCGCATGGACCGTGCCCTCAGCGGGGCGTCTCTCACGCCGACCCGAACGAGCCGCCGGCGTGTCCCGAGCCCATCACAGAAGGACGCCCGTCGACGAGGGGCTTCCAGCGAGACGTCGGCGCCACGCGTGCCGGCTCGCCGGTGACGTCGATGAAGCCCTCCGAGTCCAGCGTGCTGAACGTCAGCCGAACGGTGATCGTCTCGAAGCTCTGGACACGCGTGGTGAGGAGTCGTTCGGCCACCGCGTCGAGGCGTGGCTGGAGCTCGAGCGGAATGTCGCGGCGCGGCGGACGGGCACCGGTGTCCTCGAGCAGGCGCGCGGACCAGCTCCTGGCGTCGAAGTCCTTCGGACGCTCGAGCCCCGGATGCACCGATGCGCCGGCGCTTCGCGGGTGAACGCAGATGACTGGCCGGACGCTTCGCTGGATGTCGAGCCAGGCGTGCACGTACTTCCGGCCGGCGCAGGTGGCGCACGCCTGCGAGCGGACCTTCCCAGCCCCGTTGCAGAAAGGGCACTCCGAGGTGACGTAGCTCGACGATGGGAGCTCCTCGAGATCGCACTCCCACGGGTCGACGAGCGCAGGTTGGGGCAACGGCGAGAGGTGCCCCGCTTTCAACGCCGGCGCCGTCTCCATCACGACGCGCCGTCTCTCGATCACGTGAAGCGCGCGGCTGTAGCGGTCGCGGGTCGTGACGCCCCCGTCGACCATCAGCGCGAGCGCGTCCGGCGACACCCCGAACCGCCACGCCTCGCGACACGCGACGCGCATCGCGCCGGGTGGGACGTCTCGTTTCCCCCGCATGACTCCATGCGATCGCTGCGGGCCGAAAACGTCAACGGGCCCGCGACAAAGCTGGCGAAATGCCAGGTTTCTTAAGAAAAGGTGCCGGTGTCACACGCCCGTGGCCGAACCGTGTGCGCGAGGTGATTACCGCATTGTCAGCGCCTTGAAAGCACGATCTCGACCGTGGGGCCGTGTAGTGAACGCTGTGTCCATCGCCCCACAGCTTTCGAGGAGCGTGCGAAGCCGCACGAGGGTGGTGTACAACCTTGGGCATGTCGAAGGACCCGTTATCCCAGCAAGCAACTGCGTGGACTCGGCCTTTGAAGCAAAGAACGAACGGAACTGTGGCGCGGCTCCTGGTCGCCGCTCTGACGACCGCGGGGCTCGTCGCCGTCGCCGATGAGGCGCAGGCGCAGGCACGGGTCGGCGAGAACAAAGCCGGCCCGCTCATGGGCAACATCAAGATCGGTCCTGCGGTCGGTCTGGACGACGACTTCGGCGGGCGCGGCTTCCGGGGCGGGCCCGGTCCCAGGGGCTGGTACGGCGGTCGCGGCACCCAGTTCGCGACCGAGCTCGAGATCGCGTACGCGGTCGACAGCGGCAACAACGCGTACATCGGCTTCAATCCGCAGTTTCAAGTCAACGACTACTTCGCCGTCATCAACCTCACCGGCACGTTCCAGTACGACATCCAAATCGTCGAGAACAAGGTGCGCGGGCTCTACCTCTACCCGAAGGTGAACGTGGGCGTCGGCATCGTGCCGAACGGCTACGGCTACTTCCGGGGTCGGGGGTTCTGCAGCGGATGCGATGCGTCCGCGTTCTTCGATCTGCAGCTCGAGTTCGGCGCGAAGTTCAACATCTGGGAGAACTTTCACGTGCTCGCCGAGCCGCTCAGCTTTCCGCTCTACATCGGCGAGCAGTTCGGCGCGCAGTACAGGTTCTGGTTCGGCTGCGGGTTCGACGTTTGAGAGAGTCGGCGGTGGTCCTCGCCGCAGCCCTGTCGATCTCGGGGTGCGGCGATCCGGACCCGCCGAGCGGGCTCTACGTCGCCGAGTGCGATCCCGACGCGACGCTCACGTTTGAAGCTGACAATGTCGTCAGAACAAGCGTCAACTACTGCGAAGGGTACGCGCTCGACGACGGAACGTTCGAGCAAGACGGCGACGAGATCCTCTTGCCGCCCTCCGCCAACCCCGACGGTGCCCCGAACGTGTTCGAGATTACCGAGCCCGGCATCCTCACCCTGAAGGAGGAGGCCTGGACCTTCACCTGCGGCAACTGCCAGCCAGGCGATACCTGGGTCCTCGCAAAGTGAGGCCGATCGCCCGAATGTGACGAGTTGTGACGGGCTTTGGCAGTGGCCCGCGCTAGAGCTCTGCCGAGCGCCCATGCGGCGCCTTTCGGAGACTTGAATGCGCAAAGATCACGCCTTTTCCTTCCTGGCGGTGCTGCTCGCCGCCGCCTCCTTCTTCCCCTCTTGCAGCGACGACGCCCAAACCTGCGACCCCGAGTGCGGCACGACGACGGGCGCCGGGGCCGGCGGTGACGGCGGCGGCTCGACCACCGCCACGACGACGGCCACCACGGGAAGCACGGCGAGCTCTTCGGCCTCGACCGGGACCGGAGGCGATGGAGGCTCCGGTGGAGGTCCGCCGGCGGAGTGGTCGACGCCCTCTTGCACGTCGATCGCGGGCACCGATGCCGTGACGTTCACGGCAGACGAGGGCGCGACGCTCGCCCCGACGCAGGGCGTGCTTCAGGGCGTCGGCTACACCGGCCTCACGGCGCTCGACACGCCGAACACCCTGCTCGCCGAGCACAAAGGCGCCCTCCTCCGCTCCGAGGATGCGGGCTGCACCTGGACGCAGATCGGCATGCTCGAGGGCGGCCTCTTCAAGCTCGCCGCCGGACGCAAGGGCGTAGCCTACGCGTGGGTCGACAACGGCAGCGCATTCTATCGGATCGATCCGGACGGCACCGCGACCCTCCTCGACACTCCTGCCGACAACATCGTCGGCTTGGGCGTCGACCCGGCAGACGGCATGCACGTTCGGATCGGCCATGCGACGGGGGCCGTGTCCGACTCGGTCGACGGCGGCGTCACGTGGGTCAAGCAAGGATTCCCCGCACCGACCGGCAAGCTCAGCATCGGTTACCGGATGGTCTTCGATCCTTCCGACCTCGATCACATCGTGTTCGGCCAGTCGACGGAGGGTGCCATGGTCACGCATGACGGAGCTGCCACGTGGAGCTCGAGCAGCGGGCTCGGCGCGCAGGCCAACACGTTCAACCTCGCCATCTCACCGGCCGACGGCCAGATCGTCTGGGCAGAGAGCCTCGAGCTCGGGCCCGACATGCGGCACGTCTATCGGTCCGAGGACGGAGGCGTCACGTTCACGTCGGTCGTCGACGACTCGGCCGAGGTCCAGCTCATCAACGGCAATCTCCTCGCGCCGCACGCGACGGACCCGGACGTCCTCTACTTCGTCTTCGGCTCGAACTTTCAGGGCTACGGCACCGACATCTATCGGTACGATCACGCTACCGGCATGGTGACGAAGACACACAACGACTACCACGAGGTCTCGGCGATCGTCGCGTCGCCCGCGGATGCCGGAGTGCTTTACTTCGGGCTGGTGGTCGAGCAGATCTGACGCGTGAAACGCATCCTCGTCACCGGAGCGAACAAGGGGATCGGTCTCGCCATCGTCGAGGCCATTCTGAAAGAGCACGAGGGCACGTTCGTCTACTTGGCGTCACGCGACGCCGAGCGCGGACGTGCCGCGGCTTCGAAGCTCGGCTCGGGCCTCGCAGCGAGGGTCGAGGTGGTGGCGCTCGACGTCGGCACCGACAGCTCGGTCGCTGCTGCGGCGGCTCACGTCGGTCGGAGCCTAGGAGCGGAGAGGCTCTACGGCATCGTCAACAACGCAGGTATCGGCTCGCAGAGCGGCGACTTCGCCGCGGTCGTCGAGACAAACCTCTTCGGTATCCATCGCGTGTGCGAGGCGTTCTTGCCACTGCTCGAGCCGAAGGGCGGTCGCATCGTGAACGTCACCTCGGCGTCGGGGCCGCTCTTCGTGGCCGACTGCAGCGCGGAGATGCAGCGCTTCTTCCTCGACGACAAGATGACCTGGGAGCGCCTCGTCGCCCTGGTGGACGACGCCAAAAGGATCGCGGGCAATCCGAGCGCGTTCGCCGCGAGAGGCCTCGGCGACGGATCGGCCTACGGCTTCTCGAAGGCGTGCGCCAACACGTACACGATGATCCTCGCACGCGAGCACCCGAGCCTCGTCGTCAACGCGTGCACACCGGGCTTCATCGCCACGGACATGACGCAGCACTACGCCGACTCGCAGGGCAAGTCGCCCGCCGAGATGGGGATGAAGACACCGGCCGAAGGAGCACGCGCACCGATGCACTTGCTCTTCGGGACGCTCGAAGGGAGCGGGCGCTACTACGGCAGTGACGCGAAGCGCAGCCCGCTCGATCGCTATCGCGCCCCCGGCTCGCCGGAGTTTGCTGGGTGATCACCGCGGCCTGGTGAAGAGCCCATCGTGCTCGCGGGCAGCGCGGTACTCGGACGCCGGCAGCGGCAGCGTGAGCTCGACTACCTCCGTCCCGGGCGGTCGCATCGGCTGGCCGAAGAGGCCGTCCGGCCAGGCGTCCCGATCGTGATGGAGGCTGTCCTCGAGGATGGCGAGACGCGTCGCCGGATGCAAGGCGCGCTCTATCTCGTCGCGAATCCTGGCGCTCTTGCAGGAGGAAATGGCGCGTTCGGCTGCGTTCTCATCGACGCGCACGTCGGACAGTGATGGTGGCCTGACGTCGCCGGGGCGCCCGCCGCTCGTCTCGGGCTCGTTGCCGTGCAGCCATCGCACGCGGCGCGGGGCCTCGTCGACGAGGCGATACGGATCGAGGGGCACGCCGTCGACCCAGGCCATGAAATGCACGTGCGGCGGTACCCATGGAAAGCCGCTGACCATGTCGAGCCCCCCGGTCCCGCTCCACGCCAGCACTTCACCGCGCGCGAGCGGCTGCCCGATCTCGGCGACGACGCGCGTGAGGTGCGTGTACTGGGTGACGACCCCGCCGCCGTGATCCACGCAGGCGGTGAGGCCCCCGCGCAAGAACGAATCGCGCGTAGCGACGAGCACACCGGGAGCCGCGGCGACGATCGGCGTGCGCGGCGGACACACGAAGTCGGTGCCGTCATGCTCGTCGTATGTCAGCCGGCCGCCACGCCAATCGCGCGCGCTGCGCTTGGTCACCGTTCGCCGAAATCCGCGCCCACCCCCCGTTCGATCGAAGAAGTTCATGATCGGCGCAATGCCCGAGACCGGCTTCAGTCCCGCATAGGCGGGCAGCGACATGCTCGGACGAAAGTGGCCGACGACCGTCGGATCCACGGGCGCGGCATCACTCGACGCCATGCGCGAGAGGATCGTCCCCAGGTCACGCGCGAGCTGCCGGACTCCTCGCACGCCGAACTGCTCGGCGAGCGAAGCGCGGGACGCGGGACGCGCGGGACGGAAACGCTCGTACACCGGGACGACTTACGAAGCCGCCCGAGCAGCGTCAACCTGCGCGCGCCCCAGCGCGCGCTGCGAGCCATCGACGTTCCGCTCGGGCCGTGTCAGGAGAGGACTGTGCGTCGCCTCCCGTTTGCCCAGGCCTTTCGACAGCTCCTCGTTCTCGGCTCGCTCATGCTCGCCGTCGCTTGCGGCGCGAGCCGTAGGCCGGACGGCGGTGAAGGGCTCTTGCCCGTCGGCGCAGAGGCACCCGACGTCTCGGCGCCGGATCAAACAGGGACCGTGAAGAGCCTCGCCGCCGAACGCGGCAAGCCGGTCGTCGTGTTCTTCTATCCGAAGGACGGAACGCCCGGCTGCACCAAGGAGGCGTGCGCGTTCCGCGACGCCTGGGACAAATACAAGGCCGCCGGCGTGCAGGTCTTCGGTGTGTCGGCGGACGACGTGAAGTCGAAGGAGCAGTTCGCCAAGGAGGAGCGACTCCCCTTCCCCATCCTTGCCGATCCCGATCACGAGTGGTCCACCGCGTTCGGCGTCGGCACGAAGCTCGGCATGATGGAGAGGGTGAGCTTCCTCATCGGACCCGACGGCAAGATAGCCAAGGTGTACCCTGACGTGGATCCCGGCCTGCACGCGAGCGCCGTGCTCGATGACATCGCGGCGCAGAAGTGGTGAGCAATGATGCGTCGACTCGCGATCCCGATTTCTACCGCGATGGCGATCGTCGCTCACGCGCCGCTCGCGCGCGCACACTCCGCAGGACAGCCCAACCCTGGCTGCGTCGGCTGCCACGGCCAAGGGGACTACGGAATCACGGCGTCGGCGAACCCCGCGAGCTTCGCGCCCGGCGAGCAGGTGAGCTTGACCGTGACGATCGCGCCTGGGTTCGGTGACAACGCCGGAGTCTTCATCGCGGCGAACGAGGGCACGCTCGGTGTCGTCGGCGGGCAAGGTCTCGCGGCGGTTCCGGCAGGCCTCACCCACACGTCTCCCAAGTCGCTTTCGGGCGGGCAAGCGTCATTTACGTTCTCCTGGACCGCACCGGGCACCCCCGGCGCGGTGCGCTTCGACGTCTCGACGCTCGTCGGGAACGGCAACGGAGGATCGGGGGGCGACGCCGCGGACCGCGCCTACTTCGATTTCGTCTACGGCTGCGAGCCTGCCACCTACTACGAAGACTCCGACGGGGACGGGTTCGGCACTTCAGACCAACCATTGATCCACTGCAACACCACGATGCCCAGCGGTTATGCCGCCCCGGGCGATTGCAATGACAACAAAGACGGCGTTTATCCCGGGGCCGTCGAGTACTGCAATCAACAGGACGATGATTGCGACGGCCAGATCGACGACGATGCGATCCCTTTGACGCTCTATCCCGACGCCGACGGCGACGGCTACTACGGCAATGCGGAGCTCGCGAGCGGCGACACGATCGTCGGCTGCGTGCCCAACCCCGGCTACGCGGCCGAAGGAATCGATTGCGAGCCCGACGATCCGGCGATCAACCCGGGGGCCGAAGAGGTCTGCAACCTCATCGACGACGACTGCGACGCACGGATCGACGAGTTCGTCCGGCCGCGTTGCGGTGAGGGCTGGTGCGAGCGCGAGGCGTTCACCTGCGACCCGTCGACGTGCTACCCCGGCGAGCCGAAGGCCGAGGAGTGCAACCTCTTCGACGACAACTGCGACAGCGTCGTCGACGACGGCAAGCTTTGCCCGGCAGGGCAGTCATGCCTCGGTGCCGTCTGCGTGGACGACGCTCCGCTCGCGGTACCGCCGAAAACGAGCGCAGACGGCGATGGCTGCGCCGTCGGTGGTCGAGGCAGCGTCGGCTTGGTCGCCGGCTTGCTCTTCGCCCTGATGGCGCTGCTCGCGCGGCGCAGAATCAACTAGCCGTCAGTTGCCGTTCACCGCGGCTTCGAAGAGGCCATAGGCCTCATCGTAGTTGGCGGGCTGCTGCAGGTCGTGCTCGGTCAGGTTGTAGATCGCGATCACGACGTTGTCCTCATCCAGGATCACGAGGTCGCGCATCGTGATGCCCCATTCGGTCCAGACTTCCTGACCGGTCATGGGCTGCAGCCAGCCGATGTCGTTGTCCTCGCACACCTGCGGGTTGCCCGCTTCGAGGCCGACGGCGTTGATGCCGAAGATGGGGACGTCGATGCCGGCCGCCGCCAGCTCATCGTGCATGGTGTCCAGCTGCCCGAACTGGGCGCGACAGTAGCCTCACGTGGCGTGGCCGAAGTACCAGCCGGAGACGCGCTGCAGGTAGTCGCGCGGCGAAACGGGCTGCCCCGACGTGGGCGAGGCCGGGTTCACGTCGAGGAGCGAGAAGTCGGGTGCCAGATCACCGACTGCCAACATGTACGGCGCGCCCCCGGCGCCGGTGCTCGCCGCCGAGCTGGCCGACGAGCTCTGTGCCGCGGAGGTCACCGCGGCCGTGGCGCTCGCCGAGCTCGAAGTCGTCGTAGGTGCCTGACCGCCGACGCCGCCGGAGGTCGCGCTCGTCTCCTCTGCGTCGCACGAAGCGAGCGAGAGGCAGAAGGCGAGCGCGACGAAGGAACGCACGAGAACAATCCTCGCGCCCCGGCGTCGATCGGTCAAGCGCCGCCGCTAGGACCGCTGCGCCGATGCTCGCTTGAGGTTGCTCATCGCGCGATGGGTCTCGAGCTGTCGCGGCAAGAGCTCACCCTCGACGAGCTGGCGTGCGGGAGGGTCGAGATCATCGAGGTCGCCGCGGTAGTCCTTCAGACCGTGATCCTCGCCCTCCTCCAACGCAGCGATCGCGGCCTTCTCGCCGAAGGCACGAGCGCCACCCTCGACCGCCTTGGCGAACACGCCCCACGGGCCGGAGCTCGTCGAGGGGCGGCCGCCGTAGCGAATGATTGCGTCGCGCAGCAGCTCCACGCGTTGCTCGTGCGAGCGCAGGCACGATTGGATGTCGGTGTACGAGGGCGATCCTACGTCGAGCTTCTCGAGCGCCATGCGATAGGTCTCTACCGCTGCGAGCTCGCCTCGTAGGAAGCTGTCGAGATGCTTCACGTCCTTGCTTTCGGTACCCATGGTTTCCTCCTCTAGGACCACGGGACGGTGCACGGCGCGTGCCGCAGCGTTGCTGTGTTGCCTACTTGAATGGATTCGACGGCGGGCTGGGCGCCGGCGGACGGGGCGGAGCGAACGGATCGCCGATCGGCGGCGACGGCTTCTTCGCCGATGCCGCGGGCGCCTGCGGAGGCTTCGTCGCAGGGGGCTGCGCGCTCGATGCGGTCGCGGGCTTCGCAGGCTTCTTGGAATCGGACGCGGAGCTCGCCGGAGACGGGACGGCTTTCGTCGAAGACGAAGTCGACGTCGACTTCGACGCCGACGACGACGGGTCGGTGCGCTTCTTCGGCGCCTTGGGCGGCGCGTACGTCACGCCGCACTTCGTCGCGATCTCCTTCGCGTAGCTGTGCACGGCGAGCCGGATGGGAATGACCTCGGCCGCGTTGTCGGAAACGAACACGAGGCGGATGCCGTTGTGGATGTTGTCGGTTCGAAAGTCCGCAGACTCTGCCACCGAGGGCAACGCCAACGTCGAGACCCGTTGGCGAAGCATCGCCGAATCGCCGGACGTCCAGAACACGAGCTCTGCGCCGTCGACGATCGGCTGTGACACGATCCGCGCCGAACGGCTGAACGGAGGACAGTCGGCGGGTCGCGCCACGTCACCGCCGTTCGACGAGCCAGCCGGCGCCCCCGTCCGAACGGTCGCCGAGTGCGGCGAAGCAGGAGCGGGAGGCGTCGGCGCCATGGCAGGTGCGTCCTTGCAGCCCAAAGCCAGCACGACGAGCGGCGATAGAAATACGGCGCGGCCCATGGGCGCAGCCTAGACAAAACTCGTTTGTGGTTCAAGCGAGCCTGAGGCGAAGGGCGTGGCAACGTGGCGGGTGCGGCACATTTTGCCACGGTCGATCGTGGCCGGGAGCGAAGCAGGCGGGCCCCGGGGCGCTGGCCCGCATCGTGCGAACTCATCGATGGATCAATCGAATGGAGTCGACCATGGCAACCATCGCCGAACCGAAGATCGAGGGGGTCACCAACGAAAGCGCGCTGTTCGATCTGCTCTACCAGGCGCTCGAGACCGAGCTCGGTGGGGTCGAGGTGTACACGGCTGCGATCAAGGCCGCCGTGAACGACGACCTCCGCAAGGAGTGGACGAAATACCTGAAGCAGACCAAGCGGCACGTCACGATCGCACGCGACCTCGTGCAAACGGTCGGCCTCGACCCCGACGCGGAGGTGCCGGCGCGGTCGTACGTTCGTCGGAACGGCGAAACGCTGGTGGCCAACATCGAGAAGGCCATCGCCGGAGGCAATCCGATCGAGGCTCAGCTCGTTGCGCTCGAAGCCGTCTGCCTGGCGGAGACCAAGGACCACCAGAACTGGGAGCTCTTGAAAGAGCTCTCGAAGCGCGCTACCGGCGACATCGGCAAGATGCTTCGCTACGCCGTCAAGGAGGTCGAGGGCGAGGAGGACGAGCACCTCTATCACTCGCAAGGATGGGCTCGCGAGCTCTGGCTCGATGCCATGGGCCTGCCTGCCGTCCTTCCTCCGCCAGAGGAAGCGCACCACGTCGAAACGGCGATCGGCGCCGCACGCGCGAAGCACGCTCGCGGACCCGCCGCTCGCAAGCACGACGATTGAGCTCGTGTTCGCTCCCGCATGCTGAGCGAAAAGGCGCGGTTTCGCGTGGTGCTCACGCCCCGAGGCGCTCATAGTCCACCCGTGGTCCCGCTCTCCGTCCTCGAGCTCTTCCTGGTCTCGTCGCAAAGCACGCCCACGCGCGCCATCCACGACGCGCTCGCGCTCGCCCGCCGTGCCGACGAGCTGGGATACGAGCGCTACTGGATCGCCGAGCACCACAACATGCCTTCGATCGCCAGCTCGGCGCCCGAGGTGATGATCGGTCACGTCGCCGGGATGACCAAGCGCATCCGCGTCGGATCGGGCGGCGTCATGATCCCGAACCACACGCCGCTTCGCGTGGTCGAGATCTTTCGCACGCTCGAGGCTCTCTATCCGGGTCGGATCGATCTCGGGATCGGCCGAGCACCCGGCACCGATCCGGTCACCTCGGCCGCGCTCCGTCACGCGAGCCGCGAATCCATCGAGCGCATCGCCGAGCTTCTGGCGTTTGCGGATCACGACTTTCCCGAAGATCACCCGTTCGCCAAAATCGAAGCGCAGCCGAGCGATGCTCCGCTGCCGCCCATCTGGATGCTCGGCTCGACGGCCGCCGGTGCGCGCATCGCCGCCGAGATAGGAGTCGGCTTCTCGTTCGCCGGCCACTTCAGCATGGCCGAAGCCGACGAAGCGCTCGCGACCTACCGAAGGCTCTTTCGGCCGTCTGCGCGTTTGAAGGAGCCGCGGGTCATGATGGCCGCCGGCGTCATCTGCGCCGAGAACCAAGCGCGCGCCGAAGCGCTGGCGACATGCATCAAGGTCGCGGTCTCTCGCCTCGCCGCCGGCGAGCGAAAGCCCTTCCCCACGGTCGAAGAGGCGGCTGCCTTCGAGTTTCGCCCCGGGGACGAGCTCGCCATCCAGCGCTTCAGCAAAGGCGCGGTCATCGGCGACGAAGCACGCGTGAAGGCCGGGCTCGATGCCCTGGTCGAGAAGACGGGCGCCGACGAGCTGATGATCGCGACGATGGTTCCCGATCCAGCGGAGCGCATCGCTTCGTACGAGCGCGTTGCACGTTTGTGGAAGCTGCCGCTACCGTCCTCGACGGGAGGCACGGATGGCACTCATTCAATACAAGGGCGCTGAAGGCGAGAGGATCTGGGTCGAGGTCGAGGAGCTCGCCCCGCGGAACGACGATGCGGAATTGGAGACGCCGCAGTCGAAGGCGAAGTTCGAGGACGCGGTCGTCACGGCGAAGCCGGCGATCGAAGCCTTCCGGAAGCTCGTCGCGAGCCTGCCCGACAAGCCCGACTCGGTCGAGCTCACCTTCGGCCTGAAGGCGAGCGCCGAGGTGGGTGGATTCTTGGTCTTCGCCAAGGCGGGTGGCGAGGCGACGTTCGGTCTGAAGCTCTCGTGGAAGAAGGCCGGCGCGTAGGGCTCAGCCCTCATCCCACGCCGACACGGGCAGCGCAGCGAGCGGCAGCCCATAGCCGATCTTTGCCTTCGTCGGTTCGTCGTACTTGCCGCTGTGGTGAATGCCGATGACCTCACCGGTGTCGAGATCGACGATGGGTCCGCCCGCCGTACCACCCATGGTCCAGCACTCGTACGTCAATCGGCCGGGCTCGACCCCGATGATGACGCCCGGCATGATGACCTTCCTTCCCTGGGGAACGGTGGTGAAGGCCGCCTTGATCGCGTCTTCGGCCACGCGGGCATCGGCGGCTGGATGGCCGACGACGACGATCCGCTGACCGACGCGTGGCAGGCTGCGGCAAATAGGCGCAGGAGGAATCTTGCCCGACGTCAACCGCAAGACCGCAATGGCAGGCTCGGAGCTCGTGGTGGCGACACGCGCCTCGATCGGGATCCTCGGCTTGCTCAGGTCGAAGGCTGCTAGCCATGCGGCCGCGTCAGCACCGTTCACCACGAAGTCGGCGGTGACCAGGACGCCGTCGTCCGCGAGCCACCCCGTTCCGGCGAAGGCGCTTTGCGAGCCTGGATTCTCGAGGCGTGCCGTGGCCTCTGCCGCGCGGCGCGCCGCCTTCGCCCAACCGGGCATATCCTCCAACGTGAATGCGCGCGTCTCGCCCTTCTGACCGCGCGCATCGAACGTCGTCCAAAAGCCGCCCGTGAACGGCCGCGAAGCTACCGGCGGCGCGCTGTTGCTCGCTGCGGCGCGCGCCGTGAGCCACGCGTCGAGGAGCCTGTAGCCCTCACCGAGGAGCGGGATGCCGGCGGCGAGGGCAGCGCCGCGATCGCCACCCGCGAGCACCGCGAGGACCTTCCCATCCGGGAGGCCGCTCTCGGCCACTTCTTCCAGCCGCTCACCGAGCTTCTCGAGCTTTCCTTCGCGCAAGAGGCGATAGCCGAGCACCGCGAGCGAGAGCGGGTCGAGATCCAATGCGAGGAGTGCCTCTGCCTCGCCTTCGAAGAGAGGCATTCGAGCTTCGAGCGCGCGCCAATTCTGCTCGATGCGACGAATGTCGTCCGAAAAGCCGTTCGCCGGCGCGACAGGGTTGAGGTAGCGATGAAGCTCGATGCGCCCCGACGCCTCGCGCACGACGATGATGACGGCGACGAACCCGGGAAGAGCGTGGACGGGGAACGACTTTGGCTCGAGGCCGGCGAGGCTGAGACAGACCGAGCCGGCCCCCTCGGCAACCTCACCCGCCCACTGCATGGCGAGAGCCGGCAGCCCCGGCACCGGCTTCGGCGTCACCGATTGCTCGGCGCCCGACAGGCCGAAGCTGATCGCGAGCCCTTCGACCCCATCCTCGACCGACCTCTCGTCTCCGGCGATCACCTGGACGTAGGCGCGGGACGGGTCGGCCCCGGCGATCGGATCGATGCCGACGCCGCGCAGCTTGTGGCCGTGATCGTTTTCAGGGAAGCGAGCCGCACGTGCAGCCCACGCGAGCAGCGAGCCGAGGTGCGTGGCCGTCGATGGACCGAACCCCTCGGACGGCATCGCGGTGCCGCCATCGGAGCCGATCCCCAACGCCACGATCGCGTCTCGGACAGCCGGCTCGAGAGCGACCGCAGGCTCCATGTGGAGGGTCTGCCGGCGATCGGCAGTGACCAAGATCGCCTTCTTCACCGGCGGCTCGGTGGGAAAGGACACCTCGACGCGGTAGCTGCCCACCGGCAACTTGGTATTCAGGTTCTCCCAGCCGGACGAAACCCGCTCGCTCTTGGCATCGAAGATCTCGATCCGCGCAAAGCGGTCGCGCGCCTTGACCGTCACCTCTCCGGTCGCACCAGCTGCGAGCTCCAGCGCGCTGGACTTGGGAACGAACGATTCGAGGCCATCGTCTTCGAGCAGCTTTACCGGCATCGTCCTATCGCCGGTGAGCTCGATCACGTCGGCCCAGTCCTTGTAATTCGCGGATTCGATCTCGACACGATGCGTACCGGGAGGAAGCTCCCAGACGAGCGGATCGGGCAGCGGGTCACCCGTGTTCTCGGGGCGCAGCAGCGTGCGACGCCATTCGTCTTGGGTCTCGTCGTGCAAGAGAATGCCGGCTGTCCCGTGATCCCGCGCGGCCGCGGGCTCGACGAACACCCGAAGCCTGACCTTGGGCCGCTTCTTGAAGCGAGCAACCTGGAGCGACCCTTCCGCGCGGAAGAGATCGGATGCGGGCTCTTGCGTCGGCAGCTCGCGCCGTTGCTTCCGCTCGTCCTCGGCCAGCATCTGGATGCGGCGACGAGTGAACGCCGCCAGCGCGTCGAAAGACAGCACGTAGTCGAGCTTTTTCTTATCGGGCTCCAAGTTGGGCCCACGCCCCGCGAGGCCGTCGAGGAGGGCGCCCCCGAAGAGGCCGTGCAGCTTGTACTCGTTCGCGAGCTGGCCCGCCGTGGTCGCGTACAAGATCGCCTGCTTCGCTTGCGCCTTGGCCGCGTCGTCGAGCTTGGCGAGATTGAAGTGGAGATGCTGCGTCTGCGTCACCACATCTTCGGCTTTGACGATGCCTCGGCATGCGTCGATGAAGTAGAGCTGTTCGACGGGCGGCGCGATCTGCATCGCCCGGAGAAACGACGTGAGCTCGATCGGGCGCGTTCCGAAGTATCGATCGGGATCGTCCAGGTCGCACGGTACGAGGATCGGCGCTTCATCTACACCACCACCGCCCGGCGCTACGCCGTGCCCCGCGTAGAAGAACCAAAGCCGGTCTCCGCCGGCGCCCTTCTTCGGCTTGGCGCGCGAATAGTCGTAGAGGACGTCTTCGATCGCCTTTTGGTCAGCGAGGCGGTGCGGCAGCTTCGTGGCGGGTTGCGAATCGGAATGGGCCGAAAGCAAGAGCGTCAGCGTATCGGGCGTGGCGCGCCCGGCTCCTTCGGCGGTCACCCACTCGGCGAACTTGACGGCGTCACGAACGGCGGCCCTCAGAGCCCAATTGGGTGCATGAGGATAGGCGTCGATGCCGATGACAATCGCGTGGTCGGCCATTTCAACCGAACCTCAACCCGTTCTCGGTGAAGAACGGGTCGTCTTTGACGAGCCAGAGCGGCACGGCGTAGTTCGCTCGTCCGTGCTTTCCGCTGTAATGGAGCGCCACCACACGGTGGGTCTCCAGATCGATCACCGGCGAGCCGGAGCTTCCCCCGAGCGTCGAGGCGTCGTGGCTCTCGCGCGGCTTGTTGAACGCAATGGGCGGCGGGTCGACGAGCGCCAGGAGCTTGCCGGGTGACACGCGTTTGAGACCCGTCGATTCGGCCTCCGGGAAGAGCAGCTTCTCGAGAGCTTTGTGCATCATGCCCTCCTCGACGGCCGGGTAGCCGGCGATGTACACGTCGTGCTTCTCGGTCGACTTCGGGCCCGCCGCCGACAGCGGAAGCGCGAGGTCGCCGTCGTCGGCGAGGCCCTCGACCTCGAGCAAGCCCATGTCCAGATCCGCATGAATCGCGCGGATCTTGGCGACTCTGCCCGGCGCCTTTGCGGGGCCGCTCGGCGCGTCCCCCGGATCCCAGAGCGGTCGCTTGGAGGGCTCGCGGCTCCACAGGTCGCTCTGCTTCGGCACCAGGGGTCCGACCTTCGATCGCCAATCGCCATCGAAATGGATATCGAGCCCGCACAGCTGCGCAACGACGTGCTTGTTCGTGAGGACGAGGCCCTTGGCTACGAACCATCCCGTCCCGGTGTGCTCACCGTCATGCGTGTCGAGGCGACCGACGCCCTGGATCCGGCGATCGACCATCGTCGCTTCCGTCGCCAGGCGCTCCCAAGACTGCGGGACGCCGGCGAGCGCCCCATCGCGAATCCGCAAGGCGGGCCGCGCCACCAAGTGTACGAACGAGCCCAGCGCCCGGATCTCGTCGCTCTTCAGCTTTGCGTCCGGGTCCTTCTTCAGCTTCGACGCCGCTTCCTGAGCCTTCGCGAAGAGGGCCACGAGCTCCGGATCTCTTCCTGGGTCCCCTTCGAAGCCCGTCTCGACTGGCGCGCGCTGGCGGGCCACCTCGACCAGTAGAGTGACAGGGTCGTCATCGAGGATCGCCGAGAGGTCCTCTTCCGACGAAAGCACCTGCGAGAGCCACCGAAGCTCGTCTCCCATCATCCCTCCGCTCGCCTTACGCCGCCCGCGTGCGCCAGGCTAAGACGAGTGCAGGCAGTCTGGGAATCGTTTTAGGATCGCGACCGATGCCGCTTGGTCGCCTCGCCGTCACCCTCCTCGCGGTGCTCTGCGTCCTGGGGTTGGGAAGAATCCCCTTGCCCGGTATGCCACCCGAGATGTTCGAAGGCGGCGTGGTGACAAACACCAGCGTCGTAGCGCTGGGCATCATGCCGTTCGTGACCGCGAGCGTCCTGGTGGAGGTCGCGACGTTGATCGTCCCGGCGTGGCGAAGGAAGCGTGCGGCAGCCGCCGGAGAACCGAGCTCGTCGGAGCACTTCGAGCGAAGCCGGCGGCGCCTCGCGCTCCGGCTCGGTATTGCGATAGCCGCAATTCAGGCTTGGGGCATCGCACAGTTCGCGGAAGAGGCAGGGATTCTGGCGGCACCGTCGTTGATGGTGATGGTCGGCCTCGTCGCCGGCTCCGCGCTGCTCCTCTCGATTGCGATGCTCGTCGAGCGCTACGGCTTGGGATCAGGGCTCGCGACGGTCCTGGCCACGAGCATCGCGATCGACGGCATGCTCGGCCCGACGGTCCGAGACCGACTGGCGCTCGGGATCGGCGTCGCCGTGACGGCCGCTCTGGCTGTCTGGGCACTGAGCTGGCAGAAGACGTCGCCGGACGAGCATGACAAGCGCGTCCTTTCGCCGGTCGTCCCCGAGCCGCTCGGCGGGATGATGGGCGCGGGCATGGCGGGCGCCATCATCGGCGCGTACGCCACCCTGGCCGAGACGCCGGCCGAGCGCTGGCTCTCCGGCTTGCCCGGCGTCGATCGCTGGCCCGTCCTCCAGAGCATCGCCGGCACGATGCTCGCGGCCGTCTGCGGGGTCGTCGCCGCGTATCTTTTCTACGGCCCGGGACGAATCTCGGCGTTGTGGAGCCGCGTCGAGCCTTCTGCCTCGGCAGACGAGATTCGACAAGCAGTCGCCGGCGACGTACACGAGGGCGCGGTCCGTGCCGGCCTGCTCTCGGCCGCGGTGTTTGCGGTCGCGTGGAACCTCGACCTCGGAGCTTCGGCAGGGCTGTGGTTGGGAGCTGCGCTCGTCGAGGCGTACCGCGACCGTCATCGCGTAGACGGCTTGGTCTGCGTCGATGAGGAGGTTCGTCCGTGGGCGGCCACCGCAAAGGAGTGGGCGCTGCGCAGAAAGGGCGTCGACGTCGCGACGCGCGGAAGCAGCGTGGAACGGCTCCTCCCCCTGTTCGGTCCGCTCGCGCCGACGCTCCTCTATGTACGTGAGGACGAAGAGAAGCGTGCGAGGAAGGTCCTTCGGCGCGTCGTCGGTCCGGACAAGAAGGTCGCAGAAGAGACGGTGCCAGTACGAGTCGAGCGCGCACGCGGCCCCTCGGTGGCGGTCAACGCGGCCCTCGCGCTCGCGGCGCTGGGCGGCGCAGCCTGGGTGCACGTCGAGAGCCTCGTTCAAAAGGCCGAAGACCACGCCCGAGGTCCGGTCGCGCCAGTCCGCTTCGAGCTTCGCTACGTCGATGACGACAACGATCTCGTTGCCGGCAACCCGCGGGAGCTCGAGCTCGCCGCAGACGCGCGCGGCGACGCGCTGCGCGTTCGGCTCGAGGACGCTCCTCTCGGCCCAGGGAGGGTGGAGCCCCGCCCCTACATCAGCATCGAGCCCCTACCCCACGAGCCGATCGAGAAGATGCGCGATCGCGTCGCGGCGACCCTCGCACCGGATGTCCCAGCGGGAAAGAAGCTCGCATGGGGCCGCGTGACCGAGCTCGACATGGAGACCGACAAGTTCGTCGAAACCGGCATGCGCACGTGGGTGCTCGGCGACGTCGTCTTGACCGAGCGCGACGTCGTCGACGCCGCGACGACACAGGACGACAGCGAGCCCGGCATGATCAGCGTGAGCATCCAGCTGACCCAAGACGGCGGCGATCGGTTCGAAGAAGCGACCGCCCGCTCGGTCGGACGGCGCATCGCCCTCCTCGTCGACGACGAGGTCGTGACCGCCCCGGTGGTTCAAGGCGTCATCAGCGGCGGGTCGCTGCGGATCACGATGGGCCGAGGAGACCCCGAGGCCAAGCGGCGCGAGGCAGAAGAGCTCGCGCGGAGGCTCCGCGGCGCGGGCGCGGCGTCGCGGAGACAGTAATGTCATGTTGATGCGGTCCGAAGCTGCCGTTCGCTCCCTGAGCCTCGCCATCGCAGCCGCGTCTGCCGTCGCTTGTTCGGCGCCCACTGCACACCAAGAGCCCACGAGGCCCGCGCCGACGCTGCCTTCCTCGCCGCCGGAGGTCGCGGCGAAGCGACCGGCGCCCAAGCCCACCCGGCTCGATCCGCCCCCCGGCTCGGTCCTGATGAATCGCCTACTCGGCGGCCGCGGCGTCAACGCGAGCGGCGTCGCGCTCGATTCGACCGGCGCGATGTACTTCACCGGCAGCATCCAGGGCCGGACGAAGTTCGGCGAGCTGCCCGCGATGGTGAGCGAGGGCAGCGACGCGTTCGTCCTCAAGCTCGATTCATCGGCCAGCCCGGTGTGGATCAAGCGCTTCGGCGGGGTCGGCCCCGACAGCGGGCAGAGCATCGTCGTCGACGCGGAAGACCGCATCTACGTGAGCGGCAACTTCGAGAGCAAGTCGATCGACTTCGGCAAAGGGCCGATGACGTGCGCCGGCATCGAGGACCTATTTCTCGCGAAGCTCGACACGGAAGGGAACGTGCTCTGGGCGAACCGCTACGGCGACGCACTCACCCAGATCGACATGCATTTGCGGCTGCATCCGGCGGGCGGCGTCGTGGCTACCGGATGGCACAATGGCACGCTCGACTTCGGAACTGGGCCCGTGTCCAAGCCTTGGAGCAAGGCCTTCTTCGCGACAAGCATCGACGCCGACGGCAAGGGCCGGTGGGCGGCGGCGTTCGGGCGGCGCCTCGACTACGCGACGACCGACAGCGCGGTCGACTCGCAAGGGCGGGTGGTCGTCAGCGGGGCTTCGGACGTGACGAGCGAATTCAACGAGGGGGGTCGCCCTCCGACGGGCTCGAAGCTCGGGCCGGTGCTGATCGCGTTCGATGCGCGCGGCAAGCAAACCTTCGCACGTCGGTTCGGGCACGGCGCGGAGAACCTGTCCACCGCGGTCGCCGTCGATGGCAAAGACGGCATCAGGCTCGCAGTCGCTTCGCGTGGCGTCACCAGGTTCGGAGAAAAGGAGACCGCTGCGTCGAGCAATGACGGCGTCGGGCTGGTCGTGACGAGCTTCGACGCCGCGGGCAGCACGCTCTGGACCAAGGAGGTCCTTCGCGGGAGCAGACTCTCGGTCTCCGCCGCCCAGATCGATCCCGCCGGCAACACCTACGTCGCGGGACAGTCGAACGAGCAGCTCGCGCGTACCACTCGCTCGAACGGCTTCATCGTGAAGGTCACCCCAGCCGGGGATGTCGCCTGGACGCGCCTCGTGGCCGACGGCACGCGCGCCTGGGTCAGCGATCTGGCCTTGGATCCGCAGGGTCGCGTCGTCGTGACCGGCGCCGTCGCGGGCCTCGACTTTCAGAATCAGCTCTACGTGGCCAAGCTCCAGCCGTAGCCGCCTGCTACGATGCGCCGATTTCGGATGACGCCGCGCGCTCACCTCGTTCTCGTTCTCGTCGGCCTCGCGCCCGTCGCGCTCGCCGGCTGCGACGAGGAACGTGCTGCGCGAGCCGACGCTCTGGTCTCGGGGAGCGTCGCGAGCGTCGCTCCGCCGCCTGCGCCGTCGGCTTCGGCCGTCGCGCCGGCGCCCGAGTACGAGTCGGAAGAGCTACCGAACATGGACGCTGTCGCAACGACGATCCTCGAGCAACGCGAGCAGCTCGTCGCCCGCCTCAAGGCCACGGGCCAGCTCGATGACCGCGGCGCCAATGCGATGCTCAAGATCATGGCGGCGTCGAAGTCGACCGGCCAAGGCAACCCCGAGCCCACCGCGCACCCCATCACGCGGCGCGAGTGCTTCGATCGGCGCCGCGCGGCCGGCGTGAAGGACGAGAAGAAGCCCCTCTGTGGCGCGCCGTACATGGTCCCGGTCTACGACGTCGACAAGGAGAAGGAATCCGACGCGAAGGTCTGCATCGACCGGTACGAGTTCCCGGGGCTGCCCTGCGAATACCCGCTGACTTGGGTCGCGACGGCGCAGGCACAAGAGCTCTGCCACGTCATGGGCAAGCGTCTCTGCGACGCGCACGAATGGGAGGGCGCGTGCGCGGGCGATCTTCTGACGCCGAGCGAGGAGTACCGGTTCGACATGCCTCGACTCCAGTCGTCGTACGCACACAACGGCGCCCGGAGCATTCGCTGGGCCTACGGCACCACGAAAGACCACAAGCAGTGCGCGACCGACAGCCAGCCGTCACCAAAGTGCACGGCGTCCGGCTGGAAGGAATGCGGGTCGAACACGTACCCGGCGGGCTCGTTCCCCGGCTGCAAGAGCCCGCTCGGCGTCTACGATCAGCACGGCAACGCGGCCGAGCACATGCTCCTCCCGCTCGAAGCGAAGCAGCTCGGAAGCCGGGGCGGAACGGGGCGTCCCGAAATGAAAGGGAGCTGGTTCATCTTCCAGATCAAAGAGGCTCATCTCGACGACTGCCGCTGGCGCGCGCCCGCCTGGCACGACGATGAGGGGATGAACCATGCCAACTACCACCTGGGGTTTCGCTGCTGCAAGGACGTGGGCGCGGCGAAGTAGCCGAGCGGCTACTCGTCGAACGAGCCGCCGACCCGTCGCATCCTGAAGGCGCCCGAACGCGCACGCGCGAAACCCTTTGCGGCGGCGTCGTCGAGAGGCACCGAAAGGTGGTGCCCTTGGACGGCGTCGCAGCCGAGGGCGACCACGCGCTCCAGCTGCTCGCTCGATTCGACGGCTTTGGCGATCACCGTCTTTCCGAGCTGGTGTCCGAGCCCGACCATTGCAGCGAAGAGCGACTCGCCGTCACGCGTCACGCGAGCCACGAGGAGCCGATCGAGCTTCAGCGCGGAGATCGGCAGCGAATCCAGATCGCGGAGCGTCGACGGGCCTCTACCAAAGTCGTCGAGCGTGATGGGAACGCCCAGCGTCGCCAACGAGCGCAACGCCTCTGTCGCGCGGGCCGGCGCTGCCGCCAGAGCTCGCTCGGTAACCTCGATGCCCAGACATGCCGGGTCTACCTTCGCGGCTCGTAAGGCAGCTTCCACCTCACCGGGAAAGCCGGCCGTCGAAATCTCGGCCGCCGACACGTTGACGCTGACGGAGATCCCGCTCGTGCCCATGCGCCGAAACGACGCCAGGGTCTTCATGGCCTGGTCCAGCATCCAGCGTCCCATCGGGCGGATGGCCCCGGTCTCTTCGGCCGAGGCGACGAAATTCGCTGCGGCGACCATTCCTCGTTCCGGGTGACTCCAGCGAAGCACCGCCTCGAACCCCGACAGCGCGAGATCGGGAGCTCGCAGGACCGGCTGGTAGTGGGCGCGCATCTGATCGCGCTCGAGCGCGTGCGCCAGATCGCCCTCGAGCCGCAGCTGCGTCATGACGTGCTCGTGCATTTGACGGTCGAAGACGTGGCAGCGACCGCGACCGGCTTCCTTGGCGCGGTACATCGCTCGGTCGGCGTCGCGAACGAGCTCGCCGGCTCGAACATACCGCGGGCTCATGACGGCAATCCCGATGCTGGCCGACGCCGAGACGACTCGGCCGTCGATATCGAAGGGCTCCCTCAGCTCGGAGAGGATCCTGTCGGCCAGGCGGCTCGCGTCTCGCGCGTCCTCGATCCCGTCGAGGAGGACGGCAAACTCGTCGCCGCCCAACCGAGCCACGGTGTCGACCTCGCGCAAGCTGTCGACGAGGCGCCTGGCGAATGCGGCGAGCAGCCTGTCCCCCGCCAGGTGGCCGAGCGCATCGTTGACGGCCTTGAAGCGGTCGACATCGAGCACGAGCACGCCGAACGTGGGTTTCGGCCGCCTCCGCGATCGCGTGAGGGCGCGGCTCAGGTGAATCATGAACAGAGCGCGGTTCGCGAGGCCCGTCAGATCGTCGCGAAAGGCGCGATCGTAGAGGCGTTGCTCGGCGTTCTTGCGCTGCATCACCTCGCGCTCGAGCTCGGCGTTGGCCGCGGCCAGCTCCGCCGTGCGCTCGACGACGCGTGCCTCGAGCGCCGCGCGCGCGGCCTCGAGGGCGACCTGCTGCTGGCGGAGCTGGACGAAGACCGCGACCTTCGAGCGAAGAGCGTCCGGATCGATCGGCTTGAGGATGTAGTCGACGGCTCCGAGCGAGTAGCTCTTGAGCACGTTGTGCGCTTCGAGATACGCGCTGATGAACACGATGGGCGTTCGGACCGGCTGAAGCTGATGCTTGAGGAGCACCGCCGTCTCGAACCCGTCGAGGCCCGGCATGCAGACGTCCATGAGGATGACGGCGAAGTCTTCCTTCGACGCGGCGGCGAGCGCCTCGGCCCCCGAAGAGGCGCGCACCAGGCGCTGGCCGAGAGGCTCCAGGGTCACTTCGAGCGCAAGCAGATTCTCCGGCCGATCGTCGACCAGCAAGATGCTTACCTTTGGCGACAATTCCGTCCTTAAGCCCTTCCTGCGGGGAGCGTCCCGCGAGGCATGATGACGTTTCAAATTGCGCGCCACACAAGCGGGCCGCGGTCGCCGCGAGACCACGTGCCGCCGGTGCACATTTCTGCCTCAGCGACACGCTTCTCGATGGATCACTGTGGCAGATTCGGACAGGGAAATGGGCGCTGAGCAATTACCAAACCCAGCATTGATAGACGCTTGCAATGGGGCGGCGCCTCGACGCGATCCCAGCGCCCCGAGTCGGGGGACGCCTCAGGTGAAGCACGCCTCGCGCACGAGCTGCACGATGCAGGCGGTCGCTACCAACGCCGCCACCGTAGCCTCGGCGCCGAACCGTTCGCCGCGTAGCAGCGCGAGGGAGCATCGCAGCGAGCCCAGCACGGCACCGATCAGCACGAGCGGGCGGTCGTAGAACGGCCCCGGCCCCGAAGTCTCGGACAGCATGCCCGGTCAGGCTACGCAGCCGGTCATCAGCGCTTGATCAAGCTCTTGCTCGAACCCATCAAGGAGCCATCAGGATCCCTGCTCGTGACATCAAGGAGGTATCAAGACGTAACCCGCGGCGGCTGACGTCCGCCGAACTGAGGCTAACGTCGGCCCAGCCTCATGGCTGGTTCGCCAAGCTCGGTCGCCGCCCCGCCCTCCGCCGCAGTCCACCACACGTCCAACGCGGGGGCCCTCGCGCTCGGTGCGCTCGGCGTCGTCTACGGGGACATCGGGACGAGCCCCCTCTACGCGTTGAAAGAGTGCGTCCACGGACCGCACGCCGTCGCACCCACGACCGAGAACGTCTTCGGCGTCCTCTCGTTGATGTTCTGGAGCGTCATCCTCGTCGTGAGCGTGAAGTACCTCACGTTCATCATGCGCGCGGACAACCAGGGCGAAGGCGGGATCCTCGCGCTCCTTGCGCTCCTCCCCGAGCGGCCGGAAAAGAAGAAGACCGGCCGAGTCGGCCTGCTCACTGCGCTCGTCTTGTTCGGCGCGTGCCTCCTCTACGGAGACGGTATCATCACGCCGGCGATCAGCGTGCTGTCGGCGACGGAAGGGCTCGAGGTAGCGACCGAGTCCTTCAAGCCGATCGTCGTTCCGCTCACCGTCGCGATCCTCGTCGGCCTGTTCGCCATCCAGAAGCGCGGCACCAGCACGATCGGCAACTTGTTCGGCCCGGTCATGGTCGTCTGGTTCGTTACATTGGGCTCGCTCGGAATCTTCCATATCTCGAAGCATCCAGAGATCCTCGCGGCGACCAACCCGCTCCATGCGGTTCATTTCTTCCAATCGCATGGAATTCACGGCTTCGTGGTTCTCGGGTCCGTCGTGCTCGTCATTACCGGTGGCGAAGCGCTGTACGCGGACATGGGGCATTTCGGCCGGCGCGCAATTCAGATCGCCTGGTACGGGCTCGTGCTTCCGGCGCTGCTCTTGAACTACTTCGGCCAGGGCGCGCTCCTCACGACGGCGCCGGATCCCGAGACGCTCGCGGCCATTGCGCAGAACCCTTTCTACGCCCAGGTTCCCAAGGGACCGCTCATTTACCCGCTCGTGGCGATCGCGACGCTGGCCACGATCATCGCGTCGCAAGCCCTGATCTCGGGCGCTTACTCCCTGACTCGGCAAGCCGTGCAGCTCGGCTATTTGCCGCGCGTCAGCATCAAGCACACGTCGAGCGCGACCGAAGGGCAGATCTACATCCCCGAGGTCAATGCGGCGCTCGCCGTCGGGTGCGTGGCGTTGGTGCTCGCGTTCCAGCAGTCCTCCAAGCTCGCCGCCGCATACGGCATCGCGGTCACCGGCACGATGGGCATCACCACCGTCGCCTACTACGTCGTCACCCGCACCCAATGGCGGTGGACGCTCGCGCGCGCGCTGCCGATCGCCGCGCTGTTCCTGGCGATCGACCTCGCCTACTTCGGCGCCAATGCTCTCAAGTTCTTCGACGGCGGCTTCGTTCCGATCGTGATCGGGCTCGGTCTCTTCGGATCGATGCTGGTTTGGAAGCGCGGCCGCGCCCTCCTCGCGCAGCACTTCACGAACCTCATGAGGCCGCTCAAAGAATTCATCGAAGGCATCCGCCGCGGCAGGTTCCGCACCGACGAAGGCGACGAGCTGCCGATCGTCCGTGTGCCGGGGGTGGCGGTGTTCTTGACGTCGAACCCCGGCGGCACGCCGCCGCTCTTGCTCCACCATGCGCGCTTCAACAAGGCGCTCCACGACATCGTGCTGCTCGTCACGGTGCAGAACGAGAAGGTCCCTCGTGTGCTCGACCGAGCGGTCGAGGTCGAAACGTTGGGTGAGGGCTTCTACCGCGTCGCGATCCGCGTCGGCTTCATGGAGACGCCGAACGTGCCTCGCTCGCTTCAGGACGCCGTAAAACAGTTCGACCTGCCGTTCTCGCTGACCGATGTGACGTACTACCTCGGTCGCGAAACGCTGCTCGCGACCGGCGCCGGCCAGATGAGCCGCCGCGGCGAGCAAGTGTTCGCGTTCATGAGTCGCAACTCGCAGACCGCGCCGCGATACTTCGGCATCCCGCCGCAGCGCGTGGTCGAGATCGGCATGCAGATCGATCTGTGACGCCTCACCTCGGGGGGATCGAGGTTGAAGTCTTCCCCGCGGATCCGGCGGGCGTGGTATCAAGGCGTCATCAAGGGTGTGGCCGCGAGTGGCCGCAGGCTTGTGCTGGTCGGGCCGCCAGCACGTGCGCGCCCATGATCATTCTCTTCTTCGTTCTCGGCCACCTCGCGATCGTCGCCCACGGCGTTCCGCCACGAAGGGTCAGCGCGGTCGGCACGGTCGGCGGCCCCACCCTCCTATGACCAAGCGCGCTCCCGTCCCGCGGCTGATCTTCGCGGTCGTTCGCCCCTTCCGAGAGTTCTTCCGAACGCAGGCCGCCGGCGGCGTGCTCCTGATGGTGGCGACCGCGTTCGCGCTCGTCTTGGCGAACTCACGTTACGCCGGCGGCTACCACGCATTTTTGGATTTCCCCGTGACGATTGCGCTGGGCGGACGCGGGATCTCGTGGCCGCTCCACCATTGGATCAACGACGCGTTGATGGCCGTCTTCTTCCTCGTCGTGGGGATGGAGATCAAGCGCGAGCTCCTGGTGGGCGAGCTTCGTACGCTCCGGCGCGCGACCCTGCCGCTCGTCGCGGCGCTCGGCGGGATGATGGTGCCCGCGGCGATCCACTATGCGATCAACGCTGGCGGCCCGGCGGAAAACGGTTGGGGCATCCCGATGGCGACCGACATCGCCTTTGCGCTCGGGTGCGTCGCGTTGGTGTCCCGCCGGGTTCCCTCGGCGCTCGTCGTGTTCCTGATGGCCTTGGCGATCTTCGACGACCTGGGCGCCATCCTCGTGATCGCCATCTTCTACGGTGGCGCGCTCGACGTCGGTGCGCTCCTGGTCGCCGGCGTGTTGACCGTGGTGCTGGTCGCGATGCTGTGGTCGGGGGTCACGCGCGTGTGGCCCTACGCGGTGGCCGGCATCGCACTCTGGCTGGCCGTATTGCAGTCGGGGATCCACGCAACGATTGCGGGCGTGATCCTGGGCCTGTGCATCCCCGCGCGCGGGCGACGGCGCCCGAGCGAGGTCCTCGGAGACCTCGAGCGTGCCATCATGCGCCTCCGCAGAAACGACGAGCGCGATCTCGATGCAGCCGGCCCGATCGGCGCGATCGAGCGTCACCTCGAGGCGATGCAGCCGCCGCTCGACCGGCTGGTGCATGGGCTGCATGGGTGGGTCGCGTTCCTCATCGTGCCGGTCTTCGCGATCGCGAACGCCGGCGTGTCGTTCACCACCGAAATCGGCGCGAGCGCCCGCTCGCCCGCCGCGCTCGGAGTCGCGTTCGGCCTTGCGCTCGGGAAGCCCATCGGCATCGCCGGTGCCACTTGGATCGCGGTTCGCAGCGGGTTGGCGCCGAAGCCCACAGGCGCGACGTGGGTCCAGATCTTCGCGATATCGATCCTCGCAGGCATCGGCTTCACCATGTCGATCTTCGTAGCGACGCTGGCGTTTCCACAGCAGCCCGAGCTCCAGGATCTTTCCAAGTTGGGGATCTTCGGTGCCTCGTTCTTCTGCGCGATCGTCGGTCTCGGCATCCTCCGAAGGGCTGGCCGGGATCGCGAGGCGCCGGACGCCGCGCCCGACCTCGAGCTCGATCTGGGGATCCCCAGGTTCGCCGAAGGTTTCCGGTTGGAGGCCTGGGCGGTCGGCGGCCCCGTGGTCGGCCAGTCGATGAAAGAGGTGGACCTCCGGTCGCGTTTCGACGTGAGCGCGGTCGGCGTCGCGCGCGGCGGGCGCGGCTCCGTTACCGAGGGCGCCCTCGAGCCCGTTGGTCCTCAGTACGTCTTCACCGCCGGCGATACCCTCCTCTTGGTCGGCCGGGTCGAGGACGTCGAACGCGCGATCCGCGAGCTCTCGAAGTAATCCTCCTCGGCCGCCCTGGCTACGCGTCGGCGCCATCGTCTCTTTGCTGCCTGCAGACCTCCTTTCGTTTGGGGTGTCTCGCCATCAATCTTGATACCGCCTTGATGCTGCGGGATGCACGTTTCCGAGCGTCCGCGCCCGCGGGGCGCGAGACGAGAACGCTACGGACATGACCGAAGAACGACCCGACCCCGAAGCGCTGCTCCGGCGCGCCGCAGCGGAGGAGGAGCGGGAGAAGCGCGCCAAGCTCCGCATCTTCTTCGGCTTCGCACCGGGCGTAGGGAAGACCTTCGCGATGCTCGAGTCGGCGCAACGTCTCGACGCGCAGGGCATCGACGTGGTCGTAGGTGCGGTCGAGACGCACGGGCGCAAAGAGACGGACGCGCTCGTGCGCGGCCTCGAAGTCCTGCCACGGCGGAAGATCGCGTACCGCGGTCGCGAGCTCGAGGAGTTCGATCTCGACGCCGCGCTTGCCAGGCGCCCCGCCCTCCTGCTCCTGGATGAGCTGGCGCATACCAACGTCCCAGGTTCACGGCACAAGAAGCGGTGGCAGGACGTCATCGAGCTGCTCGAGGCGGGGATCGAGGTCCACACGACGCTCAACGTGCAGCATGTCGAGAGCCTCAATGACGTGGTCGCGCAGATCACCCACGTCGTCGTCCGCGAGACGGTTCCGGACTCGTTGCTCGAGCGTGCCGACCAGATCGAGCTCGTGGACATCCCGCCCGAAGAGCTGATGCAGCGCCTTGCCGAAGGGAAAGTGTACTTGGGCGAGCAGGCGTCGCGCGCGGGGCAGAACTTCTTCAGGCGAGGCAACCTGCTCGCGCTTCGCGAGCTCGCGCTCAGGCGAACGGCCGAACGGGTCGACGCCGACGTCCAGACGTACCGCGCGGAGCACGGCGTCACCGAAACCTGGTCCACGAGCGAAAGGATTCTCGTCTGCATCGGGCCGTCGCCAGGATCGGCCCGGCTCGTCCGTGCCGCTCGACGTATGGCCGCCGGTCTGCGCGCGCCCTGGGTCGCTGCCTACGTCGAGGTCACCGGCATGGCGCCGTTCGGCGAGGCCGCACGCCAGCGTCTCGACGGTCACCTTCGCCTCGCGGAGTCCCTGGGCGCCACCATCGTTCGATTGACCGGCGCGAAGGTGAGCGAAGCGCTCCTCGCCTACGCGCGCCGGCACAACGTCACACGCATCATCCTCGGCAAACCGACGCACCCTCGCATCAGGGATCTGGTTCGGGGCTCGCTCCTGGATGAGGTGGTCCGCGGCAGCGGAGAGATCGACGTCCACGTCATCTCCGGGGATGAAAATCGTCCCGCGAATGGCCATTCGGGTGCGTCGCAGCCGGTTCCGGAGCCGGCGGACAAGCCCGAGCGATACTTGTCCGCTGTCGCCGTCGTCGGCGTCACGACTGCGTTCGCGCACGGCCTTGCCGAGCTGCTTCCGATCCCCGACGTCGAGATGCTCTACCTCCTCGCGGTGGTGGTCTGCGCCGTGTCCTTCGGTCGCGGGCCCTCGATAGTGGGCGCCGCGCTCTCGGTCGCAGCCTATGACTTCTTCTTCGTCCCGCCGCGTTACACGTTCGCCGTCGCGGACGGTCGGTATCTCCTTACGTTCGTGATGATGTTCGTCGTCGGGATCGTGATCAGCGCACTGACCCATCGCGTCCGCCGGCAAGAGGCACAAGCACTCGCGCGCGAGGAGCGCACGCGCGCCCTCTACGATCTGAGCCGTGATCTCGCGGCCGCGTTCGGTGCGACACGAATCGCGGAAGTCACCGCACGGCACGTGTCCGATTCGTTCGGCGGCAGCGCCATCGTGTACCTGCCCGAGGAGAACGCCGCTACGGCGCCTGCCGCAGCGTGGCCCGTCGGAAGCAGCGTCGATCCGAACGATGTCGGCGTCGTCAAATGGGTGCTCGAGCACGGGCGACCCGCGGGGCGCGGCACCGATACGCTGCCTGGAGCAGGGTCGATCTCGGTTCCAATCCGCACGGGTGCAGAGCCGCTCGGCGTGATCGCGCTCGTCACAGCGGGCGATGTACCCCTTCGCTCGGACGAGCAGGGCTTTCTCGAGGCGCTCGGACGACAAGCAGGCTTCGCGCTCGACCGCACGCGCCTGGCCGAGCAAGCGCGCCAATCGGCGCTCGCGGCCAAGACGGAAGAGCTCCGGAGCTCCCTGCTCTCCACGGTATCGCACGATCTGCGTACGCCGCTCGCCGCCATCACCGGCGCTGCGTCGACGCTCCGCGATGAAAACAAGCTCTCCACAGAGATGCGGGGCGACCTCCTCGGAACCATCTGCGAAGAGGCCGAGCGGCTGGAACGCCTCGTCGCGAACTTACTCGACATGACCCGCCTCGAGTCCGGGCACGTCCGCTTGCGCCGGGAGTGGGTTCCGCTCGAGGAGGTGGTGGGCTCCGCGCTCGAACGACTCGAAAAGCAACTCGGTAGACACATCGTGACCACCGACCTCGACGACGAGCTTCCACTCGTGTCCATCGACCCCATCCTCTTCGAACAACTCCTCGTAAACTTGCTCGAGAATGCGGCCAAGTACACACCTGCGGGCACAGAGGTGACGATCGCCGCGCGGAGCACGCCGCGAGAGCTCCAGGTGGATGTGCTAGACCGCGGTCCGGGCATTCCCCACGGAGACGGGGAGCGCATCTTCGAGCGCTTCTACCGCGGGCAACACTCGCGCGTCTCGGGGGTGGGCTTGGGCCTCCCGATATGTCGCGCGATCGCTCGGGCTCATGGCGGAACGCTCGATGTCGTCGCACGCGACGGCGGCGGCGCGCGTTTTCGCATTCGACTCCCGCTGACCGACGGTCGTCCTTCGACGCCGCCGGAAGCTCCCACGGAGCCGACATGACCGCCGAGGGTCCGCTGGTTCTGCTGGTCGAGGACGAAGCACCGCTGCGCAAGTTCTTGCGGGCTTCCTTGGTCTCTCACGGCTACCGCCTGTTCGAGGCGCAGACTGCGAAGGAGGCGATGCAGCTCTTGACGACGCACGCCCCCGATCTCGTCGTTCTGGATCTCGGTCTCCCGGATCGCGATGGTCTGGAGCTGACGCAGGAGTTGCGCGGCTTTACCGATACTCCGATCATCGTCGTGTCGGCGCGGGGCAAAGAAGAGGACAAAGTGCAGGCGCTCGATGCCGGAGCGGACGACTACCTGACGAAACCATTCGGCGTGCAAGAGCTGTTGGCGAGGATTCGCGTGGCGATCCGGCATGCGCAGAGAGCGCGCGGCGCATCTGCGAGCGAGACGTTCGACGCCGGCCCCATCCACGTCGACTTCGCCCGAAGAGAGGTCACCGTCAGCGGCCGGGAGGTCCACCTCACTCCGACGGAGTACCGGATGCTGACGCTCCTGGCGAAGAACGCGGGCAAGGTGCTGACCCACCGACAGATCCTGAAGGATGTCTGGGGACCTGCCTTCGTCGAGCATCCGCACTACGTCCGGGTGCACATGGCGGAGCTTCGCAAGAAGGTCGAGGCCGATCCCGCCCGGCCGCAATGGATCGTAACGGAGCCGGGCGTCGGATACCGGCTGCGAGACCGCGCTCCGAACGAGCAAGACTCAAGCTGAAAGGAAGCTCTCGATGGCGTCGTGCAAGCCGATGAGCAAGAGCGTGTCGCCCGCCTCGATGCGGTAATCGGGCCCTGGGATGTGCGGCTTCACGCGCTTGCCTCCCGTGGGGATCCGGCCTCGCCAATAGCCGAGCACGGAGATCTCGTGCTTGCGCCTCATGTCGAGCTCCGCGAGCGTCTTTCCGATGAACGTTGGGGTCGGCGTCCAGGGAAGCACCCGGAAAGAAGAGGCGTAGTCCACCAGCTGCGCAGCGACTGGCGAGAGCACCTCGGGCGCGAGCCTGCGCCCCATTTCGTCCTCTACGAGCACTACGCGGGTGGCGCCGATGGACCGCAGGACCGTCGCCTGGCGCTCCGTTGCCGCGCGGGCGAGGATCGCCGGAACCTTCATCTGCGCCAGGGTCGAGACCGCGAGCACCGTCGCTTCGAAGTCTTCTCCGTAGGTCACCACCGCAACGTCCATCTCCTGCGCGCCGATGCTCTCGAGCACGGCCGGGTCCGAGCCGTCGGCGACGTACGCGGCCCCAACCCTGTCTTTGAGGGCATCGACGGCGGTCGAGCTCTTGTCGATGACGGCGATCTCTACGCCGGTGTCGAAGAGCTCGCTGACGAGCGAGCTACCGAAGCGACCCAATCCAATGACGAGAATTCGGAGCTTCTTCATCCTGCTACCCAATCATGACTCTTTCCTCGGCGAGCTCGACGGCGGCAGGGCGCCCGCGCGCCGAGAGCGCCAGAGCGACCGTCAGGGGCCCGATGCGGCCGAACAGCATGGTCAGCCCGACCAGCAACTTGCCAGCCCCGCTCAAGCTCGGGGTGATACCTGTCGAGAGGCCGGTCGTCGAGAACGCACTGACCGCCTCGAAGAACAGGGCCAGCGTGTCGAACGGCTCGAGCACCGAGAGGACGAACACCACGGCACAGATCACCACGATGCTCAAGAAGGCGACGCCGACGGCGCGCCGAACCACCGCCTCCGGAATGGTGCGGTCGAACAGACGGGCGCGCTGATTCCTCAGCTCCCCGCGATAGGAGGCAAAGAGGACGGCCAGCGTGGTCGTCTTGATTCCACCCCCCGTGGACCCGGGGCCGGCGCCCACGAACATCGCGAAGGAGGTGAGGAGCAGCGTTGCGGGACGCATCTCGGCGACATCGACCAGATTGAATCCCGATGTGCGGGCGCACGCCGACTGAAAGATGGCTGCGTTGATGCGCGACGCAATCGAAAGCCGGCGGAACGATGCACTGCTCTCGAGCGCCAGGTACGCGATCGCCATCACGACGAGCAGGACGGCGCTGGTGAGGAGTGCCACGCGGGTGTTGAGGGACATCCTCCGCGGACGCATGCGCCGCAACCACGCATGCGCGCGGAACGTCAGCTCGTGAATGACCGGAAAGCCGAGCCCTCCGAGCACGATCAGCACCGATAGTGTTTGGCAAATGCCGGGATACCCCGCGAAAGGCACCAACCCGCCTCGGAAGTTCGAGAGGCTTCCGTTGCAGAAGGCGCTCACGGAATGGAACACGGCCGCCCACAGCGCGCTGCCCGGCCCCGCCATCGGGCCCGGCGCCGAAGCAGTCTCCGAAAGCTCGGGAACCAGATCGAACTGGACGTAGAGCAGCGCAGCACCGGCGGCCTCGAACACCAGGGTGTACAGCACGATGGCGCGGAGTGTGCGCTTCAGGTCGGCGAGCGATCCCGCATCCACCATCTCGGCCAGTACCGCCGACCGCTTCATGCCCATGCGCTGTCCGGCGAGCATGGTCACTGCGGCGGTGAGGGCCATGATGCCGAGGCCGCCGATCTGCATCAGCACGCAAAGTACGAGTTGCCCCGTGAACGTATAGGTCTCGGCGACGTTCACCGTGGTGAGCCCGGTGACACAGACCGCGCTGATCGACATGAACAGCGAATCGAGGAGCGACGCGCTTCCCACGTCACGCAGACAGATGGGGAGCGCCAGTAGGAGCGCTCCGAGGACGCTCGCAGTGCCGAAGGAGACGGCCATCAAGCGAGCGGGATGCTCCGTGCTCAGTTCGGCGAGGCGCGCGATGCGGCCGCCCCGCAGCGCAAGCCCCAGAAGAAGCAAGAGAACGACCGCGGTCGCGTAGGTGCGGTACGGCCCCACGTGCAAGGCTCCACCACGAAGCGCTCCCGATGCGACCGACCACTTTGCGAACGTGAACGCTGCGACGAGCGCCGCATTGACCCAGTGAAAGACGAGGAGCCTCTTTCGACGCCCCGGCCGCCCCGCCTCCTCCACCTCGGGGCGGAGGACGAGCGCGCCCCAGGGGACGACGAGGATCGAGAGAACCGCGGCAGCGACAACCGAAGACCAGTGGGCAGCGAACAGCACAAAGTCCGCGGCGCCAGCGAGAACGATGAACGCTGCCAGCGCGGCGGTCGGAACGAGCGATGTCCCCGAGCGCGGCCCCGCTGGAACGATCCCCTCGCGCGCGGCGACCGGCGCACCAATGGCTGGTGGACGCAAGGACTGCGGAGGCGGCGCCACGGAATCGTGTGGACGCCCGCGCTCGGCTCCACGCTTCAGCTCGGGCATACGGGGTGCTTCGGCTCCATCTCGGCGTCCTCGGGGGTCGCCCGGACCCGAGCGCAGTTCTACCCGAACCTGTGCCTCTTGAAGAATTCCTGATCGGAGGGGGCGGCGCCTTGATCGGCCGCTGATTCGCCGAGCCGTAGGGTGCGCCCATGTTTCGTGCTCGTCTTCTCATCCCGATCAGCTTGCTCGCGGTCGCTACGCCCACCGTTGCCGCCGCACAGCCGCGCCCAACCCAACCCGCCCAGCCGGAGCCGCCTGCTCAGCCCGCGGTCTCCGCGGAAGCGCTCGAGGCGCTCCAAGACCAGATCCGCGCGCTGGAGGAGCGCACCAAGTCCGCCGAGACGAAGGCGGATGCGGCCGCCGCGGAGCTCGCCGCGCTCAAGGCCGAGCTGGAGCGACGGAAGGCCGAGGAGCAAGTCGCTCACCAGCGGGCGACGCTTCAGAAGCTCGAAGCCGAGAAGAAGGCCCAAGAGGAAGCGGCCAAGCCCGAGCCCCAGATCACGTTCGGTGGCTACGCCGAGGTCTACTACCAGTGGAACTTCAACGACCCGTCCAACCGCATCACGAACTTCCGCGGCTTCGACAACCGGCACAACACCTTCACGATCTCCAACGTCGCGCTGGACGGCCAGCTTGCGTATGAGGGCGCGCAGGCGCGCGTAACACTGCAGGCAGGCCACACACCGGACACGTACTACCTGGCGGAGCCGCTCTCTCCCGGCGCAGCCGGCGCCAACACGTCCTCACTCGATACCTGGAGGTTCGTGCAGCAGGCGTATGCAGGGTACGAGTTTCCCGTATTGAAGGGACTGCTGCTTCAGGGAGGTCTCTTCCTGTCGCCCGTTGGCCCCGAGTCGATCGCCGTCAAGGACAACTGGCAGTGGTCGCGATCGAACCTCTTCTTCGGGCTCCCGTTCTACCACACAGGAGCACGAGCCACCCTCAAACCCACCGACGAGTGGGGCGTAACCCTCGGCATCGTCAACGGCTGGAACAGCGTCGTCGACAACAACCCTGAGAAGTCCGGCTACGCGCAGCTCACGTACACCACCGACGAGCTCGCCTGGAGCCTGCTCTATTTCGGTGGCATCGAGAGACCCGATGACATCCCGGAGGGCGACCCGTGGCGCAACACTTTCGACACCCACCTGACGTGGAGCGCGACGGACTGGTTCAAGATCCAACCGCACTTCGACACCGGCTTCGAGGTCACTGACCTCGGCACGAGCTATTGGGTAGCGGGCGCGCTCGCGACGCAGTTCAAGCTGGTGGACTGGCTGTACGCCGGCGTTCGAGGAGACGTCTTCTACGAGAAGGCGGGATCGAACGGCAGCGGCGAGGCGTCACGCATCTTCTGGCCCGTCGACTGGGTCACTTCCCAAACGGCGACGCTCGAGGCACGCGCCGTCGACCACGTTTCTGTCCGACTCGAGTACCGCCACGATCATGCGGCGGGCGACATGTTCTTCGCCGGTGATGTCGCCGGCGACGGCGGCGAGACCCCCTTCGTCCCGGATGCACGCTACCAAGACACCATCACGCTCGGAGCGACCGCGTGGTTCTGAGCTGGCACGCTCGGTGACGCCCCGCAGGTTGATCGTTTCCTGATGCTCGGTCCAGACACCTTGATCTGCCCCCAACGCTTCGCGCCGTACGGTTACGCGACAATCATGCTCATCGTTCTGATCTCCAACTTCGCCCGGGGATGGAGACCCAACCGACCCGAGCACTCTCGGGAGGAGAAGCCCTGATGGACGCGCTGTACGTGCTCCTGTTCCTCGTCTTCTTCGCGCTATCGGTCGGCTTCGTGAAGCTCGCCGAGCACGTGTGAGGCCACCATGACAACCCTGTTCTACCTCGCCGGTGTGCTCTCGCTCCTGCTGCTCTTCTATCTATTCATCGCCCTTCTGCTCCCTGAGAAGCTGTCATGACAACGCACTCCATCGTCACCATCGTCGTCTACCTGGCGGTCTTGACGCTGCTCGCCGTGCCGCTCGGCAGGTACATGGCGCGCGTCTACGACGGGAGCACCGGGGTCATGGGGCGCATACTCCGCCCCGTCGAGAGGCTCTTCTATCGGGCGGCCGGCGTCCGCGAGGACGAAGAGATGACGTGGAAGAGGTACGCCTTCGCGTGCTTGGCGTTCAACCTGTTCGGCGCGCTCGCGGTGTACCTCATCCAGCGCCTTCAAACGGTCCTGCCGTTGAACCCCGACGGCCTCGGGGAGATAGCGCCGGAGCTCGCATTCAACACGGCGGCGAGCTTCACGTCGAACACGAACTGGCAAGCGTACGGCGGCGAGTCGACGCTGAGCTATTTCACGCAGATGACCGCTCTGACGGTGCAGAACTTCGTCTCGGCGGCAACCGGAATGGCCGTATTGGTCGCTCTCATCCGTGCGTTCACGCGCAAGGAGACCGACGGCCTCGGCAGCTTCTGGGTCGATATGACGAGGAGCACGCTCTACATCCTGATGCCCTTGTCGTTCGTCGTCGCGCTGGTCCTCGTCTCTCAGGGCGTCGTCCAGACGTTCTCCGCGCACGCCACCGCCTCGCTCCTCCAAGCGACCGCCGACGCCGACGGAAACGCCGTCCTCGAGCAGGGCCTCGCAATGGGACCGGCCGCGTCGCAGATCGCCATCAAGCAGCTGGGCACCAACGGCGGCGGCTTCCGTTCGAGAACCCGACTGCGCTCTCGAACTTCGTCGAGCTGTTGTCGATCCTGCTCATTGCCGCCGCGCTCTGCTTCACCTTCGGCCAGATGGTCAAAGACAAGCGCCAGGGCTGGGCGATCTATGCCGCTATGGTGGCGATCTTCGTCCCGCTGCTCATGCTGTGCAACTGGAGCGAGCAGCAGGGCAACCCGCTCCTGTCGCAGCTCGGCGCCGACCAGGTCGCGAGCGCCCTCCAGTCCGGCGGCAACATGGAAGGCAAAGAGGTCCGCTACGGCATCGCCGACTC